>JBCCDM010000094.1:0-16912 GCA_039030795.1 Cyanobacteria bacterium P01_A01_bin.84
AATATTTGTCATTTTTTTATTAACTTATTATACATTTTGTAGGTAATACTTACTATTAATTTAGAGAGAAGATAACAAAATGTATCTAACTTAGACACAGAGAATAAATAATGTTTTTTCTTTTCAAATTGCATATATAGCAATCCTATTTTATTTGTGAATAGATAACTCCTGTAGAGACGTGCCATGGTGCGTCTCTACAAGATTAATTTTCATAAATGATTTATAACTATTGCATATATTATCTTCATTAGAACTTACGCAATATTGATAAATACGGGTTTGACATTGTAGCAAGACGGTTCTAATATAGTTTATTTTTTCTACTGTTCCAAGAAATTATTTAGATGTAAAAATATTCATCATAAATATATGAGATTTTATTACAATTATAAATAGGGTAAACTAAACATTCCTGATTTTATTCAATTAAACAGAATTAATTAATAGATTTCGATATGACATTGAAAATACTTCAAAATCTTTTGATTTAAATTCAAACTTTGTCACATTTTTCTAATACTTTTCGAGATAAATTAAACCTTGAAAATTTTGACTTATTAAAGGAGGCGAAATTATCAAAGAGGACATGAAAATGCAAAGGGGGTGCGATCGCCCCAAAGGAGTCAGTCTGAGACGCGATCGCAATCGAAAACGTTCTAAACGTCGCTCTATTTACTGTCCGATTCATGGCTGTTATCTCGATAGCGTTAGTCAAAAGTATCGAATCTATGCAGATAAAGCGGGACAGCTTCAGCAGCGAGGTATGGGTAGACAAACCGCTTTACTTTTAATAGGAACTAACAATACGGTACTGATACCAAACGAGTGGTTGGAAGCATTTTGGTGCCCTGAGTGTCAAAAAACCAAATGGTATCATATCTGTAAAGATAATAAAGCTAACACTTATAAAGTTTCCTTAGCACCAAATGTACTTTGGCAACAAGTAACAGGAATCGCGAATCCTGGAGGAAATCCCTCAGTAAGTGAGTTTACCCAAAGACAATCGCGAATACCTAGTTCCAAAAGTATTAAAGATTTTAAGTTTGAAAATTAGTTTGGGAAATTAGTTTGGGAAATTAGTTTGGAGCTTTAATTAATTATCTTTATAGTTATTTTTTTAGGTATCGGGCTTCGATGGTCATTTCGATCTCAGTCCTACAAGATTGACTTTCTTCCCAGATATTTTTGTATATCTACCTAAAAGAAAGTTGAATCACATAGATATATAGAGAACATTTCTAAGTACTTCACAATCAAACATTAAATTTTATACAATAGAGGCATCGCCTAACTATGAGGAGTCGAGGAACTGTATCTAAACCAAAATTGGTAATTGAAGCCGGACGCACAGAAAAACAATATTGGCAAGATTTATGGAAGTATAGAGAACTATTTTACTTCCTTGCGTGGCGAGATATTTTAGTACGATACAAGCAAACTGCGATTGGCATGGCTTGGGCGTTAATTCGTCCATTTATGACCATGATAGTATTCTCTGTTGTATTTGGTAGTTTGGCTAAATTACCTTCAGAAGGCGTACCTTATCCAATTTTAGTATTTTCAGCAATGCTACCGTGGCAGTTTTTTGCCAACTCCTTATCAGAGTGTAGCAATAGCTTAATTGCCAATGCTAACCTGCTCTCAAAAGTTTACTTTCCTCGTTTGGTTGTACCAACAAGTGCTGTGGTAGTCAGCTTTGTAGACTTTATGGTCTCAGGAATGATTTTATTGGGATTAATGGCATGGTATAATTTTGTGCCAACTTGGAGAATTTTGACATTACCACTGTTTATTGCGATCGCTTTTGCTGCATCTATGGGTGTGGGTCTATGGCTAGCTTCTCTGAATGTAAAATATCGAGATTTCCGTTACATCGTACCCTTTATTGTGCAATTTGGTTTGTATATTTCACCGGTTGGATTTAGTAGTAGCATTGTTCCAGAAAAATGGCGCTTTATTTACTCTCTTAATCCAATGGTAGGGGTAATAGATGGCTTTCGCTGGGCAATACTAGGAAGTGAGTCAAAGTTATATTTACCAGGCTTTATTCTGTCTTTAATTCTTGTATTTGTATTGCTTTGGAGCGGTGTTTGGTATTTCCGTAAGATGGAACGCACATTTGCAGATGTGATTTAGGTAGGAGAGTAAACAGTGTCAGATATAGCTATTCGGGTTGAAAATTTAGCCAAGAAGTATATAATTAGCCATCAGAAACAACAAGGTTATACCGCCTTAAGAGATGTATTAGCTAACCAAACAAAGTCTTTAGCTAACAGAATTCGTCACCCCCGACAAATAATTAATGCCGCTACCAGTGAAGAGTTTTGGGCACTCAAAGATGTTTCCTTTGAGATAAAACGGGGAGAAAGAGTTGGTATTATCGGTCATAATGGAGCCGGGAAATCTACTCTGTTGAAAGTATTAAGTAGAATTACTGAGCCGACCAAAGGAAGTATTACAATTAATGGACGCGTTGCCAGTTTATTAGAAGTAGGAACTGGTTTTCACCCAGAACTTACCGGTAGAGAAAATATTTTTCTCAATGGTGCAATTCTGGGAATGGGGAAGGAAGAAATAAAAAGAAAATTTGATGAAATTGTTGCTTTTGCAGAGGTCGAAAGGTTTTTAGATACACCTGTTAAACGTTATTCATCAGGAATGTATGTCAGATTAGCCTTTGCAGTTGCGGTTCATTTAGAACCAGAAATTTTAGTAGTTGATGAAGTTTTGGCTGTAGGAGATGCACAGTTCCAGAAAAAATGTTTAAAAAAGATGGAGGACGTTGGTAAGGAAGGAAGAACAGTTTTATTTGTCAGTCATAATATGTCTGCGATTAGAAGTCTCTGTACTTCAGGGGTTTTACTAAAAAAAGGTACTGTTGCGGATGTTGGTGAAATTAATCACATCACAGACAAGTATCTTGCTGAGAATGATAGTTTCAATTTAGATGATACTGATATAAGTACAAAATCATTTCAGGTAGATAAAGTTCAAATTTATACCCCTAATCATCCAGTTATTAAAACCTTTGACCCGGTTGATATTAAGGTGGTTTTCTCGGGTAAAACTGATATTATTGAGCCTGGACTTTACATATCCATAACAACATTAGATCGTCATCGACTACTTGGATTAGATTTTAGAGATTTTCAAGAGATTCCGGGGTTGAATCAAGGGGAAAAAGTTGAAGCAGTTTTTTCCATAGCTTCATTACCACTTTTACCCGGTCAATACCAAGTTGAAGTTCAATTAAAAGATCCACCAGCTAATAGATGGGAATTTGTTCAACATCCTTTCTCCTTTGAGGTAGTTGAGACACCCGTATATGGTGGTCGTCATCTGGATAAAAATTGGTTTGGTCATATTGGACTTAAGGTGAATGCTTCTAAATCCATCTATAGTTAATTAAAAATTAGCTGAACAGCTCAACAACAATATTTATGTAAAAGCCTTCAGGAAAGAATATTAAAAATTAAACCGGATCTGATAATTTATTATGCTATCACGTATAAAAAATTCCCTAGCATTTCGCTCAGGTTCAATCTATAAAAAGATACTTGATACTTTACCATTACCGAAAGTTGTTGCTAAACCTGAGTTACCTTTAACGTTTTTAGCTCTATCTGGTGCGAATCATTTATCTTTTTTACAGCAATCTTTGTATTCTCTTTATCAAGCTTGGTCATCGTTACCTAAATTGCAAGTAGTTTCTGATGGCACAATTAGTGTATCAGAACTCGAGCAAGCCCTAAAATGGTGGCCCGGAGAAAAGACTATTCATCTACCAGAGTATTTTATAGAATATCACCGTAGCTTAGGGCGGGAATCTCTAGGAAAGTATGCTAGCAATAACGTTATGGGTTTAAAGTTAGCTGCGGTCATCAAAGCAGGTTCAGAGGGAGCGACGCTCTACTGCGATACAGATATTCTCTGGTTCAGAAATTTACCAAATCTAACTTCTGAATCAGGAAGTAATTCTAAAGTTACTTTAAAAATGTCGGAGGACTTTCAGCCAGCATATGACCATCAACTAGCTGAGTCAAAATTAAAGCATTTATATACTCCACCATTCTTTTGTGCCGGTTTAGCATTTATTGATGGCAAACTATTAGAAGAATTAAATCTTGAAGATTTACTGATTGCAGCATCGGTAAAAGCTAACCACTTTACAGAACAGACAATACTGGCAGAATCTAACTATCGTCTGGGTGGTGCTTTTTGGTCGAGAGAAAAAATTGCCTGTTTTGTTGAAGACCAATATTCTTTAACTCCATCTTATTTACAAGAAAAATGGATTGCTAGACATTATGTTGGTCCAGTACGTCATATTTATTGGCGGGATGCATTAGCAATTCGATTGGGATTTAAACAAAAACAGTTAGAAGAGGTTATAAACAGCAATGTTTAATGAAAATAGTAGAGCAGTTATAACTATAGCCACCGGAAAGCCAATCTACATCCAGATGGCAGTGAATTTAGCACGTTCTTTTAAATGGTGGCATAAAGCTAGCTCAGTCAAATTTTTTATTGCAACCGACCAAAAACACTTACTTCCTAGTGACTTATCAGACATTGGAGTGATTGAATTAACCCCTGGACAATACGGTCAGGGTTTTTCTCCCAAGCTACATTTAGATAAACTTGCCCCAGCCGAACAAACTCTCTTTGTTGATGCAGATTGTCTGTGTACTGGTTCCTTAGAACCTGTTTTTAATAGCTTTGTAGGTCATGATGTCTCTGTTATCGGTAATACTATTTCTCAGGGAACTTGGTTCGGTGATATTGCATCAGTATGCGAACGTTTTCAAGTAGAATCATTACCTAAATTCAATGGTGGCGTTTACTACCTGCAAAAAAACGAAATCAGCGATCGCATTTATGCAACTGCACGGAAATTAGAACCCCAGTACGATGAGATTGGTTTGGTCAGACTACGGAATCGTCCTAATGATGAATTATTAATGGCGATCGCTATGGCTTTACATAACCAATCTCCACTTACGGAAGATGGTTCCATCATGAGCGACCCACAAGCTTGTCCTGGTGGTTTACATATCGATGTTTTGCGGGGTAAATCAAGATTGATTAATCCTCCCTTACCCGATCCAAAGCATCAAGCTTGGTATCCCTTTAGTGAAGTTAGTCCAGTTTTAGTTCATTTCTTGGGACATCATACAACGATTTATCCTTATAAAAGAGAAGAATTGCGACTATTTTTAGTTAGCAACCAAGGATGGATGGTTTGGGCAGCAGATATATGGGCTACTTTATTTTGCTCAATACCTAGACTCAGTGTCCGCACTTTCAAAGATATATTTAGACCCATGTATCAAAAACTTTTTGGTACTAGAAGTGTCTCAGTATCCAATCGGGTTTAATTGTTCGGAAAAATATCATGGATGTTTCTGTCATTATCCCTACTTATAATCGTCTTTGGTCTCTTCCCAAGGCTATAGAATCTTGCCGTCATACTCGCTGTCAAACTGAAATTATTGTGGTTGATGATGGTAGTACTGATGGTACTTGGGAATGGCTACAAACTCAACCGGATATAATTAGTTTGCAACAAGATAATTGGGGTAAGTGTTGGGCTGTCAATCGTGGTGTGGGAGTTGCTCAGGGGAAGTATATTCGTTTTCTAGATTCAGATGACTGGCTGGCTGAAGATGCTATCGATTTACAGTTCGATTTAGCACAAAAGCAAAAAGCAGATGTAGTTGTTGCTGGTTACAAAGTTTATACAGAAAGTGAAAAACTTCTCCACACAGTTGATTGGGTTGAATGTGATGACTTTGTAGCCCAACAGTTGGGAGAATGTGATAGTTCCCATTACTCCTCTTATTTATTCCGTAGAGAGTTTATCAAAGATATTCCCCATAGACCAGATTTTGCTTGGCGAGACGACCGTTTATTTGTGATAGAAGTTGCGATCGCCAATCCTATGGTTAGTATTTGTTCTCAACCAACTTTTTGTCATCGTCAACACTCCCAAAGTCGCTTGCAATTTCCGAAAGGAATGAGAACAACTGCTACAAATTTACAACATTTAACTATCTACAAAAAGTGTCTGAGTAAACTTGCAGCAAAAGGAGAACTGACTCCACGTCGTGGGAAAGCTGCTGGTAAAATACTTTGGATTTTGGCTCATTGGATAGCTAATACGAATCTCAATGAGGCTTGTGAAGTCGCTGATTGGATTTATCAGTTAGACCCCGATTTTAAACCACCATCACCCGGTGTGTTGGGCAAACTATATACTTATTTGGGTTTTCGGAAAACAGAAAACATTTTACAGTTACGACGCACTTGTTTATCTTTATTTAAACGAAATTCAACCTTGAAAATTCACAATTTTCCGACTTCAAACTAAAAAGAAAGAACATACTGAATAAAAAATACTCAGACCACCTGGGACTTTCAGTCCCAGACTGATAAACAAAGTCTTCTTTTAGAGGACTAAATAAGTATAAGTAATACCATTTCTTTATAAAAATGCGCTTAATTCAGCCCAAAGAGGTGGAGACTTAGTAACTGTAGCTCCCTCCGTCCAGAATTGGTGTAAATAAGCCCTAATTTAAAAATTAAAAACTAATATATATTGCTTTAAACATTACTGTGAAACCAATAAACATATTTTATGAAGAACCAGAAAGCGATCGCTGGTTGCCATTTGACCGCTATCCACGTCAAATAATTCGTCGCATCATTAGAGGTGTACCTAGAGCAGGGGGACAAAAGCGGGTTTTCTTAAATCTCTGTGCTGGATTAGACAAACTAGGTGTACCTTACCGGGTGAATAATTATCGATATATTCAAAAGCATCCTCGAGAGGTTGCTTGTATTATCGGAAAACCTCATCTTCTGGATAAGATTGCTTGGAAAAATCCAATTCTATTTGGAGCATCAATCTTTTCACATCCCTGTGAAGATTTAAATCTCTTAGAACGTCTACCAGTAAAAAAGGTTTTAGTTCCTGGTGAATGGGTTAGACAAATGTGGGAAGTATTTTACGGTGATAATGTTATTCCTTGGGCTGTAGGAATTGATACAGAGAAATGGAGCCCGACTCCCAATCAAGAAAAAGAGATTGACTTTTTACTTTACGATAAAGTCCGATGGGAACACGACCATTACCATAAAGACCTGATTTCCCCCATTCAATCTCATTTGCAACAGCAAGGTTTAAAAGTAAAAGTAATTCGCTATGGTTTTTACGAAGAAGAAGAATTTCAATCTCTTCTTACTAAAAGTAAAGCGATGATTTTTCTATGCGAACATGAAACTCAAGGACTTGCTTACCAACAAACATTAGCTTCTGGTGTTCCTATATTGGCTTGGGATAGGGGAGGTTACTGGCAAGACCCGTCATATTTTCCCGATCGAGTAAAATTTGCCCCCGTTAGTTCTGTTCCCTATTGGGATAAACGTTGTGGTGTGAAATTCCAAGATATGAGTGAATTTCCAAGCAAACTCGCAGAATTTTTACTTAAACTTAACTCTGACAAATTCGCACCCCGGGACTATATTTTAGAAAACCTAACCTTAGAAAAATGTGCCCAACATTACCTAGAAATTTTAAATAAAGTAGAAAAAAGTTTACTTGGAGCAACGGTGACTTAAATGGCAAAGATTCTGATTCTGATCGGCGCTCATTTATGTACTGCACCTCGACCCCAGAAAGAAGCTGAAACCTTAGCTAATGCAGGTCATGATGTTATAGTAGGTGGTTTCTGGTTTGACCCAAAATTAATAGAGCGCGATCGCTTGTTAATAGCTGATAAAAAATGGCGGTTTGAGCCGATTATTGATTTTCGACCAACCAAGGGTTGGCAAAATTGGCAGATAAGACTTCAAGGACGTATTGCTCGAGAAAAGTTTCACCGATTTGGTATTTTCTCTCCAGCCTTATTAGGTTACGGAGCTAAAGCAATGTTAAAAGCTGCCCGGAAAGCTAAAGCCGACTTAACAATTGTACATTCAGAAGCTGGTCTTTGGGTGGGGAATCAGCTTTTAAACGAGGGTTTCCGTGTCGGGGTAGATTTTGAAGATTGGTTTTCCGAAGACTTATTACCATCTGCTCGGACTCATCGACCGATTAAGCAACTCAAAAAGTTAGAAGCTCGTCTAGCTCGCGAATGTACCTACAGTATTACTACTTCTCATGCTCTAGCTGAGGCTTTAGCTACAGCATATCAAGCCCCAAAACCAACAGTCATTTATAACGTGTTTCCTTGGACTGAGCGACAACAAATTGAAAATCAAGCTCAGAATCAAAAACGCGATAACCCCCTTGGGGTTCCACAAAGCGATCGCTTTAACTTAACTATTCCATCCCTACATTGGTTTTCCCAAACCATCGGACCCGGAAGAGGACTAGAAATTTTGTTTGTGGCTTTACCTTACCTGAAAACCCCTGTAGAAATTCATTTGCGGGGTAATTATCCTGAAAGTGCCCGTCAATGGTTGGAGGCTCTAGTTCCTTCTGAGTGGAAGGAGTACTTATTTATTCACCCAACTGTACCAAATGCTGAGTTACTATCACGTATTGCAGAACACGATATTGGTTTAGCTCTGGAGCAAACTGATATTCCTAGTCGCAATCTAACAATAACGAACAAATTTTTTCAGTATCTACAGGCTGGTTTAACAGTCATTGCAACTGATACAGCTGGTCAACAAGAAATACTTTTACAATCACCCAACATTGGTGAATTAATTCCCAACAATAATCCTTTAGCTCTAGTTGAAGCACTAGAAAAACTACTCCAAAACCCTCAGCAATTAAGCTTAGCCAAAGCTGCCTCATTGAAAGCATCTGAAGAAATATTTTCTTGGGAGCAGCAGGAAACAGTTTTATGTAAACAAGTTGATTTAGCTCTTACTTAAGATGGTCGAAAAAGTTACTGGTACTCTAACAGAACGTGATTCCTGCTTGGAATGACCGGCATTCCCCAGCAAAAATTGGTTGTAACTGGGTTTAATCAATTAGTTCGCTTATGAAAGCAACAACTTTATTTATTTTATGAGCTATACAAAATTGCAAGCTGATTCAATAAACATCAAATCTTGGAATCCTATTTACAAAACTCTTGACCATTGGCGGGGTCTTGCGGCTTTATGGGTGGTGATTTTTCACGGTTTTGTATCCACATTAGATATTTCTCTTCATCCATCTGCTGAGTTTGTAAAGTCAATTGCTGCCCATGGTCGGCTGGGAGTAAATCTTTTTTTTGTTATTAGCGGTTATTGTATTGCTGTCAGTGCCTATAGATCGGTTAGTAAGAATGGTAGTCCTTGGACTTTTATAAAAAATCGAGCTTGGCGGTTACTACCAACTTATTGGTTGGCATTTTTATTAACTATAGGCTTAAATTTCATCTCAGCTTTTTTAAATAAAAGAAGTATTTGGGAAAATATACCTAATACTTGGCAAGACTGGGTTGGTAATTTATTTTTAATTCAACCTTATTTGGAAGTACCTTTTTATGTAATAGTTTATTGGTCTTTAGTTGTGGAATTTGCTTTTTACTTAATAGTGACCTTATTATTATTTTTAAAAAGCTTAACTAATTATAGAATTCCATTATTTATTGGTTTAAGTCTAGGATTCGTTTCAGTCTTTATGATTGAAGGTTCTAAGATAGCACCTTTGACTTACTGGTGTGATTTTGTTTGTGGAGTTTTAGTATTTGCAGCTTTATTATTTAAATCCCAGGGGAAATTATATCAAGTTCGTACTTGTTTATTTTTGCTATTAAACTTTATATTTTTGAGTATTTGGGTAAACTGGGGTTTTCATTCTAGCTATCTTTGGTTTAGTGCCGCATTTGCACTACTTTTATATTATATTTATCCTCTGGATTCAAAAATAGCTGCTATTAGTCAGTTAGACTTTTTAAGAATCACTGGCTTGATGTCTTATTCTTTATATCTATTACACGTTCCATTTCAAGCCAGAATAATTACTTTAGGTTCCAAATTTATTTCAGAGAAAAGTTTTTTATTTTTACTACTACAAATATGTGGATGGATAGTTTGTCTTCTGATTAGTTACATTTTCTATAAATTAATTGAAAACCCCATAAATCAATGGCGTAAACGACAAATTAAGAAAAAAACTATGACAACCTAACACCACAAAATTAAAATTCAATTCAGTTAAATTCAATTTGTCATATCTTGCACCAAGAAAGTGATGTAAATAAATAATACTCAGTATTTCCGAGCGCCTAGGACTGGAAGTCCCAGGCTTATAAACGAAGTCCTCTAAAAGAGGACTGAATAAATTTTGAACTAAAAGTATTATTTATTACTTCATATTTTATGTTTGACTATTTATACGTATAGGTGCAAGTTAAGAGATTTCGTTAAATTCAATTCAATTGTATATATAAACCTAAAATGCGTATATTAATAACTGCCGATCCAGAATTACCCGTACCTCCAAAACTATATGGTGGTATTGAACGTATAGTTAATCTCCTAGTTCTAGGACTCAAAGCTCGCGGTCATGAAGTTGGATTAGTTGCTCACCGGGATTCTGAATGTCAAGCAGGTCGTATATTTCCTTGGGCTGGGTTGCGTTCTCAAGATAAAGTCGATGCTGTTCAAAATACTATAACTTTATGGTCAGCAGTTAATAAATTTCAACCCGACCTAGTTCATAGCTTTTCGAGGGTTTTATACTTACTACCATTATTGAAATCCCAGCTTCCCAAGGTAATGTCTTATCAACGTCGTCCTAGCAGTAAAACTGTTAGCTGGGGAGCAAAATTAGGTAAAGACTCTTTAAATTTTACCGGATGTAGCGAACATATTTGTCGTCAAGGAAGAGAAAATGGCGGCACTTGGTATCCCATTCATAATTGTGTAGAACTAGAAAAATATACCTTTCAACCCACAGTTGCTGCTGATGCACCATTAGTTTTCTTGAGTCGCATAGAAAGAATCAAAGGGGCACATACCGCGATCGCGGCTGCTCGTCAGACTGGACGACGTTTAATTATTGCTGGTAATTATAGTACTACTGGTGAAGCCGGAAAGTATTGGCAAGAAGAAATAGTACCTCATCTGGATAAAGATGGTATTGAGTATATCGGTACTGTTAATGATACTCAAAAGAATGAGTTGCTAGGTAAGGCAGCAGCTATGATTGTTCCTATTGAATGGGATGAACCTTTTGGAATTGTATTTGCTGAGGCTCTTGCTTGTGGAACTCCTGTCATATCTTGTCCTAGAGGGGCTTTACCAGAAATTGTGCGTCCAGGTGTGGATGGTTATTTGGTAAATAATTTTGAAGAGGCGATCGCAGCTATTGAAAAATTATCAACTCTTAAACGTATTAATCCTCGTCAGCGTGCAGAAGAATGTTTCTCTGCTCCGGTCATTGTAGAGAAGTACGAAAATTTATACGAAAGTCTGATTTAAAATTGCTGTGAACCCTATTAGACATCTCCCGCATTCATAATGTAGAGACGTTAAATTTAACGTCTCTACGTGGATTCAGAATTAGAAAACTTTTTAATATTAATGGTGAACTAAGATGCATATTTTAACTGTTCTTTGCAAAGGTGGTTGGATGCCTGGAAATCTTTCTGAAGGTTGGCGGCTTTTAGGATGTTCTGTAGAAGAATTCTTCTATGGTACTCACATGGGTAAATCCTGGAGTTCTCAAGGACTGAAAGAAAATCAAGAAATTAATACCCAGCTTCTGGCTACGGCTAGACGTTTAAAAGCAGAGGGACGACTAGATTTAATTTTTGCTGTCATATATGACGATGTTTTGGATGTAGAGACAGCGAAACAGTTACGTAAGCTTGATGTACCAATGGTTAATTACCATGTCGATATGGTGGGTCAATGGTATCGCGTTTTACGTACAGGTAAATATTTCGACCTTCTTGCTTGCGCTCAAAAAGATAACTGGTCTGCCTTAAAAAGCGCCGGAATTAAGCCTTATTATTTACCTATGGCTGCAAACCCCCACCCTCTACAGAATCAACCCCAGGAAACTATTCCTTTTGCAGGGGTAATTTATTTAGGCTCACCCTGGCTTTATCGGCAACAAGTATTAGCCCAATTAGCTCAAACAAATATCCCTCTACAAATATATGGACGCAATTGGTTACGTAAAACTTCAGATCCAGCAAATGCTCAACCTTTAGGCAAAAATCTTCACGATATTAGGTATTATTTGTTACCTCGTCTCCGACAAGAAGGTTGGCAAACATCGATTGCAACCATTCGTCGCCGACTCAAAGGATCTCCACCACCTGGGGTTTTATCTACGGAAATACCATCTGAATATATCAAAGGTTCTTACGCTAATAATGATTTTATTCCCCTTGTTCAGGGGGCTGCTATCAACCTAGGATTTACTCATTTTCAGGGAACACCAAGTACATCTGAAGAACGACGACAGGTAAGATTGCGTGAATTTGAAATTCCTATGGCAGGGGGATTTTACTTAACTCAAGATTGTCCAGAATTACATGAATTATTCAGTATAGATAAACATATAGTCACTTGGGATAAGTTATCTGATTTAAAAGAGAAAATTAGTTACTATCTAGAACATCCCACAGAAAGAAAAAAGATTGCCCAAGCAGGTCAAGTGCATTGTTTACAAAACCATACTTGGGTGAATCGATTTCGAGAATTACTCAAAGAATTAAAAATTACTTAACCGTTTATCTTACTAAACTAAATGGATAAATATCTTTATTCGTTTGAAAAATGTCCTGCTTGTAATTCTAGACAATCTGAAGTTAAACATCTGTTTGATACTGTACTATTGGGGGAAATTTGTGCAGTTAATAAATGTTCCTCCTGTGGCTTAGTTTACAAAGAATTCGCACCAACAGCTAGAGGAATGGAAAAAATATATTCTAATGATTATGTTCATTTTCTGGACAATTCCTCTGTTACCGATAATCTACCTGAAATTAATAGTGCGAAACAAAAACTTCAGCGTTGTCGAAACCTTTTGGATAACAAAAAATCACCAAGTCAATTAAAACTACTTGATATTGGTTGTGGTTCTGGTTCTTTTGTAAGAATAGCTCAAAACCTTGGTTATTCAGCCCAAGGAATCGATCCATATTTACCATCAGAGCTAGAAAGCTCTTATTTACATAAGCGATCGCCAGAATCGGTTGATGCAAATTCCTATGATATTGCTGTTTTGTTGAATGTTGCTGAGCATCTCGACGAACCAAGAAAAATGTTTTCTAGTATATATGATTTACTTAAACCTACGGGTGTGATGTTACTAACTTGTCCCTATGGCGATAGCCTTGCTCGTCAAATTTACAGAGGGGCATGGGGACATTTAGCACTTGAGGAACATTTACTTTTCTGGACTCCTGCTTCTTTAACTCATATGCTCAGAGAAATTGGTTTTAAAGGAAAAGTTAGTTATCGAATTGCAGGAACTCCTTTCCCCTATGGTCGTATTAAGCAACAAGTTGATATACCAAGTAAATCAAGTCAATTAAATTATTCCAATCAAGATAAATCTCAATCTTGTACAACTCCCGACAACGCTCAAAAAAATGATCAAAAGCATCATCGAAGAAGTTTTCAGTCTTATATATGGCAATTAGCTAGATATACTCAGCGACAAGAGATAACTGCTAATGTAATCCGCTCCCTAATGCATTTAACCCACACGGGTGACTATCTCGAGTATGCAATTAAAGTCGAATAAAAATTAATTGTATTCAGAGTTTACCCAAAATTCATGTAATTAAAACTTTCTCACGAAAGCCTCTTAAAGAAAGGGTTTCAAAAAAAGTATAAGTCTTGCCCTGCTCTTACCTTCATTATTACCTTCATATTTAATTTTCATATTCTATCTAAGTATTCTCCATTATTAAAACCTTTAATACTTATATTTACATGAAAAAAGTCTTAATTATTACTCCTAACTGGCCTCCTGTTTCCTGTCCTGATTTACATCGAGTCAGAACATCCCTATCCTTTTTCCAGGAATTTGGCTGGGAACCCTTAATCTTAAAAGTCAATCCTGACGAACAAGAAGGAGTTAAAGATGAAATTCTAGTACAGACTGTACCGGAAAATACTAAAACATGGCAATCAGGTTATTTAAAAAAATCTTGGACTAGCTGGTTAAAAATCAATAGTATAGGATGGCGGAGTTTTTTCCATCTAGCAAAACTGGGTAGTGAAATTATTGTTCGTGAGAAACCAGACTTAGTTTTTTTCTCTACAACTATGTTTCCTCTCATGTCTCTAGGACGATACTGGCATTTTAAACATAATGTACCTTATGTACTTGACTTCCAAGACCCATGGGTAAATGATTATTATTCACACTCAAGTTATTCACAAGTACCCGGAGGGGAAAAAAAGTATCGTACATCACAACAAATTGCCAAAGTCTTAGAATCATTTTCCTTACGTAAAGTGAGTCATGTAATTAGTGTCTCACCAAAATATCCTAAAGTACTGCTAGAGCGATATCCATGGTTGAGTGAAGAACAGTTTACCGTTTTACCTTTTGGTGCCCCCCAAAAAGATTTTGAATTACTACCCTCCTTTAATATCAAACAGACAATATTTGACCCTAATGATGGTAAGCGTCATTGGGTATATGTAGGTAGAGGTGGTACAGATATGGCTTTTTCTTTACGGTCTCTATTCTTTGCGATCGCGTCTGAGCGTGAAAAGAATCCTGAAAATTGGCAGTCGGTTAAACTACATTTCATCGGTACTAGTTATGCTCCGAAAAAACTTGCAGTTAAAACTGTAGAACCTATTGCTCAAGAATTTGGAATTGAGGATTTGGTGGAAGAATACCCCCATAGAGTTCCATATTTTCAGGCACTACAAATTTTAGTTAATAGCGATGCTATATTACTAATCGGTTCTGATGATGCCAGTTATACAGCATCTAAACTATATCCGTGCATCTTAGCGAAAAAGCCAATCTTTGCAGTTTTTCATCAACAGAGTTCTGTTATCTCTATTCTGAGAAACTGTGAAGCTGGTCAAGTGGTGACTTTTACGAGTAATGACAAAAAAGAAGAGTTACTTCCTGCTATTACGAATCAACTAAATTGGCTATTGTCTATTGATAAAGGATATCAGCCCCAAACTAAATGGAAAGCATTTGAGCCATATACCGCACGAGAAATGGCTCGACAGTTATGTCATATTTTTAATAATTTGTTATAGGGTTACTTCTGAAAATAAATTACCATGAATGAATCTTTACAGAATAACCAGTCTCTAAAATTATTACCTAATCCCGAAGATTCTAGCCGTAAACAATTATTAGTGTTATTTTGGCTATTTGCTTTATTTCTGTTCATATTTGAACTATTTTGGGCAAAAACTGACTCTTTATTAAGTAATTTTGGAGCAGTATTAATTACTATAACTTCTCTTTTTCCTAGCTATTTATGGTGCTCTGGTAAAGTGATGGGGATGCCAATTTTACCCCTATCAGCCCTATCTTTTACCGGAACTTGTGCTTTACCATTAGTTACCAATAATCACCAAATATCGTCATATTCTCCTGAAAGTCAATTTTTTGCAAGTTTAACTATTGCTGGTTTTTTAGCTTTAAGTACTTTTGTTTGGTACATATCAGTTAAATCTATTCCTCCTTTGCCCAAGTCTTATCGTGTATTAAACCATAGAAAAGGTGATATTTTATTTTTATCAGTATTAGCTTTAGGTAATTTATTTCTAATTGCAAATACCGGGGGTTGGTTTTCTACGGAAGGGGGAATTTTTACCGCAATTAGGGCAACGATTTTAGGTCTAGTTGCAATTGCTAGTTTTGTACTTTCTTATCGATTTGGTAGTCAAGATTTACCGAATAAATATTCTTGGTTATTTATATGTTTGCTGATAGGTTTTATCGTAAATAATACAGTTAGTTTCCTATTAGTCGGCGCAACTACTATATTTTTGATTTCAATAGTTGGTTTTATATTTGGTAGTAAAAAAGTACCTATACTACTAATAATTACCGTTGTCTTATGTATTTCATTTTTGCACTACGGCAAGGGAGAAATGCGCTCTAAATATTGGTTTAGTAGTGATGAAATTATATATTTTCAACCTTGGGAATATCCCCAATTATATACAGAATGGGTAGGGCATAGTTGGGATTATCTTAATAAAGAGGATAGAGGTTATATACCGGAATCAGATGAAAAAGAATCTTTTTTAGAGCGTTCTAGTATTATTCAAATGCTAATGTTAGCTCAAGAAAAAAGTCCTAAATCTATTCCTTATCTTTACGGAAAAACTTACTCTATCTTACCAGAGCTATTAGTCCCTCGTGTTTTTAATTCTAATAAAATTACTAGCCATGAAGGAACTATTCTTTTAAATCTTCACTACAAAAATCAACCCGACCGAGAAGCAGCTTCTATAACAACTATTGGTTGGGGTTTATTAGCTGAATCTTATGCAAATTTTGGTTTACTTGGTTGTGCTGGACTAGGAATTATTTCAGGGTTTGTATATGGAAAAGTAACTCGTTGGAGTATAAATGCACCCATTCTTTCTGTCCAATCCTTAATTGCTGTGATTTTTATGACCTTTGCTTTCCAGAGTGAATGGTCTGCTGGAGTATATGTAACTGCTTTGTTCCAATCAATCTTTGTCATATGCGCGATCGCACTAGTTTTAATGAAAACATATCGGGTGAATAGTTTCACAATTATCTAATTTTTAATATTTTTGATATTTTCTATAACTGAATCATATTTTATTTATCAGGTTGGTCGATTATTGTTTTTTAAAACTTTATAAACAATTTTTACATAAATTTTTTTTTTACGATATTTATTATTTTTTTTTAATTTGTTGTTATTTAATATGAATTATTTAAGGGTTTTTATATGTATAATTAACTCTTTGTATTTTATAT
>JBCCDM010000095.1:0-16903 GCA_039030795.1 Cyanobacteria bacterium P01_A01_bin.84
CTAAAAGCGACTAAGCTAGCAATCCTTAATTTAATTTTTATCATTGTTGGTACTATTACTTATTCTATTACGGTAGAGCTAATCAGTTCTACTCAATTTTTAGTTATATTTTTTATATATTTATTGGACTTATTAGTCAGAGTTAGTATTGATTTATGGGAAGAGGTCTTAATATTAGCTCAGAAGAATGAGTTATTACTATATAATACACTTCCAGAAATGATTGCAAAACGATTAACTTCTGGAGAAATAATTATAGCGGATGATTTTGAAGAAATTACAGTTGTCTTTGTAGATATAGTTGGTTTTACAAAACTGGCAACTAATTTAACTCCGCAAGCTGTTGTTAGTATTCTCAATGTTTTATTCTCAGAATTAGATGAACTTTGCGATACTTTTGGTTTAGAAAAAATCAAGAGTATGGGAGATGGTTATATGGTAGCTTCTGGAATTCCTATCAAAATAGAAAATCATGCTGAAGTGGCAGCTAATTTTGCTTTAGCGTTAAGAGATAAAATCAAAAAAATGCCTTTAGATATTAATGTCAGAATTGGTATACATACAGGTTCAGCGGTTGCTGGGGTGATTGGTTCTAAAAAGTTAACTTATGATATTTGGGGAGATACTGTTAATATTGCTTCTCGTATGGAGTCACATGGTATTCCCGGACAAATCAATGTTTCTGATGCTATATATCAGAAGCTTTATCATTTATATGATTTTTCGGAACGGGGAATGATTAATCTGAAAAATCGTGGTGAGATGAATACTTATTTACTTTTGGATAGGAGATGATATAGGAAAGGTGAATAGTGATATTATATTAGGCTAAACAGTTGTCATATCTGTGGGAACTAAGTAATAAGTAGCACTACCATCTTTTCAGTAGCGTTATATCGTAACTAATTAAGCGGACTTGATATGAATGGACAATTATGCATAATTGTTGAAAACTAAACTTAGATATTTAGTAGTAAAAAATGGTTACATTATTCAAAGTGTTTTAATTGTGTATGTCTCCTGTTGGTGTTGGTACTAGTAGTAAAAAGAAGGTAAATAAAACCCCAGAAGCAACTTTATGGTTGTTGATGGTTGGTGTTAATCAATATGAAGATGCTGATTTACCTAGTTTGCGCTATTCTGCTGGGGATTGTCAGGGTTTATCTGCTGCTTTAAATAGTATTTTGACTAAGAACAGTAGCTATTTCCCTGGATATGAAGTGAGAATTTATCATGATTTTTCTGAAGATTTACCTGTATTAAAGAATGTATCTCAGAGCTTGGAGCAAATTGTAGCAAAAGCGCGATCGCTTGATACGATTCTGTTTTATTTTTCGGGACATGGAATTTTATGTCCCGAAACAGATGGTGCTTTTTTATGTTTAAGGGATACTCAAAAGGATGATTTAGAAAATACAGCTTTAGCATTACAACAGGTATTATCTTTACTTAGCACTTGTGCTGCAAAACAGCAGTTGGTATGGTTGGATGCTTGTCATAGTGGGGGAATGACTTTGAGAGGTGCGAGTATTATCGATACAAGACTTAATTCTTCTCAACAGTTGGTAGAGGTATTACAGAAAAATGCTGCTAAAACCCAAGGATTCTATGCATTACTATCATGCGATCGCAATCAACAATCTTGGGAGTTCCCAGAGTTGGGACATGGGGTGTTTACTTATTATTTGATGCGGGGTTTACAGGGTGATGCTGCGGATGGTCAGGGTATAATTTCGGTTGATAGTTTATACAAGTATGTTTATTATCAGACTCTGCAATATATTGACAAGACTAATCAGCAGTTACGGTTAATTAATCAGCAAAAGCGGGGTAAGGGAGATATTAATCTCAATTCTGAGTATCCTCTACAAACTCCAAAGCGGATTGTGGAAGGTGTGGGGGAGTTAATTTTAGGTAATATTTCTGTGGAGTTGGGATCAACTTTCAAGAGAAAAGCGTTGGTTATAGAAGGGAAGACTGGAACTGAAGCAACTTTAGCTTTTAGTCGGGTATTAAGAAGTAGTGGTGGATTTGAATTAGAGTATATACAAAGACACGCTATTAAAGATAAAAAAGATACTAGACTAGATATAAGACAAATTATTCAAAGATATCTGCGTTCTCCCCGATTGGAAAGTAAAAGATTACCCGAACCGACGACGATACTTTTATATTTACGGGGAAATTTACAAGAAACTCCAACGGGGGAAGTAGCTTTAGTTGTATCTGATAATATTTGGTTAAATGGTTCTTGGTTGAGACAACAATTACATCGTTCTAGGGTTTCCCAACAAATTATTATTTTTGATGTTCCGGTGGTGGATGGTGAAAGAAATAAGTATTCACTATCTTTGAATGAATGGTTGGAGGAATTGCAGGTAGATTCAGAAGCGGGACAGTGTATAATTGCAGCATCGCCACAGAATAATATTAATACTGAAAAGTTTGTTCAAGCTTTAACAGATACTCTGCAACAATCTGAAAATCAAATATCTGGTTTATCAGCAGCAGGTTGGATTACTAAGTTACAAGTTGCTTTAGCTGGTGAATTACCTTTACAGGTTTGGCTTTCTGGTAAACAAGGAGTTGTAGAAATTATTCCCGCTACAACCGGTACCCTTAAAAGTAAGAAAGCTCGAACTTTGGATTTAGGAATTTGTCCTTACCAAGGGTTAAGAGCTTTTGATGAAGATAATTGTCAGTATTTTTACGGTCGAGAATCCTTAAGCCAAGAACTTATTAATCATATTGCAGATAATTCGTTTTTAGCAGTAGTCGGAGCTTCCGGTAGTGGTAAATCATCAGTAGTTCAAGCTGGTTTAATTGCGCAGTTACGTCTTGGTAAACAGCTACCAGATAGCGAAAACTGGTATATAAAAACACTACGTCCCGGTTCTAGTCCTATGGAAACTTTAGGAGGAATTGAGGAGAAGAGAGGTGGAAATGGGGGGAGAAAATTCAAAATTAATAGTGTTGACACGGTTTCTCCTAAAGAAGCTATCAACCCTCAAACTTCAACCTTCAACCCTTCATTACCTATTACCAATTTCCCAACTTTAGAAGGAATGCTTTATGAAGGTGTAGAAGGTTTTGTATATTGGTTGCGATCGCGTCCGGAGCCGATGGTAATGTTGGTTATAGACCAGTTTGAGGAGTTATTTACTTTAACTGCTAATGAGGAAAGAAATAGATTTCTAGAGTTACTTTTGGGTGGGTTGGAATATGCTTCTGATAAGTTCAAATTAGTTATTACCCTACGTGCTGATTTTATTACTCACGGTTTACAAGTTCCTCAATTAGCTGATTTATTACAACATTCGAGTATTTTAGTTCCACCCAATTTAACTGGGGATGATTATCGACGGGTGATTATTAATCCAGCTCAACAGGTTGGTTTACAGGTAGAACCGAGTTTGGTAGAAGTACTTTTACAAGAGTTGGATGATTCGGTAAATGATTTACCTTTGTTGGAGTTTGTTTTAGAACAACTTTGGGAAAAGCGAGAAGGGGGTGAGTTGAGTTTATCTACATATAGAAAGCATTTGGGGGGAATGAAAGGTGCTTTAGAAAGAAAAGCTCAAGCTGTATATGAGAGTATGTCTACGCGATCGCAAGATTGTGTTCGTTGGATTTTTCTATCTTTGACTCAATTGGGGGAAGGTCGGGAAGATACAAGAAGAAGGGTAAATAAACAAGAACTGATTGTTAAGAAGTATCCTACTAAGTTAGTAGAAGAGGTTTTACAAAAATTAACTGCTGCCAAGTTAGTAGTAGTTAATTTACATGATAATGGAACTGATGTTGGTAGTAGTCGGGGTGATGTAAAGAAGTTAGATAAGAGTTTAGATCGGAGTAAGGCTTTAAACACAACAAATACCCCTGTCTTACAGGATATTCCTTTAGAAGATACAAAACAGCAGGTAACAATAGAAGTTGCTCATGAGATTTTAATTCGTCATTGGTCTACATTACGTTGGTGGTTAGAAGAAAACCGTTCTCGGTTGCGTTTGCAAAGACAACTCGAAGAAGCTACTCAATTATGGCAGGAAAATGGATATAAATCTGAGTTTTTATTACAAGGTGTAAGATTAGTTGAAGCGTCCGATATTTACATAAAATATGCCGATGAGTTATCTGAGGATATTCAGAAATTTATTGAAGCTTGTTTAGATGAAAGGCTTAAACAGCAACGAGAACAAAAGAAACGCTTACGTCAAGCTCAAAGCGCGATCGCGGTAATTAGCGTTTTGGGAATTACAGCTAGTGGTTTTGGTGGTTTAGCTTATTTTAAACAACAAGCGGCACAAATAAGGGAAATTTCAACTTTAAATTCTTCTAGCGAAGCTTTATTATTTTCCAATCAGCACTTAGAAGCTTTAATTTCAAGTTTGCAAGCAGGAAAACAGTTAAAAGATATTAAGAAGAGTTTTCTTTCAAGATTTACATTAACTCCAGATGTGGAAGCAGAAACCATCGCTACTCTACAACAAGCTGTTTCCCAAACTCAGGAAACTAACCGTTTAGAAATCCATAGCGATCTAGTTAATGCTGTGGATTTTAGTCCCGATAATAAGTTAATTGCAACTGTGGGAGATGATGGTAACTTAATTATCTGGAGTCGGGAAGGTGAATTAATTAAAAGGATTACTAATCCTAAACAAGAGAGATTTACAGACCTTGCTTTTAGTCCTGATAGTAAATCTATTATTGTTGCAAGTAATAATAAAGTAGTCAGAAGTTATGTTCTTGAGAAGGGAATAGGAAACAGTAGGGGTTTAGCGGTGCTAACCCCTTCTCAGACAATACAAGGTAAAGAGAAAAAGGAGAAAGATGATTTTATTTTTGGTAAGTATGGTAAGATTACTAGGGTTTTAACCGGACATAAAGACTGGGTGACGAGTGCAGATTTTAACCCAGATGGTAAATTCATTATTACTGGCAGCCGGGATGGTAATATTAGACTTTGGGGTGATAAGAAAGATAAAAAGAAGCCTGAAAATCAACCTACAATCTGGAAAGCACATCAAGGTTGGGTAAACACAGTTACATATAGTCCCGATAACGAACTAATTGTTTCTGGTGGTGAAGATAACCTAATTAAACTTTGGCGCAGTAATGGAAAACTTGTAAATACCTTAAAAGGACATCAAGACAGAGTTACCCAAATCAAGTTTACTCCAGATGGTAAATATATCGCTTCTGCAAGTGGCGATCGCACGGTAAAAATTTGGAATACTCAAGGTAAACTCCTCCATACCTTTGATGGTTATAAAGACCAAATTAACAGCATTGACTTTAGTAAAAATGGACTTCTCGCGATCGCTCATCCCCAAGGTATTGAAATTAGAGATTTTAGTTTAAGTTTTAGCTCAAATTCAAATTCAAGTTCAAATTCAAGTTCAAAATTAAACCCAGAATTAATCTCAGAAAGTCAGGTTTTAAAAACCTTACCTAGTAATGGTACAGAAATAACCGATATTAAATTTAGTCCAGATGGTAAACATATTGCTTCAGCTGGAGATGATAAAACTGTCAGAATTTGGCAAATTTTTGACTTAAATTCTCAAATTATGCAAAATGACGGTATTAATATAGTCAGTACAAATCCTCGAAAATTTGACCAAATTACCTTTGCGGCTGCTGGTTGGGATGGGAAAATATATCTTGGAAATCATTTTACAAGTAAGCTGAACAACAAACTTAAAAACAAACTTAAAAACAAGAATAAATCACTATTTACAACTTTAATAGCCCATGAGTACCCCATTACGGCTTTAAGTTTTAGTCCTGATGGGAAAATACTCGCTTCAGCAAGTAATGATAAAACTATCAAATTTTGGGATTTGAAATCTAATAACTTCAGATTATCAAACTCAAAAATATCTAACTCAAAAATATCAAACTTAGTATTACGGTATTTAAAAACCCATCCTTCACTTAAAACCCTCAAAGGACATCAAGACAGTATTACCAGTATCAGCTTTAGTCCCAACGGTAAATTCCTAGTCTCTGCTAGTGCAGATAAAACCGTTAAACTATGGGATAAAACAGGTACACTGATTAAAACATTTCCCATTCAAAAATTTACTAAATTTCCAGATGAAATTACCAGCCTTAGTGTTAGTCCCGATAATACAACTATTGCAGCGGGTAGTTACGACAATCAAGTTTATCTATGGGATATTAACGGTAGTTTAAAAAAGAAATTACCAAAAAAATTATCAGGACACAAAAGTGCTGTTTCATCAGTTGTTTTCTCACCAGATGGTAAAACTATAGTCTCTGGGAGTTGGGATAACACAATCAAAATATGGAATATCGTAGAGAATAAAGTAATCTATACTCTCACAGGACACACCGACGGTTTGACATCTCTTCAATTTAGTCAAAACGGTAAATTACTGTTTTCTGGTAGTAAAGATAGAACTATCAAATTATGGAACTTAGAAAACGGTAAATTAGTAAAAACCTTTTTAAGTAACTCCGGAGAAATCAGTAGCTTAAGTTTAACTGGTGATGGGAAAACCTTGATTAGCGGTAGTGAGAATACTGGAGTGAAGCTGTGGAGTTTGGATTTAGATAGATTGATAAAACAGGGGTGTTCCAGAGTGAAGAGTTATTTAAAGAATAATCGAAACGTCAGTCGGGTTAATCGGGAAGTTTGTGATTAATTATGGTACGGTTGGGTTGAGTAGGAGAGTTGGTATTTGAATAATATATTTTTCAACGTAAAGGGACGCACAGGAGTGCGGAGTCTTCAGAATATTATAATATTATGACTAGCTACTCTTCCAATCTTGAATTATCGAAATTCATTGATAACTATGACTCTAATTCAGAAAAAATAATATCTTTCTCTCCGAGTGAGTCAGAAAATAAACCTATTGATAATAACTTTGAGTTTCGTCAATTAGTAATCCAAGAAGTTATTCAAACTCCAGAAAATGCTCCTTTGGAATTATTGTGGGATCTTTTTGAAGCAGAAACCTTATTTGCTAAAACTAACTTCAGCGTGAATCCTAACTTACGTCATCTTGCTTCTATATTACTAATTCGTGGAGGCACAAAATACCTTCAAAAATTCCTCCGTTACAGATACCTCAGCTTTGATATCTACTGTGAAACCGCACAAATAAAAATACCTCAAGAATTATCTTTACAGCTAGCTTTAGAGTGTGAAAATAATTCTAAATCTGCAAATGATAAATCCGAAAAAGAATTATGGGAAGGTGGAATAAAGTTTTTCCAGTGGAAAAATGAATCTTCGTAGAGACGTTTCATGAAACTTTTCTACCTACAATACGGAAAACTATTTACCAAAACTGTATCAACCCAAGTAACCGAATAAATCAATTAAGACACTATAAAGCATATTGCAAAACTCTTGGAAAGACATTTAAACTCTGTTTTATGGGATTGTGGGGGAGACTAAAACTATTGTGGTGAATACATTAGCTGGACGTTATGAGATTACTCGTCAACTGGGTGGAGGTGGTTTTGCGATTACCTTCCTTGCAAGGGATATCATGCAACCGAGTCAACCCCTGTGTGTAGTCAAACAACTACGTCCCAATCAAGACCATCCACGAGTGGTAGAGTTTTTTCACAAAGAAGCAGTGATTTTAGAAAAACTAGGAAAACATCCCCAAATCCCCCAACTACTTGCACATTTCCAAGAGGGAGATAATCTCTACATTGTTCAAGAATTTATCCAGGGACACGACCTGAGTGAAGAAATATCTCCAGGGAAACGACTGAGTGAAGCTTATGTCAACAGGTTATTACAAGAAACTTTAGAAGTACTATCCTTCGTACATAAATATGGAGTCATTCACCGGGATATTAAACCCCAAAACTTGATACGTCGTCAAGAAGATGGGAAAATATTTTTGATTGACTTTGGTGCTGTGAAAGAATTGGGTTCTTTGATGGTGAATACCCAAGGTGATATTAAGTCAAGTGTAGTCATTGGAACACCAGGATTTATGCCCAGCGAACAGGGTCAAGGAAAACCTTGTTTTGCAAGTGATGTTTATGCTGTGGGGATGAGTGCAATTTCCGCTTTGACTGGTCTGCAACCCTTTGAATTAGAGGAAAATTCCCAAACTGGTGAAGTAATTTGGTTACAGCAAATACAGATTAGTCAGCATCTAGGGGAAGTAATAACCAAGATGGTACGCCGTCATTATAGTTTGCGTTACTCTTCAGCAAAAGATGCATTGCAAGATTTGATATCGCAATCACAATCGCAATCCATACCACCTACAGATATAAATCCACGAAATCCCGAATCGTTATTATCTCAATCAATATCTAAATCCACACCCCAACAGTTATCAAATTCCAATCCCTTAAATTCAAATTCGTCTTCTAATACCAATAACTTACAGCGTCGTAAACTATTGCAAACAATGGGTTTAGTTGGTGGTGGTTTTATTGTTGCAATTGTGGGACAGAGGATATTACAAAGTGATTCTGCTAGTAATAATAATCCTATAATATTTGCTAACGACCTCCAAAGCTTTGACTTTGAGACGGTTACCGTAGATACAAAAGGAGCAATTACTAATCGTAGAAAGCTAAATGCAAAGTACTTTACTGAAGACCTGGGAAATGGTGTCACCTTGGAGATGGTGCAGATACCAGAGGGAACTTTTACAATGGGTTCACCACCAACGGAAGTAGAGAGAGATGATGATGAAAGTCCCCAACATGAGGTAACAATACCTGTGTTTTATATGGGTAGGTACGCAGTTACCCAAGCACAGTATGAAGCAATTATGGGTCAAAATCCTGCTAATTTTAAAGGGGAAAAGCGACCTGTGGAGAGAATATATTGGAATAATGCGAAGGAGTTTTGTAAGAAACTAAGTGAAAAAACAGGACGCACTTATAGGTTACCCAGCGAAGCAGAATGGGAATATGCTTGTCGTGCAGGTACAACTACACCGTTCTATTTTGGAGATACAATTACTCCTGATTTAGTAAATCACAATGGGAATTTTCCATATGCTTCTGCACCAAAAGGGAAGTACAGAGAGCAGACCACAGATGTAGGAAGTTTTCCACCCAACGCTTTTGGTTTATACGATATGCATGGGAATGTATGGGAATGGTGTGAAGATACCTGGTACAATAATTATAATGGTGCCCCTAGTGATGGTAGCGCATGGATTGATAATAGTAATCGTTTCCGTCGTCTGCTGCGGGGTGGTTCATGGTATAGCTATTCTAAGCATTGCCGCTCTGCGTTTCGCAATGACTATACTTCTACCGACAAAATTATTGCTATAGGTACTCGTGTGGTGCTTGCGGTTGTTGAGTGAGGTCTCTTCTTATCCCTTTGCACTTTTAGCCCTTTTTGCCGTTAGGCGGTCTAATTTTTTGGTATTTTAATGTAACTCGCAATTATTTTTATTAAACCATTATCCCATCACTGTATACTTAACCTGTTAATCAACTAAAATATTCAATGGAAAGTCTACCCAAAGAATGGGCGGACATTCAAGCTGATGAAATTTACGAAACAACTGAAGAATTACTAGTTTCCTTTAGCCCAGAGCAAATTAAACTAGGATTAAAGTACGACCAAAATAGCAAACATCTCAAAGCAATTGAAAAAGGAATTGTTTCACCACGAGGTAATATTGGACTTGTACCTTCTCAAGAAATTGATTACGATTTGAAATCAAAAGTGTTAGGGAAAGGTGGGGATAAACGTTTCCATGCAAAATTCATCGATGAAGTGTTGCACTTTCCTGGTTTGGTAACAGAACATTAATTTTAAATTAGCTTTAATATATATGACTTTTGTAGAATTAAAAAATCACCAAGTTTGGCATGATTTTACTGAAGTATTAGAAAATATAGATGCTAACTCGTTGGTAAAAGAACATTTAGATTTATGCGAGTATAAAGTCTGTGGTTACTGGGATGAAGCAGATAATTATTATGAAGAAATTAGTCTTCCAAATAGCTTAGAAGCAGAGTTGGTAAGTAGTTCTATTGGAATTAATCGCAAGCAAAGATTCATTCAATTAAAATTTATTCTTGAATGTATTCTTGAACAATCAAATCATCATCAATTAAGAATTGGTGAGTTAAATTTAATCTATGACGAAAATATGGAATTCATCAATGAAAATTGGTCTTTAGATGCTGATTTTTTAGATACTTGTTTTTAGATACTCGTTTTCTGAAATGACTAATTATCGATTTTTAAGATTATTTTCACCAAGTTTATTTTCATCAAGTTTCTGTTTTAAATATTCCCAAGTTTCAGTTTGTTCTGTTTCATCACCTTCTTCTATCCATAGAGTAGTCAATTCACTTAATGCATTATGCTGTTTAATCAGTCGATAATTTTCTTGATTAGCTTCTTCGGAATTGAATAACTGATTATTCTTAGTAACACTTTCACGAAATAATCGTATGATTTGCAGTAAATTAGACCAATATTCTTTAGGTGTTGCCTGAAGTTCTTCTAATAGTTCTATTATTGATACTTCTTGAAAATGATTATTTTGTTCATCTTTTGACTGATTTTGCATTAAACTTTTTTCTCTGGTCATAATTACTCATTAATAAATTGCATATAACTTTAAAAGACTGGAAAATAGACGTTCAATTGAACGTCTCTACAAAGATTCTAATACGCCTAAATTAATTAAACCAAGCTGCAAATTGGAAGAATTGTCCTCGGAAAACCTCTAGTAAGCGTCTCCAAACTTCTGCATCGGTCTGCTTCCCAAATTCTAAATATGGTGCAGCTGCTGTTCCTTGTACCCACAGTACCAAATCAAATCCCTTGGGTTGGGTAAACACTTTATTTAGATTCATCCCCCTAACTTCACGTTTTCTCCAGAAGGGAACTAATTTTTCACCTTTGAGCAGAAAATCAGCTTCATCAAGAAAGGTTAACCAGCTATCGATCATCGGTTGAGTTACTGCTACGTTTGGTATTATGGCTTTTTGTCGGGGATTGGGAAGCCATTCGCGGTCGTTATCGGTTTCTGCTAATATTAGTTTCCAGGATTGACGACTTAAGGCTGTGACGGTTTGAAAGTTTTGTAGTGCTGCTGTTAAACGTTCTGGTTCTGTAACAGGGAAGTCCATCAGATGAATTAGGGCTACAATATCGCTAATATCAGCATTCCCAAATTGAAAAGCTCCTGTACCGTTTGCTAAAAATGGGTAAGGCATTTGTGGTTTAGCAAAGAATATATGAGCAGTGGAATCAAATAACTTGCTCTGGTCGTGAGCTAAAACAAACTGAACGATTCCAGAAAGTAGATTGCAATATCCTTTTAACCAAATTACATCACCTGCATCGAATGCGATCGCGAAGTTTTGTGCTGCTTTTTCTGTGGTTCTGGTTCCTGTCAATAGACTAAAGGTTTTCCAGAAAGATTCATCGGTTTCTAATTTGCCATTTGCATTAATATCTATGCGTGTTAAGCCGATACGTAGTGGTACTTTAACTTTATCATCTTTGATAGGTTCAAGGGTATTTTTAACCTTGCTTAGGTCATCAAGTAAGTCTCGTAAAATTTTGCGGGTGTCTTCATAGGTTACAGCATCCGGTTTGGGATTAACGGGAACTGGAAGACGTAGAATTGGGAATAATTGAGTAATAAAATTTTGTTGAGAACCATAACGGTATAAGGACTGCATTAATCTTTCTGTCCCACCCATTAATTGCACCACACCCAATCCGAATCGAGTGTTATCATCGTTAGGATTTTCAGCAAGTTTAGCTAAAAGGGCTGTTTCTCCCTCTTGAAATTGGGCTTTAATCAGATATTCTTCAACAGGGGAAGTTGCTGTTTTTATCTCTGATTTAACTAAAGACGTAAGTGGAAATATCAGAGTCAGAATTACCAGTAAGGAACATATGAAAAGACGTATAGGCATAATTATTTCAGATTAAATATATTTTTTATAGATTGAATAAGTTTATGATGTGTTTCCGGGAAAATTTCAGACAGCAATTCTAACTTAAACCAGCATAATTATTCATTGGTTACATTAAATATAAATTTATTATCTTTCAAAATGCTATCCTCATAAATAGCGTACACGTAATAAATGATACTTGTTCCTTTTGTTATCAGGGACAAGCATCTAATAGTGGTTATTAATCGAATTAAATTAAATTAAATTAAATTCAGTCAAATCAAACCAAATTAATTTAAACCAAGCTAACTTAAACCAAAAGGAAATTATCAGCAGAGAATTGTCCTTGAATTCCGGGGTCGGTGAGATTTTCTAGATTTGCAAGGATGCTGATATCACCACCGTCGCTGAGGTCTTGAGAAAATACTGCTCTAGAAATTCCTAAAGTCTCGTTGAAGTAAACAAATACACCTGCATCTGCGTTTAGTTCGCTATCTGCGATCGCGGTTGCTGCTGCTCCTGCATTAGCGAAGGAATCGAGGAGTACTACTAGGTTACTATCGCCGGAGAGGTCTGTACTGTTGGCTTTCTGGAATCTAACCTGGTCGGTACCGAAGTCTGCTGCTGCAAAGGCTAATAGGTCTTCTCCGGTGACAAAGTCAGTGATATTATCAGGGTTATTCAAGATATTGATACCGCTAGGAGTACTTTGAGGTGTACCGTCAACAAAGGGGTCATTCAAAGCAAAGCTAAACTGGTCTTTACCAGCACCACCTGTTAAGGTATCTTTACCTGCACCACCTGCTAAAAAATCGTCTCCGTTTCCACCTTTGATGATGTCATCTCCATCTAAACCATCAACAGTAAAGGAAGTTCCTGCTAAACTACCGTCGAATAGGTCATCATTTTCACTAAGGAATACTAAGCCATCAATTGTACCGTTACTAACTATTCGTACACCACTTGCTGCACTACTTGCATCGATTGTAATTAGACCACCTTTTATAGTACCGTCGTTGATGATAGTGCCGTTGAATGCTACACCCTCTTCAATGGTTATAGCTGCACCACCAACGGACGCTAAGGTACCTAGGTTCTCAATATTACCGTTGAAGGAAACAACCTCATTAATATCTGCGCTGCGGAACAAACGTACCGCAGAAGCTGGAGTGTTATCAGTAGGTGTACCGCGACCTTGTACTAATCCGGAGTTAACTAGGGAACCTCTAATCATTCCGCCAATTTCTAAGGAAATTGCATCACCGGTGTTACCTTCACCAACATCTATTGTTCCTCGGTTATCAATGGTATAGTTATTTGCATCGGCATTAGCGTATACAGTGCCGTTACGGGGATTAGATGTAGTGGTAACTAAACCCTCGTTGACTAATGCAGTGAAGTTTCCATCGATATTAACTGCTCGACTAGCGCTAGTTATTGTGCCTCTGTTGGTAATGATACCGTTGGCAAAATTAACACCATCTCTAGCACCGTTAATTAAACCGGTGTTGATAATTTCACCGTTGAATCCTGCACCGTTCTCAAAGAGAATTCCGATACCATTTTCTGTATTTGCGCTGGTAATCTCCCCTCCATTGATGATAGAACCATTCATCAAGACCCCATTTTGAATAGCGATCGCGGCACCATTTTCAGCAGTTAGTAAACCGAAGTTTTGGATATTTCCTGTAAAAATAGCGCGTTCTTCGCTGTCGCTACTACGAAAAACTCGTATTGCTGAGGATAAGTTATTTCCTATAGCCTTTCCTCGACCCTTTATGGTACCTGCATTTCCTATGGATGCTCTGGTGAATCCATCTATTTCTAAGGAAATAGCGTCACCATTATTACCTTCACCAACATCTACTAGTCCTTCCTTTGCATTTTCAAAGAAGTAGGTACCAGCTGTTTTATCAGCGTAGACAGTACCATTACGGGGGTCGGAGGTGGTGGTAATTAAACCTTTATTGAGAATAGAAACAAGGGAAAGCGCATTACCACCGATATTAATTGCTCGACTATCGCTAGTAATTGTACCTTTGTTGAGAACTGTACCGGAGGCTAGACTACCGTTGACAAAGTCGATACCATCATTACCTCCATCGATGGTACCGTCGTTGACAATACTTGCGTCTAATGACCTATCTAGTTCAATTGCTTTGCTTTCACCTCGAATAGTCCCACTTCCCTCAACATCAACCCGATTGAGACTACTTGTTACTGATACAGCGGAATCTTCTCCAACAACTTCTAAATTACTGAGTACATTTAATGATTCATTAGGTAAATCAAGTAATACTGATTCATTAACATTTTCATTCCCGGAGATAATATTTGTTTCCATGGTGGTAGTTTTAAGGTATTAAAAATTGATTAATTGCAAGTAGTAAGAGCAATAATGCAGAAATTGGACAGCCATATATTTAGGGGTATTGAAAGAGCCATAAGTAACGATATAAAAATGTGATGTATTCCAAAGACTTTAAAATTAGAGTCAATAATAGGGAATAGAAAATATGTCATACATATCTGTTTCATGTCACTACTTACATGGTGCTCAAAACCTAAATATATTTGGCTGTAGGCTGACTGTTTGGAGATAAATAAGGTTTTGTACTTACCTCCAGATTTCTATAGTTGTTTGCAAAATAAACTTATGCAGTATCTTGAATGATTTATTCTTCTGAACACCATAGATGAGATATTTTGACCATCGAGATTTAGATATATTCGCCGATATAAATTGCTAAAGTTAAAGGATTGTAATTATTTATGTCCAAAAGCAGTTGAATATGGCGATTCTAAGCGATATATATAAACAAGACTTTACAGCGCTACGCGCAAGTAATGATTAATGAGTAATAAGCTTACTAAATATAGGTTTCAGGATTGAGAAATGTCTTGAGTTAAGTACGTAGTGCTATATATTGAAACAGCTAGACATCTTTTGTGCGAATGCTAGATTTATCAATAGCTGGATCATTTTTAATATCCCAACCACTCAAAAATTAAATCAAAAATAAAAAATCTTATATTCTTCTATAAGTAATCAGATAATTTATAATATGCTTTCTAAATCCCAATCCATAACCAAAACTCTTGCACCTGGGAACTTACGGAAGGTGCATCATATTGCTTTGAATGTCCAAGATATGGAAGCTTCTCGTCAGTTTTACGGTCATCTGTTGGGTTTACATGAACTAACCGGAGATGAAGTACCGAAAACTCTGGTAAAACTAGTTGCTGAAGGAAAGGTTGCAAACTTTATTACCCCGGATGGGACTATTTTAGATTTGTTTTGGGAACCAAATTTAATACCACCAGACCCAGATCCAGAGAAAAGTTTTACTAGAGCATATCATCTGGCGTTTGATATCTCACCAGATTTATTTGACCATGCTGTAGAAATAATACAACAAAATAAGATTGCGATCGCTTATGGTCCTGTAACTCGTCCCACCGGAAGAGGAGTATACTTTTACGACCCCGACGGTTTTATGGTAGAAATACGATGCGACCCTCAGTAGTTAGTTACCCCGGATTTCCAATTACCAATTACCAAATAAAAAAATGACAGTTTATAAAACCCAAATATATAAAGTCATAGAAGAAGCGTTGAAAAAACCTCCCATTCCCCATGAACCAGAGAGACAATCATTGAAAGCTTGGGCAATGTATTGTTTGCGCGATCGCGGCTTTAAGGTAATATATGCTCAAAATGCAGATTTTGCTGTCGAGGATAAAAATCGAGAAAAAATGTATTTTAAAGTGTATAACCAAGTCTCTAATAGTAATGACGATTTAGACGATCAATATAATTGGATAATTTGCGATCGCAGCGAGCAAAATATTAGTCAAAATATTAGGGTCATTCCATCTGTAAATTAAGTTTCATTAAGAATAATATATTCAAGGATACATTCAAGTACCTATTCAAAATTAGGCATTCCTGAATCAAAATATGAATCAATAATTTCAGGTTGTTTGGAGAAGTTAAATTTAACGTATCAATAAAGATTTTGATGATAATACAAAATTGTAAATGAATATGTTTCATTACATAATTCAGCAACGCCCAAAATTAACTGTATTTTCGAGAACATCCCAAGAAAGAACAGATACAAATATATGATGCGGTTATAAAAAGCCCACCTTCGTGGCTAATAATTATTTTAGCCCCAGGTCTGCCTCCTGTGGGTTTTTTGTAAAATTAAAATTGTAATGTGATGCTCCCATATTTTCCTACACGAATGCCGGAATACTGGTTATTTAAATTTTTTCAAAAATCATTAAGTGCTGTTGTGGTAAAATCTTTTTAGTCTCACACCAGATTAAACCCACAGCCAACATTTCCTTTTTTACTTGCCTTTGAGTCATTTTATGTAAAGGTTTAATCATCAAAAAAGGATTTTCTCCACGATATTCAGCTAACACTACCTTTCCGCCAGGTTTTAAAGCTTTCATGATTTGTTTCATCATTTCATAGGGGTATTCTAATTCATGATAAACATCAACCATCAAGGCAACATCAATACTTTCTGGTAGTAAATTAGGATTAGTTGGAGTTGCTAATATTTTCTCAACGTTATCTATATGCTTTTCTCTTTTTAAATAATCAATTATTTCTAGCATTTCTGGCTGAATATCCACAGCCAAAACTTTTCCATGGGTCAATACTGGTGCAATCCGAAAACTCATGTAACCTGTACCAGCTCCAACATCAGCAAGTACACAGTCTGGCTGCAAATCCAGCGCTTTAATGATTTCACCAGGTTTTTCTTCTTCTTCTCTACTCGGACGTTCTAACCAACCTGCACCCCTGTGCCCCATAACTTTAGCTATTTCTCTACCCATATAAAATTTACCAATCCCATCTGGACTATGGGAAAGTCTTTGGCGATAAATACTAAAAATAGGAGCAGTTTTGGTATCTGCAAAGGCTTCTATATTCGGGTAAAATAACCATCCCCAGAATATAATAAAAATAAAAACTTCGGCGTTGCGCTCA
>JBCCDM010000096.1:0-16788 GCA_039030795.1 Cyanobacteria bacterium P01_A01_bin.84
AATGCCGTTTACCCCCAAAACTGAAAACAAGCTGTAAACGTTGATTAGAAGTTTTAATTTGGACAGTACCCTTACTTGCCTTAGGTCTAGATTTTTGGGAACCCACAATTGACTCCTGGACTTACCTTCCGAAGACAAAGAGAAACCGCTAGCAAGTTTCTCAATGCCTTACAGAAATTGGGAATCAGCGCGCTCTGATTTACCCCAACTTTACCCCAATAATTTGTCCAACCATGTCCAAAAATGTCCAACACAGGCATATTTTTACACCAAATTTACACCCTTTACATTGCTGAAAAGGGGTATTTGGAGAAATAAAAAACCCCCAGAAGCGTTATGCCTTGGGGGTTTTGTGTGTAATGCCAGGAACGAGACTTGAACTCGTGACACGAGGATTTTCAGTCCATCGAGGTGAGGACTGTTTGTCCTCGCCTCTACAAGGGTTTTAGGAATCGATAGCCTATTTTTTGCCTAAATCTTGCCTAATTAAAGCTCAAAAACAGCGATTTTAGCCGACTTTTTAGGCGATGGGCAAAGCCCTGCTGTAGGCGATGCTCCGCAGGAGCCGCCCGAAGGGCGATCGCTGTTTCTATTTTTATTTGGTATAAATGTATTTTGTAATACGAGTAATACTTAATTATGGCAGAACCAACATTACAAGAAATTTTTGGAGCAAATTCTTATCAAGATTCAAGTTACCTATATATCAGTAAAACTGACTTAGAAGCGGTTGGCTTAATCTTTAATGAAGAAAATTCAGGAGAAAGCTTATTAGCTGCAACAATTGCCATCGCTCAACAACACCTTACTCTGACAAACCAAGAAAGTAACGTTGACCAATCAATTGTGATTGATAACGGGTTGCCAGCGCTAATTAGTCGGAACGATTCTACTTACAGACAGATATCTAAAAATATTACTTTTGAAAAGCTAGATAATCAAACTACATTTAATCCCAATGATTATTAATGAGTTTTTGTAAGGATAGAAGTAGGGCTATCGTCAAAATAAATGGAGAGATAGCCCACATTAGCAAACTCCCAGAAATTTTTATAGAAGTAGAACCATTTATTAAATGTCAGGATTTTATTGTTGAATACTATCTTGAAGACACCGGCTATTTTCATGCAGAAGAAGATGGTTATACATGGAACGAATTATCTGGTATCTTCTATGGACCAATTGGGGAATTACGAACAAGCTTTGTGCCTTTTCCTGATGGACACCATGGTTACAAGGTTGAATTGTATTGTTATGGAGATTGGAGGTCTGGATGTCTAGAATCTCCTGAATGGTATGAACTTGCAACTTATAGCAATGCTCGCATTAAATCGTCAGGGATAACTGATGTTAGACCAAGAGATGATGAAGCTGTCGCCAATTCCTACACTTTAAGAATTATCAACAGGAATGGTGATGAAGAGTTTTTACAAATATTTGATGAATTCCCAGAGTATGAAGTTATTTGTGGATGCAATATCTATACAGAAGTAGAGTGCAAATCTGATAATAAAAAAGGATTTTGCTGTATTCCTTGTAATGAAATTGTTTCTAAATTAAATGCATTAAAAAATAAATTATGAGCAATGAATGTCAAGAGATTACTGAAGCGATACAAGAATTATCAATAAAAATAGACCAAAAAATAAATGCTTTAGAAAGAAAGATTATATTCTTACAATCTCAAATTAATTCTTTAAAAATTTTAGTTAACAATCATGAATTTAGAATTAAAAAGCTAGAGAATATATATACATTAACCAGAACTTTTTCTAGTTCTGGTTCCAGTCCAAGCACTGGAAGTAATAATGTATATTTAATTCGTCAAATACGTATTTTAAATCAGAAAATGACGGCGATTGAGAAATATATAAACGCTCTAGATGACGCGGGTAAGTATATAGTTTCTTCTATTAAGAATTTAGCGAAAATATTTAATTTATTTAAAATATGACATGACAATTCCAAGCACTCCTTCATATGCACAGATACCAAATACAGTTAACGATTTACTTAAAAATTACAAAGGCTACCAAGGTAAACTCACTAAAAGCGTTTTGGATGTTAAGAATACAACTCGTTTTGTTAGTAAGCGTCTAAAGGTTGTAGACCAGCTTCAGAAGCAATTGAAGGAGAATGTGAAGTTAACTAAGCAATTTAAAGAAGTTGCTGAGAATCTAAAAGCTGGAAAGTTTAAAAAAGTAAATCCGGGACTAGGTCGCGCTGTAGGCTTTGCATTACAGCTAGCATCTATCGGACTTCATTTCATGACCATTAACCAGATAGGACAACTGCAAGAAACCCAATTAAAAATTGATGGAATACAATCAAGAGATTTAAGTAATAGTTTTACTCAGAGTATTAATAATGCTCTTAATTTGAAAAAGTTAAGAGAGGATTTACAAAAATTTATTAATGAATACAAGGGAGAAAAAGATAAATTATTTGCTGAGGCTTATTCTTCAAGGCAAAGCGCATTAGAAGCTAGAGTTAATTCTGAGGATGCAAAAAAACAAGCTAATGATGCATTATATGAGGCAAGAGTAGGACGGCAGAAAGTAGAGGCTAAAATATCTCAAATTAGTAATTATTTAAATAATTTAAGTACTAATATTAGTAATAATTACAATTATATTTATGCTCGAATTAGTGATGCAAGAAACATTGCTAATGATGCCTTGTATGAAACTAGAGTAGGACGACAGAAAATAGAGCAGAAAATAGCAATTTTAAATGCTAAAGTATCTCAGTTTGGTACTGCTTTAGCTTTAGCAACGGGAACTACAAACCAATTCCTTATAGTTAAACAATTGGCTAATCAAGCAATATCAATTGCTAAAAGCGCTAATTCTAAAGCTAATCAAGCTCTAAAAACGAAAGCTCAACCAGGACGGGATGGTAAACCCGGTATCAATGGTAAGGATGGTAAACCCGGTATTAATGGCAGGAATGGGATTGATGGTAAGAATGGATTAAATGGTAGACCCGGAATTAATGGTAAAGATGGTAAACCAGGTATTAATGGCAGGAATGGGATTGATGGTAAGAATGGATTAAATGGTAGACCCGGAATTAATGGTAAAGATGGTAAACCAGGGTTGAACGGAAGAAATGGAATTGATGGTAAAAACGGATTAAATGGCAAAGACGGTAAAGACGGTAAGGATGGACAGGACGTGGACCAAAATCAATATAATAATTTGTTACAGCAAATAGCAGTTATTCCGGCATTGATTGCTAGGGTACCTGGTAAAACAATTCAAGGGATGCCTAAACCACTTACAGGGCAACAGATAGAGGCTGCTGCTAGTGCTGGTGTATGTCGGAGTACCCGTGCTGGTGGATGTATGAGTAATGCTTTAAATAATAATAGTAATAATTTAGCCAATCAAATTAATGGAAATACTAATAAGTGGGGTCAGAACTTACTAAATAAATTCAATGCTGGAGCTAACACAGTTCAGCTTGGTTTACTTCAAAAAATTGATTTAAAAATGGGTCCTCAAGTCGCTGGTGGTTTATCAGGCGCGGTTGGTAAAAACTTTGAAAAACTAAATAAGTTTGCAAGGTGGCTTAAGCTTGACCGGATGCTAAACGTACTTACCTGGATGAATACGTTGCACAACGCTCATATGCTTTCATCTAATTTAACTAGTACTTTGTTTTCAATCATTGATAATTTGGGTAATACTTTTTTCAAAGATGATGAGGGTGAAAGCTTTGACACTCGCAGCTTACTAGGCAAGGCGTTTGATGATTTCGCAAAGGGACTTTTCGGTGTAAAAGCCTGGAATGAAACCAAGCGAACTTATAAAAAATATATGCGGGTTTACCAAGCAGCAGTAAACATGATGGGTATGGTCACATCAATGTTTCAGTCTACTTACAACATATTTAATGTGATTGGTAATCGCATGAGCAATATTGGCAATGCTTTGCGGTGGTATGGCGTAGTGTCAGAAAAAGCTTACTCGTGGATGAATCCATTAAATAAATTCCAGAATAAAATCATTACCAAACTTACAGAGCTAAATGAAGCCGGGGACTTTTTGGATCAAATTAGTTCTGACGTATTGAATGTGAAAGAGCAAAGCGCGTCTCTTGGCAAAGAAACAGTTGAATTTGAGAAGGCTGTAGCTGATTTAAATAAGAAAGAAAATCAAAAAGAAAAGCTACAAAGCCAAGCTATAAAGGCACCAGGAGTAATTGACCAAGACATAACAGTATGAGTAAGTATGACTGGAACAGGTTTTTAAAATTTCAACGACGGGTACATAATTTACAGGTAGCCAAAGCACAAGCAAAGCTACGAAAAGAAAAACCTAAAAGTCGCATACCAGCTTTACTTAATCAGTTGAAAATTAAAGATAGTGATACAGCCCAACTGGTACAAAATAAAGTTACTAGTTTTTGGCTTACGTTTGGCTTTGGGAAGTCTCAGGCTGAAGCGATCGCATCAATTCCTATTAATTGGGTACTGCAACCAGGTAATAATATTCCACAGTTGGCAATTATATTTAGAGCTCCAGAAAAACCACGTTCGGGTAATTACACAATACATATTCCTCATTACACAGGTGCAAGACCCTTGTCTATTGCTGGTTACACCAAAGGACCATACGGTGTGATTCTAGAACTGAAAGATAATTCAAAAATTACTATTTACGGAAATTCTCACGAAAGTGCTGAAGGTTATATCAAGAAAAATTTATTGAAATACGTAAGCAGTCGATACAAAACCAGTAGTTTTAAACGTGTAACAAGAAAGAATGTACAAGTAAATAAAATGGTTCCGTATCGGGCTGATTATTTCCCATTGGGTAGCGAACAAGGCGCTATCCCTAAATGGAGGCACTATTTTTAAATTTTTAAAATCATGCGCGGATATATATATCCGCGCATGATTTTAACGGGATTTGTGGGTGTTTATACAGAGGCTTTGAGTCGTTAAAGTTTTCTATCTTTGGTTTACCAAGTAACACATTTCGATAACGAGGTAAACTATGGCATCGCCATTTGCACAAACCGATTTAAGCTCAACAAATCAACCTGCTGCTCTTTTAGAATTAGCTACACAATTACAAGCCTCTGAGTTAGCCGTACCAGAAGAAACTAGACCAAATAACCTTACTATCGCTATTGATGCGGAAGAAGGTACAGCCTCCATTACAGCGACTATACCCGTAACTTTTGCCCTAGATTCAAGTGGTCAGTTAGTCGTTACGGCTACTGATTACATTCCTTAATAAAAATATGCAGCTAATTTAACAACCAGCTGCATAACAATATATTGATAAACATTGAAATAACATGGCAAAATTAGGTCCTAGAATCCCCGTAACTTTTCGCGCTGCGGGTAAAAAACCGGGTAGACGCGTGTTTATGCTAAAGTCAACAGCTGAATACTTTGGCTTTAAAGCCGCTCCTTATGCAAAAAAGAACAAATTAGGGCGAAGTATTCCAGTTAGAGGTTCTGTTGGTAGTGGCTCCATCAAAGTTCCAAGTAAAGTACAAGGAACCACTACCTACAACAAGAAACAAATAAAATACTACAAATTAAAGCGTATCCCTGTTCCTGGAGATGCAACTATTGTAGAAATTCAAGCTTTTTTGAAAAAAGCAACAAAGAATAAACCGGAGACTTTTTATTCTGTGGATGGAACCTCTCATCCTGTAGACGTTAATAATTAATAGCACGACTCAAACTTAGCCTACAAAATTAGGTACCTACCAAAAGGCAAGCACTCAAGGCTAAATAAATACCTGGTATTAAAAAAACTCCTGTGTGAGAAAGCAAAATTGGTAGGTAGTTTATTTAAATTTGAGTGCTGATATTTAATCACTAATCTAATCTATTTAAAAAATTTAGAGAATTTTTATATGACTATAAACATTAGCCCTCTAAATTGGCAGCAACTTAAAAATGTTAGAAGAAAAGCTGTAATTAGTTCTGATTCTAAAAAAAAATAATTACACCAATTAAACCGATTTTATTTAAAACTGATAGCCCTTTATACGTAGCTTTGATTGATAGTAATTCTGCAAACCCTAGATGGTGGTTAGCTGGCTATGCTCAAGGATTTATGTACTCAGGAGCATTTGTATCACGGCAATTTACTGGTATTGGACACTGGAGAATGGGTCTTTCTCGTCCAATATTGATGGATCTGAGAGACTACGATTATAAGCAATATGGTTTAGAGTTCACGTTTGCTAGATGGCATAAAGATGTACGTTTAAGAGTTTGGAAGTATACCAGTGAAAGCATTGATGCTATGCATCAGGATTTACGACGAATAGAGCAAAAAATTGATGATATTTCTGATTATAGTGTATGACTTGGAATACTTTAGGGACTTATTTTGTAAGAAAAGATTGGAGCTTTTCTAAAATAGTTTCTGGTGAAATTTTTCGAGTCAAGCATTATTTGTCAAATCATAAAAATAATGAGTATTTAAAAGGAGTTATAGCTCCTGCTTTTGTAGATTTTAAAGGCACTAATATCTACAACCCAAAAAGATTTACTTACAGAAAAGATATTGAAATCTTCACTTTTTACTTTCCTGTGGGTATTGAGGAGCAGAAAATAGCTTTTCGGCGCTTAGACAATTCAAGCGCTATTTGGAAGATTCAAATAGATTTACTTGAGTCGTCTCAGAACGAAAACTTAGTCAGCTACGTAATTAATAACTACGGAGACCAATTACTTATGGCATTACAACCTAGACTTTATTCCGGCGAGGCATTCCCTAAGTCTGAAGATGTTGAACTTATTAAAAATCAACCAAAGAGAGTAATGACAGCTAATACTTCTCGTATTGGTTTAACTGTTCGTAGCGCTTCTCACCCTGTAATTTTGGCAACAAAATTTGACTCAGAGGGTCAACCCTTGGCAGTTCTAGAAAAAATGCCACCTAATTACAACTTTGACTTTGATGGAGCTTTAGCGGGTTATAAAGGGGAAGTATGGGCGATCGCAGAAAGTGACACTGAAATTTCTTACACAGAATTTTCATCTGAAGATAAAACCGTACCTCCAGTCGCGTAAGTCATGGAACTAAAAGTAATTATTGAAATTGCTATTGGTACTTTCACCTTAATTGCTTTTATTTACAAAATCATTCAAGTTGAATCAAGAATCTACAAAGAAATTGATTCAACTGGTGATATTACCAGCAGCAGACTTAATGCATTAGAAAATAGCTTAAATATTCATATAACCGACTGTGCAGCGAGAAATGACCACAGAGATTATATGATTCACGGGCTTAATGAGAAAATAGACCATAAATTTAATAGGTGTTGGGATGAGATAAAACACCTAGAAAAAGATTTAAATAAAGAAGGTTAATAATGTTCAAAACTCAGGAGTCAACATTCCGCTCGTTGTTAGTGGGAATGCTTGTCGTAGGTGGTTTTGGTCTAGCGATAATAGATCCAGAATTCCGTCCAGCCTTTGCAGACATCATTAAATTCGGTGCTGGTGGGTATCTTGGACAGTTGCTACCCCAAGGAAACAAGGAGTAATGCAGATATGTATGGAGATATATCTCCATATTGTTTTATTTCACTGGCTTGTTTTTTGGGAAGAGTCATACACCTCCCTATTTTAGACGTTTTTATGTTTGTGGAATTGGGGTGTTTATATTCCCCTTGTTTTGGTTGATTGTATTTTTAGCATGGGTTTTTAAAAACAATGAAATACGGAATTGATTTTGGTCACGGATGCCCTTCTGACGGTGGTGCTGTTGGTTTACGCCATGAAGAGTCAATGATTTATGAAACTGGTATTTTAGTAATTGATAAACTGATAGACTTAGGTCACAGCGTCACCCGGTGCCGTCCAAGTAAAACTTATAGTCTTAGGGATTCATTACAGAAAAGGTGTTGGATAGCAAACAATGCACGGGTAGATAGGTTTGTTAGCATTCACTTCAATGCTTTTGATGGTAGTGCCCATGGTACCGAGGTGTTATATGTAAGTTCTAGTGGTAAAAAAATTGCTACACCAGTAGTAAACGAAATTGCAAAACTCGGATTTGTAAACCGTGGTGCGAAATTTAGAAGGGATTTATATGTTCTCAATAATACAAAAGCACCCGCAATACTGATAGAGGGGTGCTTTGTTGATTCTCGGCGCGATATTGCTTTGTTTGATGCTGAAAAAATGGCAAGTGCAATTGTAAAAGGATTGACAGGTAAATTACCTAGTAATGATTGCACTTGTGGGTAATTAAGAATTCTTAAGTTAAATTGGGATTCAAATACACAAACTGGATTTTGACTCTTGCTTGGGGTTCCGTTCACTCCCCAAGCTTTTTTAAATATATCGACTTTTTAAAGCGGGATTACAGCATTCTAAACACCGGGAGCATCTCTACTTTTTTTGGTGATGCAGTAAAATCAGCAATAATAAATAAAGCGATATATTTTGACTAAAGCAAATTATGGCTATCCGACTTGAATTAGACCCTGAAATTGAATCGCGTTTAATTGCCCAAGCCACAGCCCAGGGAATATCTGTAGAAATATTATTGAAAACTTTAGTTGAAGGTTTGTTAGCAAATTCATCCCAACCCGCATCCTTAACACTATCACCCCAAGAACGTGCAGAAAGATTTGTAAATTGGGCTAAAAGTCACTCGAAAATTGCAGCCCCCCCCCTTCACGATGAAGCAATTAGCCGCGAAGCTATTTATACCAGAGAAGATGAAATGCTATGAGCTATCTGGTTGATACAAATATTTTGTTACGGACTATTCAAGAAACTCATCCAATGCATAAATCTTCTGTTCAAGCAGTAAGAAATTTACTAACGCAAGAGAAAAATTTGTGTATAATACCGCAAAATTTGATTGAATTTTGGGTGGTTGCAACTCGTCCAGTAGAAGTTAATGGATTAGGTTTATCAGTTGCTGATGCTTTACAAGAATTAGAACAAATGAAGAATTTTTTTGTTCTTTTACCCGATACAGCATCAATATTTACAGTCTGGGAAACCTTGATTCGTAAATACAAAATTATTGGTAAACCTTCTCATGATGCTCGATTAGTTGCAGCTATGATAGTCCATAATCTAAATTATCTTTTAACATTCAATATCAATGATTTTAAAAGGTTTTCGGAAATAAATGCAATTGACCCTCGTGATCTTTGATGATGACAAGGCTAATCATTCAGAAATGGCTTTGCTGATGCTTGGGGGTGAAAACCCCAAGCATTTGTGTTACCAACCTTTAATTTTTCTAATTACGCGCTTTTTAAGCCTTTTTCGATTTGAAACAATCAATAGAAAAACAAACAAGGCGATCGCATCGAGACCTAAACAGAAACCACCCACAATTAAATAATTCATACTGCTGTGTATTTCCCGTTGCCGTTAGTTTTTGCAGCTTCTTGAAATTTCTGCTTCTCTTTGGATTCACCGGCTTTACCAATCAGGGCAAGCCAAGCTAGGGCGTTACCTGCCAAGAACATTACTTCACTACCGAATACTAAGCAAGCAGCTAGGAAGCGAGCGGGTAAAATGTCACCCATTCCTAAGCCTCCGATTGTAGTGGTGTAATCTACCCAGTAAACAATACAGCAGAATATTGCTAGAAATACAGCTAATGCTGCACTGGCATAAATAGCAATTTTTCTTTGAGTTTCATTTTGAATTTTTGTAAGGGATTGAGGAACTGAAAATATAATCCCCCAAGCCACAGGAGTGGTACATAAACCAATACAAAATGCTTCATATAATCCCATTGCTGCACTGATTGCCCAAACCGTCCAGAATTGTAAATCACCCCCAGATTTTAGGAAACTATCAAAGTACGCTTTTGTGTAAACAATGTTGATTAAGGTAATAGAAAATCCGATGATATAACAGCAAACTGATGTTGCTCTGTTGACTGCTGGTGAACGTCCAAAAATCATATTTACTCCTGCTGAATTGTTGCTGAACCTGTTGAACCTGCTGACCCCTGCTGCACCGTTGCTGAACCTGGAATATGTATACCCCCTGAAGGTTCAGCACTTGGGTGATAGGTGTACTTACCATCCTTATTTTGAGTGATTAAATTATTAGTAATTAATTCCTCAAGTAAGGGGTTAAGTAATTCCATATTTAGTTTGAAATTTTTACCAAATGGTTTTTTAGAGATGATATCTCTAGGTTGAAAATTCACATTTGGTTTTCTTTTAAACCACTGATAAAGTTTCAGTACATCGTCGCTTAATTGTTTGGTTTCTCTCGCGAGGGGGATGGTTAGGGGTAATTGATTAATTGGTTCAATACCAATTGGTGGATTACCTTTTTTCTTGAATGTTGTGTAAGTGTGGTGTGTTGGGTGCTTGGCTATGGTGGTGCTTATGGCACCAGTAAGCAGGCATGGATAAGTTTGAGAATCCAACCAAGCTCTATTCGGGTCATCTGCTTTCCAAGTTCGCTTGGCGTAATTAGTGGCAGCTGCTCCACAGAGAATGAGGGCAAAGTTATTACGATTTTGGGCGCTGACCCCTATGTCGTCAGGGTCAGCACTTTGATTCATGCCTATTAGCATTAAGTCATACTTTCTCCCCTCACTCCCTAGTCTTTCTAAGGTTCGCTGTACGCGGCTTGAGTCTTGAAAGTTTTTAATACTCGCTCCCAGTTCGTCAGCGAAGATGATGACCATATCGCCGTTTTCTGGTTGCTGCCGACGCTTGTCTAATAGCTCCTCAAGTAGTTGTAATTGTTGTTCAATTCCTGGAAAATCACTTATAACGTGTATTCCAAGTTCTCCCCACAACGGGTTACGGTTGGCGTGGGGGTCTAAGGCTATTATCTGAGCGGGCTTATCTTTGGTTAGATGACCCGCTAACCAGCAAGCAAGAGATGTTTTGGCATAACCTGAGTTACCAATGATTAAAGCCCCTACAGCTTCATCAGAGATGTCATTCCAGTTGTAGAATGTTGGTTGTGGTTGGTTTTCTTCCACTGTGCTGGTGGGTGTGGCTGTTTCAATCTCTTGAGTGGTAGTAGATTGTTTGGCTACATCCACTTTTGAATCTAATTGTTTGTTAGTTTCAGTTTTTACGGATATAAGCAGCCCTCCAGCTACTAAACCTCCCAAAACCCCGCCAAGAAATATCGGTACCTCGAATCTAATCGGGTACTCGATATGAATTGGTGTAGGTGGGGGAGTTTCTGGAATCATGATTCCCCCTTGCTTAAAAGTTATCTACTAGTCCTGATATACGAGCGATGACCGGATCTACTACTTCCGGGTGTTCGGTGTACTCTGGCTGTACTGGCTTAGAGTTAGGTTCAGGTATTGGATAGATTAGCCGTTTTGGCTCCTCAAAGGTTGTGACGTGCCATGTCTGGCTTAAGTGGGAGCCGTAACGGGTTAATAATAAGCCGTAAAGACTTCCATGGTTGCCACAACCTGTAGTTTGAATCAACTTTTTAGCCAGTATGTCTAATTCGTCTGAGATTGTTACTCTGGCTTGAGGCATTTAAGATGCTTTTACTTGTTGAATCAAAAACTCAATCATTCCCTCAAGATCAGAAGGGCTGACCTGAGTTGTTATCTCGTTAGAAATTACAAAAATTTCGTTCCTACATTCATCAGCTGCTTCTGAACATAGGTGAGATGAGATTGAGTTGATGAGGAACAGTTTCTCTCTGACGCTCATATGTTGAAACCAGGAGCCATACTTTTGTTCTAGGCGATAAAGGTATGAGTCTTCTAAGGGTCTGTAATCTGTAAAGTATCCGAGTGGTTTAGTCATTGTTAGAATATTCCTGTAAGCACTGTTTGGGGTGAGTCTATGTTCACCCCAGGTTTTTTCTTTACCGCTTCCCTACGGCGCTACGATTTACGGGGTTTTGACGGTAACTAGTATTCGGTTTTTGAGAATTGATAAATTTTTACTGGCATCCTACGGCGATACGATTTACGGAAAGCGGCAGTAAAATAATCAATCTCCTGGAAATGGAGAACTTAAAAACTCTGGTAAGTCATTAAAGTTCTTCCCAATTAACTTACAGAATTTTTTCCATTCAGAGCGAGTCATGGATGGTTCATCACCCTTTTCCCAGCGCCTTATTGTTGAAACATCTTTTTTAAGATGATGGGCTAGTTGTGCCTGAGTTAACCCGGCATCGTCTCGTAATTCCCTCAAAACTGAAGGTTTCTCCTGTTGATTTGTTAACCTTTTACGCATAATATCATGTAAGCGCTTAAAAGTAAGCGTTTTTAAATTCGCGCTTACTTTTAAGCTGTTTGTGAAACAATAAGTTAATGAGGGACTGTTGACGGCAGTTCCTCATCTCTAAAATCTCATATTCAGATCAGAGAAAGCATCACAGGCTTTTTCGTAAAAAAACCACCCGTCACAGGTGGAGTGATTACAAAAGGAGAAGTTAATTTTTAGCTTGGTAGCTCGCTATTTTCATCATCAGGAACAAATTCCATATGCATCCTTACCCTTATTTTTCCTTTCTTCCAATCACTCTTAGGTTGCAAGACTATACATTTTGTATCCCAAATCCAATTAGGGATGCTTCCTTTATATTGGTCAAGCGCTTCTAACAATTCTGCCATTGCTTCATCAACAGTAAAGGTCTTATCACCACAACGGCTGTCATTTGCAGAAACAGAAACAACATCATCATCATTCAAAATCACAGGTTCCATTCACACAAACTGAAATCTACCAACTTAGTATTCCCAATGCATACAAAAATCAGTCAGGAGCAAGTCAGTGCAGCTAATTTCACGGGTTCAGGTCTTTGTGAATTCCAATTCAACACCCTTATTTTCTAAATAGATTAGCAATTGATATTAAGCACTCAGGCATCAATTAACCTAACCACAAAAAAAGTCATCTTATGGATGACTTAATAGCAAAATAAAAAATTAAATTATGAATACAAGCGAATTATCTTTTAGACCTCATAACACCCTACCACCTAGCAGTATTGAAGTAGAGGAAGAGGTACTTGGAGCGTTAATTTTTGACCCAAACGCTATCTATATAGTAGCAGACTTTCTTCCAACCGAAGCGTTTTACATTTCTGCTCATAAGTTAATTTATAAGGCTTGTCTTGACCTGTATAAACAGAAACAGCCTTGTAACGCTTTAACAGTAACTAGCTGGTTAATTGACAATAAAAAATTAGCTGAAGTTGGTGGCAGAAATAAGATTGCATCCCTTCTAGATAGGACTATGCACTCTCTGGATGTAAAACACAATGCTGAAATACTCCAAGAAAAATATGTACGTCGTCAACTTCAAAAAATTGGTTTTGAACTGTTAGAAAAAGCACACGAGACTGAAATACCTACATCTTATCTTTTAGAAAACATTGAAAGAAATGTATTGCAGGTAACAGGTATTAGAAAAAAAGATAAAGGTTACTGGCAACAAAGAGATGAGATTGCATTTAATCAACTATGTAAAGACTTAGAAGAAGCTGAAGAAATTGAAAATACAGCCCAACGTGACTGGGTGATGAAAAAATTAGCTAAAAAATGGAGATTTAGCAATAAAAAAGAATTACTAGATTTTCACGCCAAGTGGCTGGATTCTCAAAATAAGGTTAATAGTTACAGTGCTAAACAATATTTCGAGAAATACGGAAATGTTGAACAAGATTGGTTAATTCCTGGATTCATCCCCGCACGTTCCGTAATGGCTCTGTATGCCGATGGTGGCGTAGGTAAAACTAGGTTGGCTTTCACATTAACTAAGTACGCTGTCACTGGTGGCACATTCCCCTACGACGGCGCGAAGTTTGACCCGATGAATGTTTTACTAATTGAAACAGACCAGGGAAGCTTAAACACTTGTAAATTACTTGAGATGCAAGATTTACTAGAAAGCGATCGCCTAGAGGTCTGTGATGAATGGTCGGTAGGTGAGTTTGGGCGACTCAAAACAATGATTGAGAAGCATAAACCAAAGCTGGTAATAGTTGACAGCTTAACTAGTATCTCTGCTCAAAGCATCTACTCTGAGAAAGATACTGAGTATGCCAGACCACTAATAAGACTCAGACAATTCTCTAAGGAGTATGGATGTACTTTTTTAGTGATTCACCATAGTAATGCTAATGGGGATATGAGAGGTAGCCGTGCCATTAGAAATACGGTTGATGAGGTTTACAAATTTAGTAAGCAACAAAACGAAATTGGCTCTTTCAACGTACTCAATATTGAAAAAAGTAGGAGCCGCGCTCCAGGTGCTTACAAATTTACCTACGACGATGATAGTTGGGGCTGGAAATTTGAAGGTCGTTTAGAAGATGAATTATTAGGGAATAACTCTATTAGCACCAACATCATGAATAGGTGCTTAAATTTCTTGCGAGCTTCAAAAGGTACACCCTTTGAAGCTCAAGAAGTAGCTGAAGAATTAGGCATAAATAAAGACACCGTAAGAAGGGATTTAAGGCGAGCATCGGCTGAGGGATTAGTAAATACAGGTAGGAGTATTCGCAATAAGAAAGCACTTATATACTACATAGGGGTAAGGAATAATATGTTAAGCAATATTACAAGTGATCAAAAAATCCCAAGTGATCAACCCCCATTGATCACTCACGATCTAAGCCCTGAGAACGATATAGCCCCAAGTGATCAAGTGATCAACATTTTTGAAAAAAAAATCGAGAGTGACGAAAAAAATTCTTCTGATCAGTTGATCAGATCACTTGATCAGAAAACTGAAAATCTAGATATAGATAGGATTACAGAGAATAAGCCAAGTGATCAGGGGTCTGACCCCCGATCACATATTTCTTTACAAAGCGAGTCAAATTGTGTAGATCAGATACAAAATGAAAATTCAAATTGTGTAGATCAGATACAAAATGAATTGTTAAGCAATATTACAAGTGATCATGGGTCTGACCCCCCAAAAGCACCGACTAGTATTACGGATGTATTACCTGTTAGTTGCAAATTAGAATCAAAAACGAAAGTACATGAAGTTAATGGAGTACTAGGTAATTGGCAAGTTGAAATGACACCGACACGTCAAACCAAAAAACATAAACAAGTAGAGTTTGTTTATGCTTCTCCAGATGGAGAACAAGCAAGTAATGTTGAAAAAATTACGGGGGGTGTAGATGAGGCGAAGCGTATCGCTCATTATAATGTGCAAGCTTTTGAAAAGCAGATTATTGAAGAAAAGGGCTTAACTTTCAAGGTTCTTAATACTATGACGGGGGAATGGGTAGAAAATTGTATATCAGTTAGTATTCCCAGACCTCCCGGTATTTTGCAATATATTTTCAAGTCCCCTGGCGGTAAATTAGTTGTGGTTGCTGGTGAGAATGAGTTTGAAGTAGTTTATCCTGGCAATGAGTCTTGATTTGGTCTTAAAGGCGGTAAATTCCCGGCTCAAAGCTGGAAATATTGGGGTTAGTGTTGAGCAAGTAGGGAAGCGCCTTTACTTAAGGGCTACATTACCCCCCAAGCCCAATTCCAAAAGGAGAAAGCAACATCAGCAACGTATCAAATTAGATATTTATGCAAATAAGCAGGGGGTAAAACAAGCTGAAGCCGAAGCCCGCAAGCTTGGGGGTTTGCTAGCTTGTAGGGAATTTAACTGGGAGTTTTACCAAACCTTAGCTGATGATTCATTGGATGCACATTATGTTAGTGATTGGGTGAAACGGTTTGAAAAATACTATTTTGAAACTAGGGAACGAAATCATCAAACTGAGACTACGTGGAAAACTGATTATTTTTCCATATTTCGGAAAATGCCACAAGATAAGGTATTAAATGAAGATTTAATTATGTCCGTAGTCAAAGAAACCGCACCAGATACTAAAACTCGTAAACGAGCTTGTATGGCGCTTACAGTTCTTGCAAAGTATGCCGGAATTGATATTGATTTAAAACGTTATCGGGGGAAATATAATCCTAGAAAAGTTACACCCCGCAATCTTCCAACTGATATCGAAATTGCGACCCAGTTTTACAAAATTGAAAATCAATCTTGGCGCTGGGTATTTGGGATGCTAGCTACTTACGGATTGCGTAACCATGAAGTATTTAGATTAGACTTAACATCTCTTAAAAAAGGCGATCGCGCGATTAGAGTTGGTGAAAATTCAAAAACTGGTACTAGATTGGTATATCCGTATTACCCTGAATGGTTTGAAGAATTTCAACTTTCACAAGTCAAATTACCAAATATCAATTTAGACAGACCTAATGCTGATATTGGTCATGTGGTAACGGTTTGGTTTCATCGGAATATCGGGTTTAAACCTTATGACCTTAGACACTGTTGGGCAATTCGTACTTTGAATTTTGGTCTTAAAGATACCTTAGCCGCTAAACAAATGGGACATAGCGTTAAAGTTCATCAGGACTTATATCACCATTGGATTGATGAAAGGTATCATCAACAGGCATTTGAGGAAATTACAGCTAGAAGCGAAAGACCGCGAGCGCCTTCAGTGGGTCTTTGAGTATCGCCTAAAATTTTAGGTTGTTCACAATAAAATTTCATCTACAAACTACTTGTTCACTTAATACCATTACATAACTTTCTATCCTCGTCGCTTACATAAAGGTTGTTATTCAAATAATCGCCTATCCAAGTACAAGTTTGTGCCAGTAAATCATTTAAATCAAAATTCCACAACTTCACCGTGCGGTCATCACTAGCTGTTGCAATGGTCTTGCCATCGGGGCTAAAGGCGACACTGTAGACACTACCGCTATGCCCTTTGAGGGTTTGCAGTTCCTTGCCTTCTGGGTTCCACAACTTCACCGTGCCGTCAGAACTTGCAGTAGC
>JBCCDM010000097.1:0-16568 GCA_039030795.1 Cyanobacteria bacterium P01_A01_bin.84
GGAACAAACGGTAATTACGTAAAAAATTATGCTTATAACCAGTAGTATTTATCAAACTTTAAAAAGTCTACACAATTGAGCGCTAGTTGTCTTCTTCGCTCGACACCAATTTATTACCTTCTATCATAGATAATAAACCCTTAATCATCTGTACTGGAAGGTTGGAGCTTAGAATCATTGTTTGGCTATAATTTGGACTGTGGTTCCCAATTTAAGGTACTCTACAAAGATTTTTATTAAAAACTAAGACATTTTTAAATCACCATATGGCAAGGGTTTTAGGGTTTTTAAAAACATATTTTTTTGTAAACCTCTTACTAAAAGCGGGAAATTTATTTTATAGGCGATCGCCAGAATACACCACATGACCCATAGGAAAAAATATTCATTTTAACCGCGATTATTTCTGATCGTGAGTAGTACTCATCTTTGGTTTTGTAGCATTAGTTATACGTACAAATGCTGGTAATTTCTGAAAGGTTTTTCCAATAAGTATAAACACTAGTATTTCACCCCAATTAGGTTCGTATTTAAAAACAAAGTTATCCTAACCTAATAGCAACCTAGTTTGCTCTTTGCTTTGATCGAAGAAAATCATTTTTTGATTAATTAGGGAATATCAGAAATTAATTTATCCAATCATTTTTAGAAATAAATCTCAAAAAGCTTATTCTCTAAAGCTTTACGCCTGATATATGCAGTAAATTGTAAATATGTATTAATGATAATATCGTGCCAACAATAAATATAAAATGAATATAAGATAAACGTAAGTTAGTATTCCATCACATTGACGCTTTATTCCTGAGAAGAATCTCTTCCCCACTAAATTAGTTTTTACAAGATTTATTTATAGAGGGTTTAACTACCTGTCAGAACTCATGAAAAAAATACTGAGACAGGAAAAAATGCCAAGATATGAAAAAATGAGTTGATACAATATTTTAATAATTCGATACAAACACTAAACTGAGCCGATCATTTATAGATAAATTATTTGAAGTTTTAAAAATCTATATCAATTAACAATTAAAATAAATAATTCAGGACTTACGCAACAAAGATTTGTCCGAAGCGACGGTCACTACGTGTAGGAAAGTATAGTGTAATCTAGAAGATAAAATATCAGCTAGAGAATCCCCTGAATTACTAGAGCGTCATTCAGACACTATTTATGGGGAGTAGTAGTCAATCTAGCTTACTTTAGCTTTCAAGAAGCCAATACAGAGCTAAGCATAGCTGTTCAACCTAGCTATGCATAACACCTATAATTGTACTTTTTCAACTTAAACAGTCAATTTGTAGCATTAAACTGATTCATTAATTTACGCATAATTAATTCAGGGTCATCTGTTTCTACTTCTAGTTGTTGAGCAATCATCTGGCGTAAATTTTCGTCTTCTTGAATCATCTCATAAAGTTCTTCTAAAGAAACAGTTTGATATTCGCCTTCTGGAAGGTTTTCTTCTGAAATTTGATTATTTCCTTGTACAACTTCCCCTTCTATGAGAGATTCCTCTACAATCCTTCCCCCTCCATTTTTTAGAACATCTGGTCCGTCATACTCCCATACAGGTTCGCTTTGATTTCGGGTCAACAGTTTCATTCCAATATCATAAGCTCTATCTCCCACTGCTCCTACATCTAACTCTCCCAACTGCACCATCCGAGAACCTAACTCATTATTCGGATTTGATGATGAAAGTAATTTTTGACCAAACTTATCTAACCATTCTAACCAGCGCTCTGTTGTGACTCTACCTTCTATATTATGCAGCCACTTCAGAGCCCAGCTTTGTCCACGAGCCTGATTTACTCCTTCTAATAATTCTGTGAATAGAAATTCTAAGTCAGAATCTCCTAGGGGTAGCGGTGGCTGATGCTGGGTATTTACTTTGTTCGTTGGTAGATTTTTTTTACCTCCAAATAAGCGTCGAAAAAAATTTTTAATGAATTCCAATAACCGCTTGAGCATTTATAAAGCACCCCATGAGGTTGTATTTACTTTAAAATTGTAGCGAAGGCAAGCACTGCTCTGAAAAATAAAATGCAGTATAGTAACGCTACTTAAAGAAATAATAAATAAGAGTTGTAGGTCAAATTTACAGATGATTCACAGATAAAATTTATGAAAAAACACAGTGTTTACCGAATATAAAAAAGAATTAATAAATACATTGATTAAATTGACTAGCTTCAATACCTTAGTTAAAATAGGCACCTTAATAATATAACGATGTATTAAAAATCACAAATACTCTAAAGATAATTGCGATATTTATAAGAGTGTTGATGGGTTTAAAATAATTGAATTCCAACTGAGGAAGATGCGATCGCTTACTATGTCTTACGAACCGCTACATCATAAATACCGTCCTCAAAGTTTTGCCCAATTAGTCGGACAAGAGGCGATCGCCACAACTTTAACTAATGCTATCCGCACATCTAAAATAGCCCCAGCTTATTTATTTACTGGTCCTAGAGGTACGGGTAAAACTTCTAGTGCCAGAATTTTAGCAAAATCTCTTAATTGTTTGAGTAGCGACAAACCGAATGCTGAACCCTGTGGTGTATGTGATGTTTGTCGAGGAATTACTAACGGTTCAACTTTAGATGTAATTGAAATTGATGCAGCTAGCAATACGGGAGTAGATAATATCCGTGAAATTATCGAACGTGCCCAATTTGCCCCAGTTCAGTGCCGCTACAAAGTTTATGTGATTGATGAGTGTCATATGCTTAGCACTCAGGCATTCAATGCATTACTTAAAACATTAGAAGAACCACCAAATCAAGTTGTCTTTGTTTTAGCTACAACAGACCCGCAAAGAGTATTACCAACGATTATTTCTCGCTGTCAACGATTTGATTTTCGTCGCATTCCCATGGATGATATGGTAAATCATCTAAGCATTATTGCTGAAAAAGAAAGTATCAATATTAATCCTCAAGCAATAACTTTAGTCGCCCAGTTTGCTCAAGGAGGACTTAGAGACGCTGAAAGTCTACTAGACCAGTTAAGCTTACTATCTGGTGAAGTCACCCTAGATAAGGTTTGGGATTTAGTTGGTTCTGTTAACGAACGAGATTTACTTGCTTTATTACAAGCGATCGCATCTGACAACCCTGAAGCTGTACTTGAGATTACACGCAACATTCTTGATAGAGGTCGAGAACCTTTAATTATTTTGCAAAATCTAGCTGCTTTTTACCGAGACTTACTAATTGCTAAAACAGCACCACTGCGTCCCGATCTTGTAAGTTGTACCCAGCAGACTTGGCAAAACTTGATAACAGAAGCACAAAAACTAAGTATCAACACTATATTGGTAGGACAAGAACATCTTAGAAGCGCCGAGGTGCAGCTAAAAAATACTACTGTACCTCGATTATGGTTAGAAGTTACCTTACTAGGATTATTACCTACAGCGAATAGTCCCCAACCAATAACAATAAATTCTCAATCTCATTTTCAACCAATACTCACACAGGATACTACACCAAATATCCCACCAGTAACTAGTAAGCTAACAACATCAAACCTTGCAGGAACTCCCACTCAAGTAGAAAAAAATAACAATACTTCTTCTCTTTCGACTCCACAACCTGCTCAAAATTCCTTACCAACACAAAATATAGAAGCAACATCCCAAAAAGTAAATTTTTCTCCCTCTGTACAACCTCAACCTACTTCTCCAAGACAAGAAACTCAAGAAGATACTAACTCTCAAATTAATTCTCCGGCTAATTCTCCAGCTAATTCTCAAATTAACTCTCAAATTAACTCTCAAACTGTCCATTTAGATAATATGTGGCAGCAAGTAATTCAATCCTTACCAACCCTACCAGCAAGGTCTTTACTTAGTCAGCATGGGCGTTTATTAGAAATGAGCGAGACTACAGCGACCGTAGGTTTTCCTCCTAATTTAGTGAAAATAGCTCAAGGAAAATTAACCGAGGTCGAAATAGCTTTTGCTAAAGTACGTCAGCAAAAAATTAAGGTAAAATTTCAGGCTAACCAACCCCAAGGGAAAACTGTAAATAATCAAACTCATACAAAAGTAAATCCCCAACCAACGATACAACCTGCATCTCCAAATCAAGTATCCAATCAACTACCCAATCAACAACTCCTACAAAAATCCGACAGTAATTCTAATACCACTCTAAGAACAAACCAACCATTATCCCCAACCCCAATTCCTACAACACCCCCAGCAATCACTTCAGAGAACGTCACAGAGAAAAAATTACCTCAAAAACCAGATGCATCCTCACAAAAACCATCTGCTCTCACTTCTAAGACAAATAATTCTAGCATTTATAACTCCAACCCAGAAGCTGAAAAGGTAGAGCGTAGCGCTCAAAGCTTAGCGCATTTTTTTGATGGGGAAGTTGTACAATCTTCTTCTTTAACAATCGAATCCGAGGAAGAAATAGAATTTTAATTATTGGGAAAAGCAAGCAATGACATTGAAACTAGAATCCTCGTACCTTTAGGTCGAGGAGTGTCAAGAGACGAAAGCCATAAAAAAAGCAGACACAAAAGCCTGCTACATAGATAAAATAAATTTAATAATTGGACAACTCCGAACTTATGAGTCAGCATTTTCAGCTTCTGTCGCCCCTTGATGGACAGTTTTAACCCATTTCAGACGTTTGGGAAGCACTGACATTCGGGCTGTAGTGATGCTGATAACTAGAAACCAGTGCAGCATATATAAAGTACCCCGCAAACTTTGCAAAAATATTGTCGGATACGTGGATAAACGAAACTGCTTATCTCTACGTATTCTGACCAAACCAGCAAACATTCCCGCTACAGACATAGTGAGACTTAAGCTGGTAAAAGGAGTATATATGGGTAATCGATGTCGAGCGATCGCCATTAAAAAATCTGGTATGACAGCATTGGGAACTATATACTGAACAAACATAAAAGAAAGTAAATCCCAGGTTTTCCAACTACCCATACGGTTGCGGAAAATCAAATCCCAGTAATCTAAGTATCTTTGATAACCTCCTTCTGCCCAACGACTGCGCTGGTGCCATAGGGAAATAGCCTTATTTACGCCTTCTTCACCAACTACTGGCTCAAAAACGCAGTCAATATCCCAATTATCCAAATGCAGACACAGTGTTAAGTCCAAGTCATCAGTAATAGTTTCCTCATTCCAACCACCGCAACTAATTAGAGCTGTACGTCTGACAAATTGTCCGTTTCCACGCAATTCACCTATACCACCAACAGCATTACGCTGCTGTTGAATCATTGCATCTAGACACATTTCTGCCATTTGTCCTTGAGTCCAGAAGTTTTCACCAGCATTAGCGATCGCTTTTCGCAATTGCACGGCTCCTACTTTCTGTCTTCGGAATAAAGGTACTGTTTGCGGAAGAATATCTTCAGATACGTGAGCATCGGCATCAAATACTGCTAGTATTTCTCCTGTGGTTAGAGGTAATACTTGATTTAATGCCCCTGACTTACCTCCTCTAGCGTCTGAAGAACGTTGGAATACTTTTAGTTGTTCGTATTTGAGTGACAATTCACCTAGAATTTCTGGTGTTTTATCGCTACTGTTATCGTCAATTATCCAAATCTCATATTGATCTTTTGGATATTTGAGATTACAAAGATTTTTTACTAAACGACTAATTACAGCTTCCTCATTTTTTGCAGCCACCAATATAGATATGTAAGGTAAGTTTTCATCACTTACTTCATCATGATTGCGGGGTTTAGCAAACACCACTACTAAAGCGTGTAAACCCAAAATAGTTGTTACACACAAAACAAACAAATAGCCCCACGAAACTAAATGCAGGACTACTGTAGAACTCCAAACTGCACTTAAGACAATCGCAGCCTTTCGCCTACGGTTCTTAAACCGAGTTGGATTTCGTAAACGAGTAGAAAGAGACATAGAAGACAGTGTCTCCTCACAACAATTTTCCTCTACTGATAGGTCAGATAAGAGAGAATTAAGGGATTTATTATTTTCTTCGGGCCAGGAATTCGCTGGCATATCTTACTTGATTAAACCACCGGTATGTGTTTGCGCTCATTTAGAGACTGGAAGGTTATGCAATTTAACTAACCTTCACATATCTTAAGCTTACCTTGAGATATGTAATAATTGCTGGAATTTAACTGACTTATAACAAATCAACAAACTTTGAGTTTAGTAAAAATAACAACTCTTACTCAATGACAATTAGTTATAAACACTAGTAAAAACCATCAGTGTTCTAATTTTTCCAGTTCTCAAGAATGAATGCAGCACCATTGTAGCTAACAATTTTAGCTTTCCTTTTATTCCACTAAGAGAAACAGGGGTGAGGCTTTCTGTCCTTGCTGTTCCCCGGAATTAATCCAGCCTGCATCTACACTGGAGAAATAGACCTATAAATGCTTACCAGAACGTAAGTAAATGTGACAGGACTTACGCAACAATGACGGAATTCCGTCCGAAGAGACCGTAGGGTTAGCAATCTCAAAGTCTTATTTTTCGTTACAAGTGCGTAAGTCCTATGTGAGTGGGAGGTTTTTTTTGGGAACACTATAAAAGCCAATTCAGAAGCTCTTAGCCAATAGCTAAAAGCTAAGTGAAGAAATACCCGTATTTACTACTTAAAAGGAATATTTATAATGTCTTTTGAAAAAATACAGCCAGCAACATCACAACAGGCTAGCGTCTATCTACCTTATATTCAAAATAGTAAACGTAATTTTTTACCATTAGCCATCGGATTATATCAAAAAGGTGTTTTTGAAGGACAGCGACCAATAGAGGGAAGTGATGACGTTTCCTTTGTTTCTACCTGGAATATTGCTACTCTACCTTCCGACCTAACTCGTTGCAGAATGCAGTTCAATGGGAATGCAGAATTAAGTTACGAAATCATGATGGCAAGTTTTGAATTTGTTAATTTTTTAATTGAAATATTAGAAAACTATAAACGCAATCGCCAGAAAGATTTCTCTAAATCTTTTTATCGCAAGCTTCTACATATAGATGAATAATTTGTTGGAAGGGTCTTATGCGAGCTACTTAATTATCAACCGCTTTGAGCAAGTTATTCTTCAAGGCGGTTATTTATTATCTTCATGTTGAAATATTCATCAGGACTTACGCAAGAACAATTTGTCATTGCGACCGGAACGGAGTGTAGGGAAGCAATCGCAGGATTTTTGCGATTACGTCGCTGTTGCTCGTAATGACGCAGTTACCTTACTTTTGCGTAAGTCCTGTTCATGTTGAAATATTATAGGGATTTAGCCCAGCCCCTACCCAAAATTGTTATTAGTTATGGGCTCCTGAAAATTAATCTCAATATGAGAACTCAAGCTTAACAAGAATGCTACTACATACAATAGTAATAAATTATACTAAAAATTAAAGAATAGCGCTCCTAAAAATTTTATTAGCGAGATTTATTGCTGAACTCCAAGACAAAGTTAGACCTAAAATTAGTAAACAGCAGGTTGGGTTGTACTAAGTTTTGAAAATTAGGAGTGCAGGCGTGGCGAAAATAGGAAAGTATCTTCTTGTTGCTTCATTAGAGCCTTTTAGCGGCAAGTCCACTATAATTTTGGGTTTATGCGATCAGCTACAGGAAAAAGGAATAGATATTGCCTTTGGTAAACCACTGGGTACAGATAGTCAATTTAAAGGAACAGGAGTTACACAAGACGTAGATTTTATTTCAAATAGTTTGAATTTACCAAAGAACCGGATTGCGCCGACTTTGCTCGCATTAGACGAAACTATTGTACAAAAACATTTACTTGGTGAAGTAGTAAGTAACTATCAGCAGTCTTTGCAACAGAAGTACTTAGAATCATCAAATTGGGGAGAGTTATTTTTAGTAGAAGGGGCAGAAAACTTAGAAGAAGGTAGTTTGTTTGGTTTATCTGTCTCCCAAATAGCTGAAGCAATTGATGGAAAAGTTTTACTTGTAGCGCACTATAAGTCTCTTTTAAGTGCTGAGGGAATAATTTTAGCTAAACAAAAACTAGGCGATCGCTTAGTTGGTGTGGTGCTTAATAATGTTTCTCCAACTGAAGCTGATAATGTTAGCAATGTATTAGTTCCTTGCTTAGAAACACAAGGTATTCCTGTATTAGGGATTTTACCTGAAACCGAACTACTTCGCTGTATTAGTGTCCGGGAACTAGTCAATAATTTACAAGCAAGCGTTCTGTGTAGTGGCGATCGCTTAGATTTTATGGTAGGCAGTATGGCAATTGGAGCTATGAACGTTAATTCTGCCGTTAAGTACTTTCGCAATCGTCGGAATATGGCAGTTGTGACTGGAGGCGATCGCGTCGATATTCAACAAGCGGCTTTGGAAAGTTCAGCCCAGTGTTTAATTTTGACAGGAAAGCTACCCCCTGCATCTTTTATCCTCAATCGAGCCGAGGAGTTAGAAGTACCTATTTTATCTGTTGATTTGGACACTCTAACAACTGTAGAAATTATTGACAGGTCTTTTAGCCAAGCAAAAGTTCATGAACCAGTCAAGGTTCAATGCATCCAAAGTTTGATGGCAGAACATTTTGACCTAAACCGTTTACTATCCCTAATTGGTTTAAGTAAAGCTACAGCCTTATCTTAAAAGTTTTTGAGATGAAGTTACACTCTCATAATGAATAAATTGCTACGGCACAGCTATTCTTACAGTGTAGCTACGCCGTAGGCTGAGGAAAGTAAAAAACTACCCCATAGCGATTATTGAGAAGGCTCGGAGGTAGTAGGGAATTATCTTGCTTTATCCCTAATTATATACAAGTGATTGTGACAAAATCGTGACAAATCTAAGTAAATAAACTAAGGTCGTAAACGTTATTACAAGCAGTTTTTCATGATAATTTTCATGACACTTCAAACTTTTATGTTTATTAATTGCTGCGAAGTCTTAAGACAAGATAGATGAAGACACTCTGTCTGCTAAAATAGCTTGGTCGTTTAATCCTGATTCCGTTCATCTTTGAGTCAGTCAACAGACATCATCAACCTTGATACATTGGCGCAAGAACTTGCGACAATCCAACAAACTGGTTCTAAGCGAATTGCCTTGTTGGGTTCTCGTCATGTTCCAATTACACATCAAGGCTTAATAGAAATGATGACTTATGCCTTGGTTTTAGCCGGGAATAGAGTCATCACATCTGGCGCTACAGGTACAAATTCAGCCGCAATAAAAGGAGCCATGCGTGGCGACCCAAATTTATTGACGGTAATTTTACCTCAAAGTCTCGAGCGCCAGCCTTTAGAATCGCGCCGACAACTTGAACAGGTAATGCATCTGGTGGAAAATTCCAGCAACAATGACTTATCTCTTGCAGAAGCTAGCTACTTGTGCAATAAGGAAATTGTCTCCCGTTGCCAGCAGTTAATCTGCTTTGCTTTCCATGACAGTGGTATCTTGTTACAAACCTGCAAAGAAGCTGAAGAACAAAGAAAAGTGGTGACGCTATTTTATTTTGATTAATTACTAGTCATACAACTTTTGATAAATAGTTGTTAGTTCTTATCTCAAGTAAACCTAATTCTTTTAAAGAAGATAGGTCGTAACTTGTAACATCTAGACTGATAACTATTTACTCTTAGCTATATAAATCCAGATCCAAAAGCAGTTCATAAATATGCTGAAAGTACTCTTAGTGTTATTAACAATTCACTAACACTTAGGAAAGGGAGAGACTAACAAGATTAACCTTGTGCTTTTAACTAATTCACTAGTAAATCCCACTCTGAACCTCAAGGATCGGTGTGGGATAAACTAATCAATTCTCCCTGTATTCAAATAGTTTATGAAAATCTGTTAAGCTGGTTAATCAATGATTTCACAAATAACAGATATATAAGATTTTTCTTATACACTGTTGTTGTGACTATTTTTCTTACCCTTAAGCTTAAAGTTTATGGGTAAGTAAAGTATGATTTTGAATTTGCTGCTTATGTTCTGAAATTTTAATTTCAATCATTTAAATTTCAAATATTTCAATTTTAATCATGATTACTGAGCAATACTCAACCAAGTAAAGATGAAAAGATAAGCTAAAAACAATAAATTGAAGACAGTAAGTTAGAAATTACAATAACTAGTAGATAAAATTATTAAGTAATGAATTTATTACAATTTCCTATTTCTTCTATTTTTCTTTACAGCATTTTGATTGCTTCCTTACTGATTTATTTTCCCTTTCTTGTGGTAGGTTATGCCCGATTTCAAATTGGCTATGACTCCTCAGCACCACGAGCTATTTTTGATAAACTCCCACCATATGCAAAAAGAGCTAACTGGGCACATCAAAACTCATTTGAAACCTTTATTATTTTTGCCGTAGCAGCCTTGAGCGCCTACGTCACCGGTGTTGATAATATTGCTGCTGGTATAGCTGCGATCGCATTTGTTACGGCAAGATTTTTTTACTCTATTTTTTATATTTTAGATATACCGATTGGGCGCTCTTTAATGTTTGCTATCGGCTCTTTGTCATCTTATAGCTTACTGGTATTGAGTATTCTTAAAGTCAGTAGCTAAGTTGATTATTTGCTAATCTATTATATGCTTGTATAAAAATAATTAGGGAGGCATCTCTAATCAATTTTAATCTTAATTAGGCAACGCTAAATGATAGAGTAAATTTTTGATATCTTTTTATTCCCTCAAACGAAAATTCGTAATACCTAAGTCAAAATCTTGCTTATGGCTTCTAACTACTCCTTTGATATTGTGAGTGACTTTGACTCTCAAGAAATGGTAAACACAGTTGACCAAACCCTCAGAGAAATTAAAGGTCGTTATGACCTTAAAGACACAAAGACAACATTAGAATTAGGAAATGAAGTTATCACTGTCAATACAGATAGTGAATTTACATTGGAATCAATTCACACCATACTGCGAGAAAAAGCAGCAAAACGCAATCTTTCCCAGAAAATTTTTGAATTTGGTAAAGTCGAATCCGCAAGCGGTAATCGAGTTCGTCAAGAGATTACTCTTAAAAAAGGTATTTCTCAAGAAATTGCCAAAAAAATTTCCAAACTGATTCGCGATGAGTTCAAAAAAATTCAAGCTTCAATTCAAGGAGATGCTGTTCGCGTTACCAGTAAGAACAAAGATGACTTACAGTTAGTTATTCAGCGTTTGAAACAAGAAGATTTACCAGTAGCTCTGCAATTTAATAATTATCGTTAATCTCCCTTCAGACATTACTTAGGGTAACACCTAGGATATTTACTCTATGGCTTTTTGAAAAGTAAAATCATGCCACTTGGAAACTTTGTAGAGACGTTAAATTTAACGTCTCTATATTCTTTTCTGGAGATATAGTGGTACCTACGTCTTTAAAAAGATACAATTATCCACATTCCTTAGTATCCCTTAATTTGGAGGCACAATTACTTTCTTAAATGCTGGACGTTCGCTAATCAACTTCATGTAATTAAGTACATAGGGATAATCACTCAAATCTAATTTCAGCATCATAGGAATGAAAGCCAAAATCGAGCAAACCGCAACATCCGCAACGGAAAACTCACTACCCAGTAAGTAGGTTTGTTTCTCAAAAAGATCGTTTAAAGGTTTCATTAGTTTGGGTAGCTCCTTTTCTCGGTTAGATTCTACAAAAATTCCGGTGGAGAGAGTAGAATTACCAAATAAAACCCATTGAAAAATTTTAGCTTTTTCTTTGGTAGAATAGCTTTTCTTGCCATACTTTTCATCTAAATAAAGCAAAATTGCACCAGACTCCCACAGTATGAAATCTTCATCCACAATAGTTGGGACTTTTCCTATAGGGTTAATAGCCAGAAAATCAGGTTGACGATGTTCTCCAGCTTTCATATCTAAGGTTACAAACTCATAAGGAACTTGTAATTCTTCCAAATACCATTTAACGATAGAAGCTCTACTAAAAGCTCCACCGTAGAGTTTAAGCATATTTAAATACGGTGATTGATGTTTTTATAACTACTAGGAATATCTTTACAAAACTTTATGAGTATGGGAATGCTGTTTAACATTATCTTCCTTACTCACATTTCTAGCTGCATTTAATACTCGTTTACGCTCTGTGGAATATTGTAAATCTGTGTAGCTTTTACCCACCATTAGCAAAGATTTAGCTGATTCTTTACGTTTATATGTACGAGCAGCAGCCATAACTCGTTCTACAAAATCTTCTGCTAACTGAACTGTTTGAGGAAATTCTTTCGGTATTTTCACTGTATCCCCATCAAGAATGTTTCCTATAGTGGTAGCGTAAATAAATTTATATGAAGTTGCAATACCTTTGAATAGTACTTCTAAGTTAGCTGAGGGGATAGGCTCCATTACTTCTAGTTCTCGAACTTCTCCGTCTTCTCTAGTAAAGCAAGTTGCCAAGCCGATAACTACATAATCGTCTTTTTCTAGGTCGTTCGTATTTAGATGAGATATTGCAGTTGTCATAATGTTACGCGGTAGTTTGGAAACTCAAGTTCACGAATTATAGGTCTAATTACAGGTTTAATTACCTTTGAAGCATTTTAGCAAGTAGTTACGACAACTACTGTTTAAGAAATATTTTGAAGATGGGAGTCAAAAAACCAAACTCTCATTTGGAGGGGGTTTGGGGGGAAATACCTTAACTCTTCGATTTTTAGTAATTCGATTTTTAGTAAATTTAATTCTAAGTTTCACGAGAGTTGATTTAATTTACTAATATTTTTGGTTATTTCTGGAATTGCCTGTATATGTACTGTATTAATTATTTGGTGCATTTAGTATAACTGTTTTCAATGTCCTTAAAATCTGATGAAACCAGGAGAAGTCTAAAACATCAATATTGATTGTGAGACTAGGTATGTTAATTGAGAGTATTGGAACTAATACTGGTATCTGAGTAAAGCCTGATGAGGTTGACTAATTGACAGGGACACGACTACCAATCAAAGCACTACTAATTATAAATAGGCACTACCTATCCTATGAACAGCTACTCATTTCTATCATCTGGTGATAAACAAGACTATAACTTAACAGTATTTCTCAATACTAAAGATGCTGCTAACTTACAAGAGTATATTGCTGAAATTCAAAGTCACGAAGCAGAAGAAGACTTGCGTTCTTTGGCTTTGATTAGAGCTAAGCAAGGAAATTACCCAGAAGCGATCGCTCTTTTCGACAGATTAATTGCTCTTTCTCCCCACAATGCGATTGACTACAACAATCGAGGACTTGTGTATTTTCAAAGTGGAGATATTCACAAGGCTATAACTGATTACAATAAAGCGTTATCTTTAAATTCTAATTTAAGCAGTGCTTATAACAATCGTGCTAACTATTATGCCGCTTGTGAAATGTTGAGTGTTGCATTGGCTGACTATGATATAGCCTTAGATTTAAATCCCCGCTACGTTAAGGCATGGATTAATCGTGCTATTACCCTACGGGATATGGAAGAATACTTAGAAGCAATTGATAATCTCGAAACTGCTTTACTTTTTGGAGATTTAGAAGCTGAAATTATTGCTCAAAGAGGTAGAACTTTTCATTTATGGGGTGACTGGAATTTTGCGATCGCTGATTATCGTCGTGCATTATTTGAGCTATCTTTGCCTAATTCCAAAACAAACAACCCTTGCCTGCAAACACAAGTTGAAAGCTGGTTACAAGATTTGGTTTGTTATCCAAACTAGATTGATTGTATTATTACAGCAAAATCTTATTGTACAAATAAAACATATTGTACAAATATATGACAAATTTCTAACTGCTAATGACTAATAGATGATAGCTATAATTATACTTTTAGGAAACTAGTATAAGCATTAACTATTAACTATTAGTCGTTAGTCTTTTTATGATAACATCAGTGAATATACGCATCTGATATTGCAAGTTATCCCAATAATCCCAAATATCAATTGAATATCAATAAATTGATGTCGAATCAATTTAAATTATAAAGTACATTGTAAATTCAAGTGGCGAGAGTACCCAAGGCTACTAATCGGCATCAGAGGCATCATTAAAAACAACATTACGTTGCTTGGGGTCAAATCTGTATCCCTGTTGTCGCATCAATGCTTGAGCATTGCTGGGGTCAAAATTTCGATTGAATTCTGCCTGTAAATTATCGACTCTTCTTTCCGTTTGTTTGCGATTAATTTTGATCGCTCTTAATTTATCTTGCTGTGACCAGTGATGTGGTAAAAGTTGAACTAAAGCGGAAATAGCAGCAGCCGCTATAAGGCAGTTAACTCCTATTTTGACGGTAGTTTCTAACCCCATTACCTGGTAATAGCGCTGACGTAAATGGCGCTTTGGGCGAGGGGGAGCAACCGGATTTTTTGGAAGTGGTTGTACTGGTAGCCTATTATCTTGAATCGCATTCATGATGCGGACTATTGCCTCAATCTATTTACAATACATAACATATAGCAAAAACCACTATCAGAGCAGTTACATTAATGTATTGCTGCAATATTACTTCATTTTTTGAAAATTGCTACACGTATTCAGCAAGTATAGATAATAATCCTGGCATATTTCAGTATTTCTGCGTACAGAGATGACGATAAATTACCGTTTACTTCAAGAACGCTACTAAATGCCAGGATTATCAAGTTTACAATCGTGTCATGCTAATGACCTATTTGTAAAGTTCTGTTGCTAAGCGCCAAGCCAAGATACCTGGAATTAAAGCTATAGCAAGAGCAATATATACTTGGGTATCAGATAAGGACATAATTAAACGCCTCCATTAATTGATTAAATTTTCAACATCTCGTTTACTACTTTTCCCTGTTTTGCCCAGAATGTGAAATAGGTTGTTACAAGATGCAACAATTATATGATTTAGGAAAGGGACTAATAAGGGAAAGGATAAAGGATAAGGGGTTGAAGAAAAGCGGTAGTTATGAATTATTATCTAGGCATAGATTTTGGTACTTCTGGGGCTAGAAGTGCGGTTATTGATTCTGAGGGAGTTATAAAATCTCAAGGACGTTATCTTTTTGAGGATTTAAAAGATAATAACTTAATAAACTCGTGGGAAAAAGGCTTATGGGCACTTTTGGGTGGGGTTTCAGGGGAAATCAAAAGACAAATTAAGGGTATTGCAATCAACGGAACTTCATCTACTGTGATGTTGTGCGATTCCATTGGAAAACCTATAGATTCACCTTTGCTCTACAATTATGTTTGTGATGCCAAAGTAGTAGAACAAATTCAGCAAATAGCGCCACCAAACCATATAGTTTTAAGTGCAACATCCAGTCTTGCTAAATTGGTGTGGATGTCCCAACAAGCTTATTTTTCTGAAGCTGAATATTTTCTCCATCAAGCAGACTGGTTGGGATTTTTAATGCACGGAAAATTAGGAATAAGTGACTATCATAATGCTTTGAAACTAGGTTATGACGTAGAAACATTGAAATATCCAGACTGGTTACTGCAATGGTTACAAGAAAAATTACAAATACCCGTTAAGTTACCCCAAGTTCTAGCTCCAGGTACAGTAGTTGGAAAATTAAAAATGGATGTTGCTGCTAAATTTGATTTTCCTCAAGATTGTTTGATATCAGCTGGAACTACCGATAGTATTGCTGCATTTTTTGCAAGTGGAGCAAATAAACCAGGAGAAGCAGTTACATCATTGGGTTCTACTCTTGTTCTAAAACTTTTAAGTAGTACCCGTGTAGAAGATTCAAGATATGGTATCTACAGCCATCGTTTCCCTTCATTTAATCAAGAAAACCAAGAAGCATTATGGTTAGCTGGAGGTGCTTCTAATACCGGAGGTGCGGTTTTAAAGAAATTTTTCACAAATTCAGAATTAGAAAATCTCAGTCACCAAATCGACCCAAAACAAACCAGCGAATTAGATTATTATCCCTTAACTCAAGTAGGCGATCGCTTCCCGATTAATGACCCTAATTTAGAACCCCGACTAGAACCTCGTCCGGATAATGATGTGGAATTTTTACACGGTTTGCTTGAAAGCATTGCACGAATAGAAGCACAAGGATACCAGTTATTACAAAAGTTAGGAGCAGATAGCTTAACTCGCGTTTACACTGCTGGTGGTGGTGCAAAAAATCACACATGGGAAGCAATCCGAGAACGTTGTTTAGGAGTCAATATCGCGCACTCAAATAATACAGATGCAGCTTATGGTACAGCTTTATTAGTAATGAAAGGGAACAGAGAGATGAGGAGAATAGGAGACTGAAATACCAAAATAATTTATACATAACAAAATACTTACTACGGAAGGATCTTGCTACAAGCTACAAAATCCCTGCATAACCTGCATTACATAGCAAGATAGGAAGATAAGGAGACGAAATGATATTATGTCCGGTTAAACAGTTTTCATATCTGTAAGGACTAAGTAATAAATAATGAGTAAGGAGTAATAGGTAGCAGTTTGCAGTAAGTAAGTAGGCATTAAAAAATCAAGGTATGTCATTGCGAGTGAAACGTAGTGTAACGAAGCAATCGCAAGGGTTTGAATCCTATTTACAATCTGTTACATAGTTTGGTTTATTTCCGCCGACCTACTTACC
>JBCCDM010000098.1:0-16547 GCA_039030795.1 Cyanobacteria bacterium P01_A01_bin.84
TTGCATAGGCTAAGAAGTGTGTAAATTATATTGTGACTAAATTTTAACTGAAGCTTGTTTGTGCTAAGTCCTTCTACCTTATTTTACTTTGCATAAATATAAAACAGATTTCTATAAACCAAAAAACATCTCGGTTTCCCTTGGGTTTTCTTAAGAGTTAAGACGTAGAATTTGATATCTATAAAATGCATAAGTATCAAATAAGGCACCTACAAAGCTACAAGTCAAGCCAATTACAAAGATACCCTTTAGTGGAGTACCGCTACCAAAGATAATTAAAAATTCAATAATCCGGTCGATAGCTAACTCGCTAATTCTTGTCATCACTGGGATATGACCGATTAGAGATGCTAGAACCCATAATCCACCAAGAAAAAACATGGGAGCGATAAAGCTAAAAATCATGGCAAGTAGTAGCGAACGAAGAAAATTAATAAACATATTCATAGCCATATCTAATTGAAAATTTGGAGATACAAATGGTTATACGCTCAATTTCTACAATAAGCCTTACTATTTAAATTTAGACTGGATTTCAACATTCTTAAGTCTTTGTTAAAATATCTCCATATTTGATATTACATCTGCTTGCCTCCATAAAACAGTCTTTATTGCTTCAAATCCTTGTCATAAAAGGCGCGATCGCTTCTCAGTGCTGTGTAACAATATTTTGAGTAATAAGTTCTTTTCTAAGATTTGCTTCAAATTATTTAACCTTAATGACTATGAAATAGTAAATATGAAGAAGTATCTAAGTAGGTAAAATAACCAAAAAAGTACAAACAGACCTGTGGCTTAGGGTGTAAAGGGAAAGGTAAAAGGGGTAATCCCATGACTATTAACCCATATAATTACCAACATTCCAAAGAATACTAACTTTTTAGAGTAATTATCTCACCTGGATTCGCTATTCTAAATGCAGTTAGTGAATTAGCTGAAAAGGACATTGAGCCAGACAAAATCTAAATCCGACTTAGGAGCTTGGAGTCAGCGACTACTCGCAGCAACTTTTTTAGGCGGACAAGTTTTGATTCACCTGCTTAAAGGTAAAATACATCGTCGCAATACTTTAGAGCAAATGGCAGCAGTCGGTCCAGACTCGTTGTTTATTTCTTTGGTAACAGCAATCTTTGTAGGAGCAGTCTTTACTATCCAAGTAGCAAGAGAGTTTATTGCTTTTGGAGCAGGAAACGTCGTGGGAGGTGTTTTAGCAGTAGCCTTAACCCGAGAACTATCTCCAGTTTTAACTGCCGTTATTTTAGCAGGAAGAGTTGGTTCATCATTTGCAGCAGAAATTGGGACCATGCGAGTTACAGAGCAAATTGATGCTTTGATGATTTTGAAAACAGATCCTATTGATTATCTGGTAATCCCCAGACTATTAGCTTGCTGCTTAATGCTACCAATTTTGACTCTCCTATCATTAGTTACAGGAATGACAGGTGGTTTACTTATTGCTACCAATTTATATAATCTCTCGGACATATCCTTTCTCGACTCTGCCCGAAACTTTCTCGGTATATGGGATATTGTCAGTACATTAGTTAAAGCAACTTTTTTTGGGGCATTAATTGCTGTTATTGGTTGTAGTTGGGGATTGACAACTACAGGAGGAGCCAAAGGTGTGGGACAATCAACTACAACTGCTGTAGTAACGGCTTTGTTATTAATATTCGTTACTAACTTTTTCTTATCATGGATTATGTTCCAAGGAACAGGAGGTGCATTACTTCAGGGATTTTAATTATTTTTCAACCTATCCGGTCAAGTAATATTTACAAGCTAATATCCACCAGCTAATATCAACCAGCTAATATTTAGCTTCAGTAGATAGTTTGCGAGAAAATCTTCTTTCGTTCCAGCAAAACAATTCTCAATATTTCACTCCTTATTCCCTATTCCCTATCATAGATAATAAATTAATTTTCATAAAAACGGAGTTATAAAAAATGACAACTTCGACAGTACCAGAATCAACAGCAACTGTAGAGCTAAAGCCAAGTTACAAGATACCTGTGGTATTAGTTATTGCCAGCATTCCTTTATTCTTTGCTCAGGCTTTTGTTGGGGGGATAATTGGGTTATTAGGTTTGTTTCTCACTTTTCAAACTAGCACCATACGCTTACAATTCACTGCTACTGATTTAGACGTGTATAGAAAAGATAAGTTACTGAAACGTTTTCCTTATGCTGAATGGGAAAACTGGCGTATTTTTTGGGAACCAGTACCAATTCTTTTTTACTTTAAAGAAGTTAAAAGTATTCATTTTTTACCAATTATATTTGATCCTGGTAGCTTAAAAGCTTGTCTGGAACAACGTTGTCCGAGAAAATCTTGATTGGTGAGTGGTTATGAGTGATGAGTGATGAGTAATGAGTAATGAGTGATAAGTACGTATGCTATTTACTTCTTCTTTCTTTCCCTGTTACCTTATCTTCTGGTCTCCCAATCTCCCGGTTTCCCACTCACTCCTGCTGGATTCGGAATTATGTATCCTGAATTCTTAGTAGAACCTTATAATAAAATGCTGTAAAACTTTTAACTTTATATGAACGAAGAAGTATTCTCCGATCCAGAACAAACTGTAAATTCTGCACAAGAGGCTGATAATCAAATAGCCAATCATCCAACCAAGATTCAATCTGAGGTAGGATTAGAATCTGAAGACATACTAAATGTTAAAAAAAATACAGCATCCCTTTATTCAGAAATTAATTCAAGTTCTACCAAAACAGCATCTCCGAATTCTGGGGAACAAAAAGAAAATATTACTAATGGCTTAATTTCTATGTCTGCTGAACCAAACCAAGAACGTATTGCAGAGTTACAGCGTCAAGAAGAAGCTTTAAAAACTGAGATTAGCAATCTACAAACTACTAAAAAAAAGCTTTCCCAAGAACTGAGTGAAACTCAAGGGAATATGAAAAAGGTAGTGGAAGAAGCATTATCGGAATTACAAAAGCGCAAACAAACTCTACAAATAGCTATAGAACAATTAGAAAAGCGTCAGGAACGGGTTCGTAATGAGATGAAGACCAGTTTTGCTGGAACCTCCCAAGAACTTGCTATTCGCGTCCAAGGTTTTAAGGATTATCTTACTGGTAGTTTACAAGATTTGGCAGCTGCTGCTGAACAGTTAGAATTGATACCTCCTCAGCCCATGGAGACAGAACCAGGAACGATTGAGAGAAGTACTCCACTACCAGAAGAATCTTCTTCAGATACACCAAGTTTTGCTCAACAGCAATTTCAGGATACTACTAAGAAAATTCGTCGCTGTATCGACCAGTATCGTACTCAACCAGATTATTACGGTCCACCTTGGCAATTACGACGAACATTTGAACCCGTTCATGCTGAACGTGTTTCTAAATGGTTTTTTGAACAGGGAGGACGTGGAGCATTGCGTTCTATGGGTAGTAGGTTACAAAACACTTTAATTTCATCAGCCGTTGTTTCTATATTGTATCAACTTTATGGCGATCGCTTAAGTACTTTGGTATTAGCTAATACTCCAGAACGTTTAGGTGAATGGAGACGTGGTTTACAAGACTGTTTAGGAATCGGTCGTCCTGACTTTGGTCCGGATAGAGGAGTTGCATTATTTGAATCACCTCAAGCGATCGCTCAAAAAGCTGAGAGGTTAGTTAAAGCAAAACGCCTACCATTTATAATTATTGATGATTCTGAAGAGCAAATAAGTTTAGCATTATTACAGTTCCCCCTCTGGTTAGCCTTTGCACCAGACCCAAGATTAATGCGCAACTCTTATTACAATGATGAATTTTAAGATTGGGAGAAAAGATAAAGGATAAAGGGGGAAAGGAGAAACAAATTAATAGCTATCTTCTGACCAATTACCAATTACCAATTACCAATTACCAATTACCCAATAAAAAAATGACTCTTTGGCTAAGCTTGTGCGCAACACTTATAGTTGCAACTTATATATTAGGTTCTATTCCTACAGGTTACACCGCAGCAAAGTTACTCAAAGGTATTGATATTCGCGAATTTGGTTCTGGTTCTACTGGTGCAACTAATGTATTGCGAACTTTGGGTAAGGGACCTGGTGCTTTTGTTCTTTTGATTGATTGTCTCAAAGGGGTTTTAGCAATATTTCTAGCTTATAAGTTATTTGAGGTTGCTGCTTTGCAAAACTGGCTACCCGCAACTGTTAATCCTGATATTTGGCAGCCTTGGATAGTTGTTATCGCAGGAATAATGGCTATTTTAGGACACAGTAAGTCTATATTTTTAGGTTTTAGTGGTGGTAAGTCGGTTGCTACCAGTTTAGGTATTTTACTTGCAATGAATTGGCAAGTGGGTTTAGCGACTTTTGGTGTTTTTGCTTTAATGATGGCAATAACCAGAATTGTCTCATTAAGTTCAATCTGTGGAGCGATCGCGGTCTCTATGGTTATGGTAGTGCTAAATCAACCACTGGCTTATATATGTTTTGCGATCGCTGGTGGTATATATGTTATTTTGCGTCATAAGTCTAATATTGAACGTATTTTAGCGGGTACGGAACCGAAAATTGGTCAGAAGGTTGAGGCGAACGGGACTTAGACAAAAAGCAAGAATAAAAAAGCCTCAAAGGCATTCAGGGCAAGGAATATACGTCAAAGCCTAAAAAATCTCCCAAACCCAGATATATAAAGAAAACAACCAATTCGATGTAAAAATATTGACACATAAAGCTTTGAGGCTTTTTTGATCCAAAAAAATGTCTAAGTCCCAAAGCCCTTGTAGGTTTCCTGTGTGGGGGTATTCTGGTATTTAAGGGAATATTTTCTTCAGACAATTATCGTCCACATACTCAGTCCTAAAACTACAATTGCTAAATGTTGTAAAATCATTTTTTTGAATGGTTGACGAGCAATTTTTTGGGTCAGAATGATGCTTAAGAATACTGAGAAAATTAGGGTTGTGCCTTGTAAAAATGCAATTACTGCCGGGTGAGCAACTAGTACAGGTAAATTCTCTCCCTGCAAGCCAAATGTAGCAAAAGTAACTGGTAATATTCTGCCACCTTCTGATAAACCCAAACGTAAGTAGTGAGCAATGTTTCCTCCTAGTACTAAAGGTAAGTAACCATATGCAAGTTCTAGAAAGGGACGAGTTTTTTGTTTCCAGTTAATTGATTTCATTAATCCATAAGCAACTATGGGAATAAATGACGGAACTATTAAAGCTATCAGAGAAAATGCCGAATGTTGTCCAAACTGATTTAAATTTAAATTCAAGTTCAAGTTCAAGTTGAGAAAGTTCAAGTTCAGATGTAATAAATTTAAACTTGATTCCAGCCATAGTTTTAACTCTGGTAAGCGATGTAGATACACACCACCTAAAAGCAGAAATAACAACGCTACTTCGTAACTGCGGGGTTCGTGGGTTGTCCATAATTCTATACCGGGAGGACGCAAGTTAACTTCTACGGAACGATGGGGACAAGCTTTGAGACAGGTCATACACAGTACGCAGTCCCGGTTATCTACTAGCTGTGCGGGGTGTGAATATAAAGGACAACCATTGGTTTCCATTCCTTCTCCCTTTTGGGGACCACCTTTGTAACATTGATAGGTGGTACAGGTTGCCGAACAGATACCTTGTTGAGCTCTCAATTCCGTCATAGAAAGCTTGGCAAATAAACCATTCATCCCCCCTATGGGACAAAGATAACGGCACCAAAATCTTCTTTCAAAGATAGCAGAGCAAATCATTGCCCCGGCAGTAATTAGTAATAATAAACAGGCTGATAGATAAGCTGTATTTTCTAAATCCCAAAGTTCTTCCCAGAGAAAAATAAGAGCAAACATCCCGAATAGAAACCAACCCCCCCATTTGTCTGCTTGCCGTCGCTGCCAAGGTTGGAGTTCCCTGGGAAACAACCATAAAGATAATTTTTGCGTAATTTCACCGTAAATCATGAAGGGACAAACAGCACACCAAATGCGACCGAGAAAGGGGAATAAACACAAAAATCCTAACCACCACCAAGCCCAAAATAAATTTAGAGCAAAATTGCGATCGCGTGTTTGCGGTCCGAGAAATAATACTGCGACAATAAAAGCGAAGGCAGCAGCTGTGAAACCATAGTTAATTCTATCAGGCCACCAATCGCTCCGTAGAAATCGTCGTAAGGGGGAATATATATTTAATAGGTTGACTCGAAAGCGTTTTTTCTTAGTTTCAGCAGACCAGAAAATCTCTTCGGTTAATTCCTTTGCATCTCCACCTTGGACAATTGCTCTTTCTACTAAATCTTTTAACTCTTTTAAGTTTCCGGGGAAGTCGTAAGATTGTAAGCGTCGTAGTGCTTCTGGTCGGACTTGCGGTTTAGAAATTCCTCTAGCTCTGGTATAAAGGCTAATGTAATATTTTACGAGTGCATTAATATCTGCTTTACGTACCCTTACAGGTGGAGCTTTAATTTTATTGCTAATGCAGCGAGCAATTTCAGGTACGGTTTTCTCTGAAATAACTAAAATGCGGACATTACTAATCCGGGGTTTGATATTTTCTACATTAATGTCTTGTTGACGATTGACCGGAGTGTAGGTGTTAGTTTGCAATAACTGAGCTAGCTTTGGTACTAATTCCGGTGGTGTTTCATGAATATTATTTAATACTAAAGTACCTTCCCCTAAGTATTCTAATAACCCTGGTTTCCCACTCAAGCGACCAAATAAATCTGCTCCGCTAACCTGGAGAATTGCGCAATTAACTTGAATTATCGGTTGTCGTCGTTGTGAAGAACTATAGTGAATCAGAGCTGCAATATTATCTTTATCTAATCCTGGTTCCCCAAAAATTAATACGGGTTGCTTATGGTTTGTCGCTTCCCGAATTGCAGCACGCAGTTTCACAGCATAACGACTGTTACCAATAATTCCCCGTTGGACTTTGGTGACTAAGTACGGTCTTAATGCTAAAGAACGCTCTTGTTCGTAACTAAGAGCAGATTGTAATTCAGCGACTTCATTTACAAGTAAACGAGAAAAAGTCTGATTAATTTGTGGATATTGGATAAGTAATTCTTGGAACTTTCTTGCAGATATACTCCACAGATGAGACTTATTTAAAGTAATAATACTACAAGGTGCAACTTCATCTAAAAGTAACTCTCGTAAGTTAATTACAGCACCTGATAAAAAACCACGACATAAAGTTGGACTACTTTGAGTAGTGCTTTCAATTTGACCATCCTGAAGTATATAGAGCGCATCTGGATGAGTACCTTCTGTAACTAACTCAGTCTGAGCTGGTACAACCTTTTCAGAAAGAGCTTGCGCGATCGCTTGTAGTGGGCTGTCTTTACCCATCGCTTTTAAAGATTCTGTCTCTAAAATACCTAAGTTAGTCCGTTCCCGCAGCCATATCAATAATTCTTCTGATACCATGCTGCTCTACCCCACTCAGCATTTTTATATTAAGAAGATTATCTGACAATACGATACTTAATAACTACTTGATAACTAAAAATTTACAGAATTTAGTGTATTTTCCACCAGGTCTCTTATTTACCGATAATTTAGGGTCTAAACCTGCATTTCTCACAAGTTTGGGGATGATTTTTGCAAAGCCTTGATTAGAATGTATTTCGGAGGTTTTGGAATTCTAGCTATGGTGCAGAGGAAATATAGAAACCTAGATTTTGCAAGGGTTTGAAAATGTTGTGAGAAATCCGGGTAAAGCCCCGTCCTTGTAGGACGGCTTTATATTCTTTTTCTGTATTTAATTATGCTGGCATGATAGCATAAGAATATGTTAGTTCTTGAAGCCAAAATATACTCCAAGCAAACTCAATATAATGCAATGGATGAAGCCATCAGAACGGCTCAATTCATTCGCAACAAAGCACTGCGCTATTGGATGGATAACAAAGGAGTAGGAAAATATCAGCTATCGGCATACTGTAAAGTACTCGCTGCTGAGTTTCCATTTGCTCACAAGCTCAATTCAATGGCTCGTCAATCCAGTGCAGATAGAGCATGGGCTGCCATATCTAGGTTTTATAAGAACTGCAAGAGTAAAATACCAGGGAAGAAAGGTTTCCCTAAGTTCAAAAAACATTCTCGTTCGGTTGAATATAAAACTACTGGCTGGAAGCTATCTGAGAACAGGAGGAAAATAACCTTCACCGATAAAAATAACATCGGTCAAGTCAGGCTAAAAGGCACTCTTGATTTAAATTGGTATGATATCAAGCAAATCAAGAGAGTAAGAATACTTAGACGGGCAGATGGTTATTATTGTCAGTTTTTGGTTGATGCAGAGAATACACAGAAGATAGAGCCGTCAAGCTCACAAATTGGTTTAGATGTAGGCTTGAACCATTTTTATACAGACGACAAAGGAAACGAGATTGAAAACCCTCGGTTTTATCGAAGAGGAGAAAAAGCACTTAATCGTTTAAATCGAAGTAAGTCCAAAAAGTATCGCAAAGCAGCCAAACCACAATCGAAGAACTATCACAAAGCTAGAAAAAGATATGCTATTAAGCATCTCAAGATAAGTAGGCAGCGTAAAGATCATGCCGTAAAGTTGAGCCACTGCGTTGGGCGGGTTCCCCGACTTGAAGCAAGTGGCGTGGCAAGATGCGTAATCACATCTAACGATGTAGTAGCCTACGAAGACTTGAGAATTGCCAACATGGTGAAAAATCATAATTTAGCCAAGTCCATAACTGATGCTGGCTGGTATCAATTCAGAGTGTGGTTAGAGTATTTTGGGTATAAGTTTGGAAAGATAACTGTTGCCGTACCTCCTCAGTACACCTCTGTAAATTGCTCGAATTGTGGAGCAAAAGTAACCAAAACTTTGAGTACCAGGACTCATCACTGTAAGTGTGGCTGCATACTTGGAAGGGACGAAAACGCAGCCAGAAATATTCTGTCATTAGGATTAAGTGAGTCACTTGCGGTGGACGGGTTTCCCGGCATAAGCAAAGTGACGAACCCGAAGGGTACCGTAGGGCATACGGGATCTAAAGCTTGGGGAGACGAAACCGCTATTGTGGCTGATGAGAATCTGTCAGAGTAAGTTTTTTCTGTGAACCAAGAATCCCCGTTATGACCGCGTAGCGGAGGACGGGGAGTGTCAACCTAACCACTGACCTCCAAAAAAGCGCCAGCGTACGAAAAGAATTCTCATCAGACTTTGGGATGCAATGAATACTGATAGCCAAACAACGCTGTAATGCATCAAAATCACAAAGGGTGATTTTTCAACACCAGGAACATTTAAGATAAAAACTGCAAATAAAATAGCTATCAGTTCCCAAAGACCTGCAAAAAGTTGATAAGCAGCAGGCCAATCTCTATCCCAACGGGATTTCTGTATTTGATCGTAGACTACATCCCAACCAATACCTAATAGAGCTACATAAAATAATATCGAAAAATAGGATAATCCAGCAGGAAAACCAGTTAGACCCATCCCAAATGGTATAGATATCAAGATTCCTACAGTTGCAAGAAGAAATATTCTAGTTTGCCAGCGTCCCAGTAAAGTTGGTGTCATTTTAGTTCTTAATTCTTAGTTCTTAGTTCTTAGTTCTTAAAGTTAGCGATCGCAATTCAAGATATCTGAAAAAAATATCTGAAAAAATATAAATGATTTGCAGGGTGGGTGACGACTAAAACCGGTCATAACCTTCCTACTCATCGATGAAGTAAATACCGAGGCTAATAATTATATTATTTTTTACTCATAAAGTTTTATAAGTTTTTGTAAGTATGAATTCATCGCTATTGAGAGATTTTATGAGTTAGATAGATATGCCTCATAAGTTAAATTCAGTATTAAATTCAGTAAATAATAGAGATTTTCCATAATTAGAATATACAAAATCCAATAAATCTTAGCTGCATTAGTAGGAAGAGCAAATCATGAAACTCGAGGGCTATGAATGGTTAATCAATGCCTCATCAATGGCTAAAATCTTAACAATCTCATATTATTTGTCTGGCATCATATCGTCAAAATGCCTAGTAGGTAGTTGAAAGGAAAGATACACCGCCCTCTTAAAGATAATGCTTTTTTAACATTAAGTTGCAGGTATGAGAAAAACAGGTATGTTAGCTTTCAACTTTAGAAAGAAGCCTGTATCCCATATGTAAAAGGATTTTCATCTCTTTTTTGCAACTCTTTTTCTTCCTCCCATAAAATTGTTTACGAGATTGACAACTGATATATATTTGCTTCATTTATACTTTCTCGATGATGAGTATATTTGCTGATTTTTTATTTTTTTTTTGAAAACTAATGAGAATTGTTTGCACTTGATGTATCCTTTATTTAGGGGCGAAAATTATTGACTGTAAATCCGCTTTGTTATTGATCTAAATGAAGTGACTTTGTTTATTTCTTTTCAAAGTTTTTAAATGCAAGCTCATTTCAGATATTTAACTGACTGTGCTTGTAGGAATCTAGAGATTAAGGCTTTTGGGTGCATGGATGCTTGGGGTTCAGATTTGAACATTTATATTTAATGCAATAAAGTTTCACTTGGAGGCTATGTTGGAACCGTCAATATCACAAGCCCAATTACAACAGAATTTAGATGTAATGCTGGCTGACCGTTGGGAAATTTATCGACGGTTACAGGAATTAGATATCCCTTGCTGGTATGGGGAAGAAAAAGTATTAACAGTAACGATCAATCATGTAGCAGCAGCAATTCAAGTTTGGAGCGTGATGCGATCGCTTAATGCTAGCCGTCGAGACTTGATTTTAGGTCTAGAACGGTGTTGGAAAATGTAATTAGGTACACTAGTACTAATTTGTAATTTATCTAAAAGTTAGTAAAAGGAGGGACAAAAGAAAATGAGTAAATCTTATAAAACTGAAATTTCAGAGTTTTATTTAGAAGGTACTTTTCAGGAAATTGTTATAAAAGACGGTTATAAAATCAAAGGTTTATTATTAAAAACGGCTGATGGGGAACGTTATATAAAATTAGCTAAGCCTTTAAGAGCAGCATTTAACTGGAATTTAGCTCATGGGACTCATTTACAAGTATTCGGAACCAAAAAGATAAAGTTTAAGACTGATGAAGTTAGTTTTCAAGCAGAACGTATTATATCAGGACATAACCTGATACCACCTTTAGCCCAGGAGTTAAAACCTGAGAAAGGGAATGTAGATAAAGATAAAGATAAAAATAAAAATAAAGCTCAAGCTCAAGCAAAAATATTAGTGTGTCAGAAATCAGACTGCATGAAGCGTGGTGGTAAAGCTTTGTGTAAAGCAATGGAAGCGGCAATTAGCGATCGCGGTTTGGAAGATAAGGTAATGATTAAAGGTACCGGCTGTATGAAAAAGTGTAAAGCTGGACCAAATGTAATTATGCCAGATAAAACCCGTTATAGTCGGATTCAAGCTAAACAGGTTGATGCTTTAATGGATAGACATTTTGACATAGCTGAAGTGAATGAGTCTGTGGAGAAAAATTCAGACTTGTTGGAAGTAGGAAATTGAGTATTTACGGAATTATCAAGCCCGCAGGTTAGAAACCGAGGGCTACAATAATTACTTTTTCAGCAAGTCCTACGTATAAATAGTCAAAGATAAAATATAAAATATAAAATAATAAATAATACTTTTTTACAAGACTTATTCAGTCCTCTTGTAGAGGACTTTGTTTATAAGCCTGGGATTTTCAGTCCTAGGCTTTCAGGTCTCGGCATTGATTTTATAATTGTAATACCAGTTTTTTATGAAGATGCGCTAAATAAAGCTTCTCCCAAATGGAGACGCTACGCGAACGAGAATGTGGTCATAAGAGGTGAGAGAAATAATCACGTCTGGGGTGATTGTTTCTAGTACAGAGGTTAATTTTTCTCGTAGTTGAGTAAGGGTTTTAAAATTCTCCCATTTTAATTTGCTCTTATAGTATTACATCGATTCTAAACGGTGACGTAATTCGTTACTAATCAAATCAATAATTGTAATTACAACTAAAAGTACTAGTAACATTGTTAAGGCTTTATTGAACTCAAAAGCTTCCATATAACTCTTCAACTCAAAACCGATACCACCTGCACCAACTACACCTAGAACCGATGCAGCTCGAATATTATACTCAAACATATAAAAGGTGTAGCCAATTCCTAATGGTAAAATTTGAGGAAAAATTCCATATTGTAGAATTTGTAATTCTGAAGCACCTGCAACTCTCAAAGATTCTAAAGAACGGGGATTAACAGCCTCAATTGCTTCCTGGTAAAATTTGCCTAGATAGCCGATAGTATAAATTCCTAAAGCTAAAGTTCCCGCAGGTGCCCCTAATCCGATCGCAGAGACAAAGATTAAACCCAGAATAATTGAAGGAACGGAACGGACGGTATTTTGAAAAAAGTTGGCAGTTACTTGTAACCATGGAGGAGCAATATTACGAGCGCTAGCAACGGCTATAGGTAGGGAGAGAATAGCACCGATAGTTGTCCCCCAGATAGACATTTGAATAGTTTCAATGAGACGTTCTATTGCAACGTCTAATACTGACAAGTCTGGTGGAAATAAGCGCGAGATAAATTCTGTGACATAAGATAACTTAAAGTATTCAAAATTTATTTTGAGACCAAATAATGCCCAACTATAAACAAGAACTATTAGAGATAAAATTAATAAGCGATTTACCCAAGGAAAACGCTGGGAAAATTTAGATAGGTTTTTCATATATTTAGTCAAAGGGAAAAGGGTAAAGGAGAAAGGTAATAGCTTCTTTAAGAGAGACTAGTGGTCTACTAATAAGCGAACTTTGCTGGGTATTTTATCTTTTAAACTCTTTATTGACAGGGATTATATCAATTTGTTATACGGCAAAGTTTCTTTGATCGAGTACTAGATCAACGATATAAATATTAAAATTGTAAATATCGGAATTGTAAATATTAGAATTATCAATATCAGAATTGTAAATATCGGAATTTTCTTACTTATCCCGTAAATTAATGTTCGTATTTTGCAAATAGAGCTTCTATGTTATCTGCACATCCATCGTAGACAACATTACCTGCATTTAATAAAATCGCTCTTTGTGCATATTTCTCTGCCATTCCTAGGTCATGTAAAACCGTGATAATAGTCATACCATGTCGAGAATGCAAGTCAGATAAAGTTTCCATTACCTGCTGTGATGCGATCGCGTCTAATCCTGTGATGGGTTCGTCTGCTAAAAGTACGTCGGGTGACTGAATTAAAGCACGCGCGATCGCAACTCGTTGTTGCTGTCCGCCACTAAGTTTAGCAGTTTTTTGATATGCGTGTTCTTGTAGTCCTAGTTCTGTAAGGAGTTTGAGTGCTTGATGTTTGTCCTGCTTGGGAAATCCAAATAATGTCTGCAAACTACCCCTATTCCCAAGTTTTCCACACATGACGTTTTCTAATGCTGATAGCTGATGAATCAGACCTCCACCTTGGAATAACATCCCTACTTGTTGTCTAATGGAAACTAGCGATCGCTTATCTAATGTTATTCCATTCACTTTTATGGTTCCTTTTTGCAGGGGAACTAATCCAACTAAACTTCTCAACAGAGTTGACTTTCCTGCACCATTGAGTCCTAACAAAACTACAAATTCACCTGGATTGATTTTGCAGTTAATTCCATTGAGAATGGGACGATTTAAGTTTTTTGCATAGTATGTTTGTATTTCATTACACTCAATTAAAGGTTGTTTCATAGTCAATAAGTCTTGAAATGATGATAGTTATTTTTAGTACCAACTCAAGATATTCGTAACGACACTGCAATGTCTTCTGTAAGGAATGTCACGATTATCTTGTAAAATACGGTTGCGGTTAAGAGAAATTGTAGGTTGGGTAACGCTATCGCTTTACCCAACATTATCAGCCCCAAAACCCAAATTACAGTATTTCTATTTCTATTTGTTCTATTTCTTTGAGGTTTACCTGAACCGTATTGTCTTACGTATCCAGTACCTCGGAAAGAAAAGAGGGGAAGACTTTTAAGATTGGGAAGATAAATGTAATGTTAATGTCTTTTTTCCCTCTGTTTTCCCCTGTTCTCTGTACCGAGTTTAGCTCTAACTCCTAACTTGCACATTAAACCCTTACATAGCATAGATTTTAGCCGAAGCCAAAAAATGCGCAAGTTTCATTCGTTGTGAGGGAGTTTAACACTTTTGACTTTTAACTTTTGACTTTTGACTTGCCCTCTTTGGACGCTCAAATCTTGCACCTATACGTATAAATAGTCAAACATAAAATATGAAGTAACAAATAATACTATTAATTCAAGATTTATTCAGTCCTCTTTTAGAAGACTTCGTTTATAAGCCTGGAGAGCAGCGCGGTCCTGGGGGTTTCCCCCATGAGCGACTGCGGAGACTTCCAGTCCTAGGCGCTCGGGAATACTGAGTATTATTTACTTACATGACTTTCTTGGTGCAAGATATGACCTAACCAATAATCACTCAAGTTAATCGAGTACTAATATCATCTGGGTTTCTAAAGAATGAATCTGTTATCTAGCTTTTATAAACTGGTATAAAATTTTTTATCTCAGTACAAGCAATTGATTGTAATTAATTCTTTTTTTCTATGGCTTTTAGGGCTTCTCGTATAGGTTTGAGATGAGTATCGTGGTCAATTTTAACTAATTCTGTGGAGTTATATAAGTCACGTAACAGCTTATTATTTTCCGGTTTATTCAGTTTTAAAAGGGCTTGAATAATTTTCTCCCGTTTTTCTTCGGGAATATCGTCATCAATAGCCACACCGTGAGCGGGTACTCCTTTAATTTGGTATAAAACCCGCAATTTACTTTTCTCTTCTTCAGAAATATACGGAGGGTTTAAAGCATATTCTGATACTACTGCAACATCAGAACGTCCCCGAACCACAGAAAGCAAAGCTCCAGTATAGTTCCCACCATAGAAAACTTCGCCGAAAAATTTATTCAACCTATCCGTATCAGATACCAATCCCTGCTTAATTAATTCACCAACTGGAAAAATGAATCCTGAAGTAGAATTACGTCCTGTGAAAGCAACTCTTTTACCTTTGAGTTGTGCCAAAGTTTCTTTGGTAGTGGCTTTTGGTTGTAAAGGACTATCTTTTGCTACTACAACACTTGAACTATAAGTATATTTACCTGAATACTTAGGACGAACTTCGGCTAAATACAAACGTGCATTAGCGAATTCTTCTGCCTTCAAAGCTGGTTTACTACTTAAGAAAGCAATATCAGACTGATTAAGCTTCAAAGACTCTACTGCACCACCACTAGAACCGATTAATCCTTGAACTGGATATCCTAACTCTTTAGATAAGAATGCAGTAACTAGACTTACTTTTTTTCGCAACTCTGCGGAATCTTTTCTACCAGGAAAAGCTATTTTTAAAGTTTTTTGATTTTGTCCAGAGGTATTATTAGCATTTGACCCAGAACAACTAACTGTAGCTAAAGCTAACCCTATTAACACTACAAATGCAGTGCTGGCACTCAGAATATTCTTTTTGCTCACACTCATTTGCGTTCCTCCTTTAGGATATATTCTCAATATTTTTACAAATTAATCTCAACAAGCTTCAAGTAAAAATCTATATCTTTTGATAGGCTAAGTCAACATAAATTTTGTTACAATCTTATTAGGATATTAAAATTAAAAAAAATTACTCTTGTAAAGAGTTTATGATGCGGTATCTGCTGGCAAATCAAGCCCTCACCACCAGTTACTCGAAAGTAAATAAACTATATCGAAAATGTAATTATTCTTACTTTATTGTTGAGAATTATAAAATTTATATGTATGTACAGAAGTATATGCAGACCGGATAGTTTTGAGTACTTCTAGGCTATCCGGTCTGCATATATAATTTATAGATATTTTTGATTCTTTAAAGAATCAAGAATCAGGTTATCAATTTATTAGGACTTACCCACTGAAATAGGTGTTTGCACCCATTTTGACATAAGCAAGAATAAGTTCTATTTCCAATTAAATTGAAGTTTTATATTCATTAATCATTTCTTTCAATTCTTGACTATGTTCTCCTTCTTCAATTACCATTTTTGAAGCAAATTCTTCTAAATAACTATTACAACCTTGCTCCATTTCTAGCAAGCGATTATAATAGTCTATAGCTTCTTGCTCGTGGGCTTTACTTGCCATCAAAATATTAACTACGCTGTAATTTTGTAATTGATAATTGGGTAAAATCTGTAATGGCTCATAACCTTTAATTTTTACTAGTAAATCCCCAACTAATTGAGCATGATGAAGTGATTCTTGAGCTTGTTCTTTTAAAAAATCTAATATTTTTGACTCTCGACTCTTCTTATCAAGCATTACGCAGTAATAGGTATAACGGATAACTCCTTGCAACTCAAATTCAAGAATTTTTTGTAGAACTTTGATGCTTTGTTCCTGGTTGTTTTCTTTCATTTTTAGAGTTAGTAGTATTTTTTCATTTATAAAATTTAAAATATCTCACTTTAGATTAAAATCACACCACATTAACTATGTTTCAATTGAAAGAACTTAGCAGCTATGAAAAACAACGCAAGAAA
>JBCCDM010000099.1:0-16531 GCA_039030795.1 Cyanobacteria bacterium P01_A01_bin.84
ATAAATAGTTAAACATGAAATTAATAGTAATAAATAATACTCTTGATTCAATATTTATTCAGTCCTCTTTTAGAGGACTTTGGTTATAAGCCTGGGACTTTCAATCCTAGGCGGTCGAGAATATGTTGAGAATACTGAGTGTTATTTATTTACACGACTTTCTTGGTGCAAGATGTGTGTTATTTTTTTACAGGTTGAATACGGGATACGAAGACGTAGCACTGCTACATCTCTACATCAATGTGTCTGGATTGATGCCCATTTCTCGCAGTTTTGCGGCTAGTTTTGCGGCTCGTTGTTCGGCAGTTTGAGCGCGATTTTCGGCAGTTTGAGCGCGATTTTCGGCAGATTGAGCACGTTCATCTCCTGTTGGTAACACAGTACCATCTTGATAACACCAACGTAACCAAGAGTCTTGTCTCGCTTCAAATTCACCTGACCACAAAGTTAAACCTAATCCGACTTGTTCTAACCAGGTCTCGGAAGTTTGGGAATAGCGCATTCCTCGTAATTCGTAAATTTGCAGGATTTCTTCACTAAGTTGCTTGGTGGGGTCATATACAACATAGTAGCTTGCTCGCATATGTTCGTATATTCTCAGTTTCTCTCCTAATTCATCACCAACTTTATTAGAAACAATTTCAATTGCAACTTCCGGTGGTTTACCAAATCGCCAAACCATGTAGCAACGGTTTTGTTTTTCCCACCAATTTTCAGGAACTTGAGCGTTTAAACTTAAGAAGACATCGGGTACTATGGCTGGTTTTAAATCTGTGTAATAGATACCGACATTAGCTGCTGCTAGAAAAGGTGTTGTTTGTAAAGAACTGTAAAGAGAACCAACTAAAAGGCGTTGTTGTTTCTCAGATGCAAAATTATCCACAGGTGTATCATCTTCAGTGAGTAGCTGGTTGGCATCTGGAATGTAGAAGCCATCATCATTATCAATTAAAGTTTGCTTGACCATAATAGATTATCTACTGTCTTTGGGTTCATACATCTAGATTAGACGATTGATATTTTGTCGAAGAAATTTATAAGCACAATACAGTTGATACCGTTTCTGGGCGGAAGATGCAATGACAGAAGATGTAGTTTATATTGATTGTTCCAGACAAAACACTTACTTCGTCTTTACTACATTTATTTGGTGTAACTTTACATAAAATTGGTACCAGTTAAGAATTATCGTTGGCATTTATTGTATCTATCAATGTACGCGATCGCTCTTACCTGTCACAATATTCTTAGTACCTATTCCTGAATATAGTGGCTAAATCTATCAGTTAAATCTACCTCTGTGAAAATTATGCTTACTAAAGATAAACAAAAACGTCACTGGAAACCCATAATTAAGGAATTTGAGGCTGTACTTGGTAAGAAAGGTGTGGTGCAGCGTCGTGAGGAATTGATTACTTATGAATGTGACGGATTAACTAGCTACCGTCAACGTCCTGACTTGGCTGTGTTACCTAAGACTACACAACAAGTAGCTGAGGTAGTAAAAATATGTAACAAGTACTCAATTCCTTTTATTGCTAGAGGTTCCGGTACGGGTTTATCTGGTGGTGCTTTACCAATAGAAGATTGCGTGTTGATTGTCACTTCTTTGATGCGACAAATCTTAAATGTAGATTTGGAAAATCAGCGTGTAGTAGTGCAACCCGGAGTCATTAATAATTGGGTAACACAAACTGTTAGCGGTGCTGGTTTTTACTATGCTCCTGACCCCTCAAGTCAAATTATCTGCTCAATTGGGGGTAATGTGGCAGAAAATTCTGGGGGTGTGCATTGTCTTAAATATGGGGTAACAACAAACCATGTGATGGGGCTAAAAATTGTTACTGCTACTGGGGAAATCGTTGATTTAGGCGGACAAATTTCAGAGATGCCAGGATATGACCTAACGGGTATTTTCGTTGGTTCTGAGGGGACTTTAGGTATTGCGACAGAAATTACTCTACGAATTCTGAAAACTCCGGAATCAATATGTGTATTACTGGCAGATTTTACCAGTGTAGAAGCTGCTGGTGGAGCAGTCTCGGATATCATCAGTTCGGGTATTATTCCTGGTGGTATGGAAATTATGGATAATTTAAGTATTAATGCTGTGGAGGATGTGACAGCATTAAATTGTTATCCCAGAGATGCAGCAGCTATTTTATTAGTAGAAATTGATGGTTTAGATGTAGAAGTCAATGGCAGCAAAAAGCGAGTTATTGAGATTTGTAAATCAAATGGTGCCCGTAATATTGTTGGTGAGAGCGAATTGGAGCAGCGTTTGAAGTTATGGAAGGGTAGAAAAGCAGCTTTTGCAGCAGCAGGACATTTAAGTCCGGATTATTACGTACAAGATGGTGTCATTCCTCGCACTCAACTACCCTATGTATTGAAAGAGATTGAGGAGTTAAGTGAAAAATCTGGGTATAGAATTGCTAATGTATTTCACGCTGGTGACGGTAATTTACATCCATTAATTCTTTACAATAACTCTATCCCTGGAGAACTAGAGAAAGTAGAAGAAGTGGGAGGGGAAATACTTAAATTATGTGTGAGAGTTGGTGGTAGTATTTCAGGGGAGCATGGTATTGGAGCCGAGAAAAGATGCTATATGCCTTCGATGTTTAGCGATGCTGATATGGAAACTATGCAATGGGTAAGAGGAGTATTTAATCCCCAAGGTTTGGCAAACCCAGAGAAGATTTTCCCGACACCACGCACTTGTGGGGAAGCTGCTATTCGTACATATGGGGTCAGTTCGCAGTTGAAAGATGTGGATAGGTATTGAGTTTTATATTGTTTGCAGCAATTATGACTCTAATGATGTTATAAAATAGAGCCACAATCGAAAGCCACAATCCAATTCCTAGTCTAAATTTTAAATACTGTATTTGCTTTTTGTTCTCCCCACAGTGACAAAATACGGATAGACATGGTAAATCTTTAAACGGGATAATCACACAAGTACTTATCACCCAACATTTACAACTGAACCTTCACGGGCAATAATTGCTTCGGTAAAAATAGATTTGATTTTTACTTCTGCTTTATCTAAATATTCGTCATCATCATCAGGATGATGCTGAGAGATAGCGAGGCGTTTGACCTGCATTTCCTGGGCTAAATCTGTAGCATTATGCCAGTATAAATAATTATCTCGGTTCCTTAGTTCTGTCGGAGGAAGAAAGATAGTATTGACAATTAGCAAATCAACTCCCTGAGTTAGACGAACAATTTCCTCTTGTTCGGAACTATCGGCATTTATACTTAAATCTGTAATATAAGCAATACTATATTCTTTCCAGCTTACTTTATAGCCAACAGACCTTTGGGTTCTATTGATTAGTCCAGTATTCACCGTAATATCATCTAAAGCGATCGCTTTACCAACATTGAAATTATAAAAATGTAGTTGAGACTGCATAACTTGCAGAGGGTAAGGGAAAAGCGGTTGTAACATCTGGTCGCACAAGCTTTGTTTAATAGAAGCTCCATTAGATGCTGCTGTACCGTATACATATAAGCAATTTTCTGGTGTAAATGCGGGTGCAAAAAAAGGAAATCCTTGAATGCGATTAGTTTGGGAGTTAGTAAAGAACAAGTGCGCTTCTATTGACTTTTCCTGTTTTTCTAAACTTTTTCCCAGAATACGTAAACCTGTACCCCCATCAAATATTAGATATTTCCCATCAACATTTATTTCTACACAGGCAGTATTTCCACCATAGCGGCTATTGTGAAAGCTGGGAGTAGGAATCAAACCCCTAACACCCCAGAATCGGGCAAAAAATCGCCCTGGTGATTCCTGAGACTTGTTTGTTTTAACTTGTGATTCACGAGAATGGAACCGCTCGAAATTAGACATAATTCTTTAAAATCAGACATTACCGAGCAAATCACTATAATACCGTACCTCTAACACCTGGTTTGCTGGATTTACAATCACCACTCTTGGAGAGTAGGCTTTGAGTTCTTCCTGAGTAAACTGTCCATATGCCATTATAATTAAGCGATCGCCAATAGTGGCTAAACGTGCAGCAGCCCCATTTAATTCAATAGCTCCAGACTCGGCTTTAGCAGGTATAGCATAAGTAACCAAACGCTGACCATTAGTTATATTCACTACTTGTACCTGCTCAAATACCATAATTCCAGATTTTTCTAATAGTACTGAGTCAATACTAATACTACCTACATAATTAATGTTGGCTTTGGTTAAGGTACAGTTGTGAATCTTGGCAAAAAGAAGCGTACGCTGCATCTGGGTTCAAATTTAAGAAAACAATTATATAGATTGTATTCTCAACTCATGTATTCTGACTCATCTCTTAAGAAGGATTACTCAAGAAAAGAAACTAGAATATTTTCTAAGTTCTTAAGTAATCCTCTCATCAAAGATTTAAGTAAACTTTACTAATCTTTTACTTATTTTCCAGCAGCAATACATTTATCTACTAAAGGTTTAACTGTATCAACATCTTGCCAACCCAAGATTTGTGTTTCCTTTTTTTCTAAATTTTTATATGTGCGGAAAAATTCAGCGATTTCATCTAGACGATGTTTTGCAACATCTTTAAGTGATTTAACATCTGCATAGCGGGGATCTTTCTCAGGAACGCAGAGAATTTTCTCATCGCGATCGCCACCATCAATCATTTCTAACATTCCTATTGGTCTAGCGGTAATTACGCATCCTGGGAATGTAGGCTCATCCATAAGTACCATACCATCTAAAGGGTCGCCATCATCAGCTAAGGTATTAGGTACAAAACCATAGTCATATGGGTATTTCACTGAAGAATACAATACTCTGTCTAAGGCAAAAGCATTTATATCTTTATCGAATTCGTATTTATTCTTACTACCACCAATAATTTCTATAAGAACATTAATCAGACCTGGTTTAGGTTGAGCGGGTATAAGAGATAAGTCCAAAGTTCACTCCTGAGCTAAAGAAAGTTACGGGCGCTTTTAATGCTTACCCGTGTAAAATTTTAGGCTAATATGGTAGTCTCTCAAAGTACTTTCTCTAGGAACTCTCTATCAACTCCGTCAGACTAGTACAACAAGACGTAAATAAACCGTAACTTTTATAATATTGGGCAAGGGGCAAGGGGCAAGGGAAATAAAAATGGTAGTCTTACTACTGCCGTGCTGTACTATTAGTCTGAAGCAAAGATTTGCAGGGTTAACAAACCCAAGAATGCAAGGTACGTAACTTATCTACAGTATCTACAGTATCTACAGTATTTATAGTAATTCTTAATTGGACTGGGGGTACGAAGCAAGGATAGCTGAGTATTCTTCAGAAATTTTATGAAAAATCTAAAATTATATAGTTCCTCTTAATTCAATCATGGAACTTGCTTTATTTTTTGTAGCCGTTCATTTCGCAACATCATTTTTATTAGTACAAAACTTTTGACTTATTTTTAATCAATCACATACACTATTCTTGATTAAAAATACTTTTCTTAACCTATTCATATCAAATGCTCACTGATTTATAACATATTTTTAATATATCCTTACTTATTTCTAGCGTTGTATGTAAGGGGTGGTACATTTTCCATTGGTGTTGAAGAATAACTACCGATAAGAAATAGCGGTAGTGTCAAAGTTAAAAGAGCGATCGCAGCTCCTATAATGTCTACCATCTTATAGGAATGTGGATCGGCAGAATTAGGAGACTGACTATTTGAGTCCATAAAAAGTTTCAGTTTGTCTGGTCGATTTTAGGTTAACTCTCTTACCGAGAGTATCATTCTTATTTTAGCTATTTTTTCACATGAAAAGGTATGTTTATGACCAATTTTTCATTGCGATTTAATTTACTTAACAAAGTCTATTTTCTAGCTTTGTTTGTTGATACCAAAGCATCATAAAATTATTTTTATTGGTTTGTGTTGCCAATTTGCCAATATTCAACAATATGTCATGTCATTATTTAGTTCAGCATAGATAAAAACCTTAGCATTAAAAATTACCATAAATGACACTGTCCTATAGTAATCTCAAAATGATTTTCCAGCAATTTTTTTACTTTTTTTTTCTTAGAAAGTAGATATATACACATTTTCAAGGATTTCAGTAAATATTTTATACAATATATATTTACCGCATAACTACTTAAAATATTATGTTTTTAAGCAATTAATCTTAGAAGTTTTAGTCTATAAAAAGAGACTAAAGAAAAATATAAGTATCTATAAATTTCAACTAATAATGTCTACCGAGTAAATACAGGTTAACAGTCTGATAAGTATCTAGATATCCGTAATTACACTCAAAAGTAAATCTGAAGCTTCGATGATAAAATATATTAAATCTAAATGATTAGCGAACCGTATATCATTGAGATTACAAATAGATGATAAAAATATTAATTAGTATCTATAAAGATGTAGAGTTAGCACTTAAGTCTAAATTATGAGATTGTTTTGATCGCAAGTGAAATTCTATCAATTTACTTAGAAAAGAATAGATTTATTTTCCTATGATTAAAATACGAATAGTCATGAAAAAACCGCCACTAAAATGAGGCGGTATGGTTAAGTAATCGGAGGGTATTTATAGATTACTTCCCTAGTTTTTTACCTGCTGTAACAGAGTTTGCACTTATAGTAAAAATGAGGTCGAAATGAATACAATAACTACTAACGTTGAGCATATGCGCTCATTCGCTCCTTGATAAATCTAATATAAAAGTGCTTGAATGTTGATTTGATTACTCTAGGCATACCGAAATCTATTGGTACAAAATTGTCGGGTAACTGCCAATCTTTTATTTGCAACATATCAGGATGCAATAATGGATAATATATCTTATCTAAAGATGGACATATATTTGCTCGTATTGATGCTGCAACGGTAGGAACTTCTTGAGGAGAAACATTTAGAATTGCGATCGCGGCTCTATCTAAAGCATAGACGTTTGCCGAAGCGCCTAAAATTCCTAAATCCCTAGGTTCACCACCGCTAGGACCATTACCTTGATGACCTATAATTCCATCTAAGATAGTTAAATTTGGATTTATAGCTCGAGCCGTTTCCACTAACATATCCCCGAAACGTTGACTATCTTTTCCTGCTTCCATGTGCCACCAAGCTTTCATCTTCCCTGGGACACAACCAAACAAGTTTTTGACTCCCAAAGTCAATACCAACTGGACGTGAGATTTTACTTTTGGTAAGTTAATTACCACGTCTGCATCCATTGCTTCTTTGGAAAGTAATAAGTGATTAAATTTTTCATTTACTACCTGATAACGTTGACCATGAAAATCAACAATTGGTAGTTTTAATTCTTCTAGAATTGCTTGATATCCACTGGCTAGGGCTACTCCTTTAGCACTACCAAAAGCAGGACTATCTCCAATAAACGGCTTACCACCAGCTTCTATAACCATCTGTGCAACCTCATATACTACTTCCGGACGAGTAGTACATTCTTTCCCAGGACGAGAACCTGTAAGTAAGTTAGGTTTGAGCAAGACCCTTTGTCCCGGCTTTACGAATGTCTCCATGCCACCCAAGGGTTCTAGGAGGGAATGTAATGACTCTCGTAATATCTGCCGTTCGTAGGAATTTGCCCTAATTAAGCTTACAGATGGTGATTGAGTTTGCATATTTTAATCCTAAATTTATTCGTAACAAGTTTTTTTTTAGATAGGTACAGTTTCCAAGGTGGTACATATAGCTGCTGGTTTTTAGCTTTTATTTTTTGGTTTTTAGTTTTTAGTTTTTGGTTTTGGATTTAGGCTAAAATTACCTCTTAGCTCACAGGGTTCTGTCTAATAGCTTGAATTTGCACTAGTACTTAATAGGGAACGACTAATAACTCTTTCAATAGCTATATCCGTGGGGAATAGGGGTACAACTTTTGATTGGTTCATAAATATAATTACCGGTTTCGTAGATTAAAACTGGAAATAACTTGTTCAAAAGCTTGTTTATATTCTCTATCTAAATTGTTTTGACTTTGGGCGAGACTAATAATGATGATATTAGAACTATCTTTAGTCGGTAATACTATATTCTCTGATTCATATAAATCGGCTGTACTGAAAGCTAGTGCTTTTTGACCTGCAACTAAACGTGTTGTTTGATTTGCGGTAGAACCAAATTCATCTGCATTTTCTTTAAACCATTGTTCTGCATTCAGACGTTTGGGATTTTTTTCTACAGAAATACTCACACTTGCTGGTAATTCTGTACCTTGGAACTTTCCTGCTTTAATTGCCTGAAAGTCTTCGTTAGTCCACATATCTAGTTTCTGTTGAGATATTCCAGGTTTTGCATTAGGACTGCTGGGATTTTTCCCAACAACATAGCCTTTGGGGTATTTAAAACTAAAACCTAATTGCTTATTTTGGTAAATTTTTTGTCCTTTTGGTTTAGAAGAATATTCAGCGTACTTGTTATATTTATTATTTGATTCTTGAGAAGTTGATTTTTCCGGAGGAGAAACAGCGATAGGAAATTCCTGATCCTTTTGATCTATATTATTGGGATTAGCTTGAGTTATGGGAAAAGTTTCTGTTGGTTTTCCAGGAGAAGGTTTAGAACTGGTATTACTTGTATTGTTCTGTTGAGAATTTCCCCTATGAGGTGGAGAAGGAACTGAAACAGGAGATTTTTTGGAAGTAGAGCTAGTCTCAGGAGTTGCTTTGATAGACTGACTCACGGATGGTGGATTAGGAACACTTTCTTCGGGCTGGATTGTTACTTTTGGAATAGTTACAGTATTTTGTTTCGATGCATCAGAAGTATCTTTAGAGGAATCGCTTTGACAAGATACTATGAATCCTACTAAGCCTAGAAGAAGGAAAAAGACATTCAGAAAAAATCTGACCGGATGGTTAGCTGATTTTTGATGCTGAATTAAATTTTTGTTGGGTTGCTGGTGCTGTGCAGACATATTTTAGTGTACGAGCTTTTGTAAGCTGTGAAAAAATAGTGCTTTATAATGGTGCCATAATACTCAATAAACGTCATACTAAATACGAATATAATTAGAGTGATATTCAAACAGTCCTATAGAACTAAATACGAATATATGAAAGTCTAAGATTTGCATGATTTTTTCCTGTTAGAGATAAATGTGCAACGCTTCAAATCGTCGCACATAGAATATATTTACTACTCAGGGAGAGTTTTCAAAGGCATAATAGTACTAAGCTTCTCTAAATCAAGTATTCCGGAAAGTTCTGTTTCACTTATCAATTTTCTTTCTAAAACAATCTGTCGTAAAGACTTACCAGTTTCCAAAGATTCTTTGGCTACCGAGGCTGCATTTAAATAACCAATATGTGTATTTAGGGCTGTGACTAAAGCTAAACTACTTTCTGCATATGCCAAACAACGTTGTTGATTTGCACTAATTCCTTTCAAGCAGCGATCGCTTAATGCGGCGATGGTGTTACCCAAAATTTCAATACTGTGAATCAAATTATAGGCAATTAGAGGCATCATCACATTTAATTCTAATTGTCCTGCTTGTGCAGCCAGAGCGATCGCGCTATCATAACCCATCACCTGGAAGCACACCATTGATGTCATTTCTGCCATCACCGGGTTATATTTACCCGGCATAATTGAAGAACCGGGCTGTACGGGTGGAAGTTGAATTTCCTTGAAACCAGTGTTTGGTCCAGAATCCATTAGTCTTAAGTCATGAGAAACCTTGACTAAATCTTGGGCTAGATTACGCAAGGACCCAGAGAGGTTGACAAATGGTGCCATACTTTGCATTGCAGCCATGAGATGAGTTGCAGGTTGTAATGGAGTTTTTATTAGCTCTGAAAGAATTTGTACCACGCGGTGACGATATTGAGGATGGGTGTTTAACCCCGTACCCGTGGCACTACCTCCTAAACCTAAGTTCATCAAATCTTTCGATGCTATATATATACGATTATGATGTTCTGTGAAAATTTGTGTCCAAGCTCGAAAATTTTCCCCCAAACGTACAGGGACAGCGTCCTGCATATGAGTTCTACCGGATTTGATCGTATTTTGAAATTCTTCAGCTTTAGTATTCAGGGTTTCTATAGTTTTTGCCAATGCTGGATACAATGTTCTGGATAGGGCTAATAAGCCACCAATTCTAATCGCGGTGGGAATTACATCATTGGTCGATTGTCCGTAGTTTACATGGTCATTAGGGCTCAAACGCTGATAATTACCTTTACTATCCCCCAAAATTTCCAAGGCACGATTTGCTAAGACTTCATTAACATTCATATGGTGAGAAGTTCCAGCACCTGCTTGATAAATATCTACAATAAATTGGTCACGGAATTTTCCCTCAAGCACCTCATCCGCAGATTGTACAATTGCCTGTTGGAACTCTAAAGGAATACATCCCAACTCTCCATTAGTTAAAGCAGTAGCCTTCTTTATCAGAACGCAAGCATCCACGTAAGTATCTAAAGGCTTATTACCGCTAATTGGAAAATTTTCTGTAGCGCGCAAAGTTTGGATACCATAGTAAGCATCGTTAGGTATTTGGCGATCGCCCATTGAATCTTTTTCAGTACGGAATTGAGAATCTGTGTTTTGAGTCATCATATTGTGTATATAACCTCAACAACAAATCCTCTCATAAATGGGTGATGGAGAATGGTTGATGGGTAATGTGTTTTACCCAATTTGCGTCCAGGGTAAGTGATATAGCAGTAGTGATTTATATTAAGACATTTTCTCTAGCCCATTCCCCCTTGCTCTTTGCCCATACAGTAGTACATGATGTCCTAATTTATATAGCAATCCTATAACTGCAATGACTATACCGAATTGGATTACTTTCTCTCGTCTTTTGGGTATACCTTTCATTTTGTACACCCTAAATGAACCTACAAATAAAACTAGATGGATATGTTTGGGGATTTTTCTAGTCGCTGCTTGTACTGATTGGTTGGATGGTTATTTAGCAAGAAAACTTAATCAGGTTAGCGAAATGGGTAAGTTTCTTGACCCTTTAGTTGATAAATTACTTGTATTAGCCCCGTTATTGGCATTAATTGAATTGGGAGAAGTTCCAGGATGGGGTGTATTTTTAATTTTGGCACGAGAATTAGCGATCGCTGGTTGGAGGGTAAATCAGCCAAAAGTCTCGGGTGCAAATATTTGGGGGAAACTTAAAACCGTCAGTCAAATAATTGCGATCGCGCTTCTAATTGCACCTTTATCAACAGAATGGCAAATTGTTTCTATTTCTATGTTTTGGGTATCAGTAAGTTTAACACTAATTTCTGGAGGTATTTATCTCTTACCTGTTAAGGATAATTCAACCACAGTACCTAGTTAGGGTACAGAAAACCGATTAATAGATGACCATGCTATTGTTGAAAATTTATTATTATCAAATTCCTTATTTTAAGATAAGGATATAGATGCTTCCACTACTTATCCCAATACGGTTGCGGATAATGATAATTGTAGGTTGGATAGAGCGACAGCGTTACGTCATATCTTGCACCAAGAAAATAACGTAAAAAATAATACTCAATATTCTTGAGTGCCTAGGACTGGAAGTCCCAGGGTTATAAACGAAGTCCTCTAAAAGAGGAGTGAACAAATCTTGAAAAAATAGTATTATTTGTTACCTTGTATTTTATATTTGACTATTTATACGTATAGATGCAAGATTTGAGTTACCCAACTTTTCAGTTGTTTGTTGGCTTGAGGTAAGAAACCAGGGCAAACACTATTTCTATTTTTTAGGCTTAACTGAACTGTATTGCTACTTATCCTAGAATGGAAGAAAAGATTATTATTTTCTTCCTTTAACCCTTATTTTTTCACCCTTTCCCAGTTTGTCGAGTTTTTATGTCATGTACCAAAGCAACCCTCCTCGTCCGCCTAAAGAAGTACTACCAACAATGTATGATTTACCTAGCGAAAATCCAGAGGAGCCAGGTTTGCCGGATGAATTTCATGATTTTCAGCCACAATTATTACGAGAGACCTTTGCCCCTGCGAATTATCCGGTAGAAGAGATTTTTGTTGGTACTGACTTGAATCTTTACTATGATGTTCGCAATCATTTATGGTATAAGCGTCCAGATTGGTTTGCAGTTTTAGGGGTTTCTCCTAGTACTCAACAGAAAGATTTACGTTTAAGTTATGTAATTTGGCAAGAGGGAGTTCACCCTTTTATTGTGGTAGAACTACTCTCTCCTGGGACTGAGCAAGAAGATTTAGGTCAAACTTTAAGGGAAGTTAATAAACCACCTACTAAGTGGCAGGTTTATGAACAATTATTACGAGTTCCTTATTACATAATTTTTGATAGATATAGCAATCATTTACGAGCATTTCAGCTCGTGGGTACTCGCTATCAAGAACTGAATTTACCCGAACAAAAGTTGCTTTTTAATGAAATTCATTTAATTTTAGGAGTGTGGCAGGGCTGCTATCAAAACGTACAAGGTTTATGGCTGCGTTGGTACCATTCAAACGGCGATTTAATACTTACAGCAGCAGAACGCGTCAAACAGGAACATACAAGAGCAGAACAGGAGCATATAAGAGCCGAACAGGAACGGGCAAGAGCTGAACGTTTAGCTGCCAAATTGCGAGATTTAGGAATAGACCCATCACAATTATAAATTCCAGCTAGCCTTCCCCCTTTGTGGTATCTACAAAATTAGGTTAACTCTTTAACAAAAGGTGCGATCGCTCCTACAAACTGCGTGGTTGATTCGTATGGTAAAACGTTTCTACCAGGAATTTTGATACTGCGTCCTTGTGGTAAAACTTCAGAGTAATTTTTCACACGTTGGTCAGAAGTTTCTGTTTTACCCATTGTATTAATACTAGATGCAGCTTCACCAAAAACTACTAATGTTGGTTTGTCAATGGATGCAATATCTTCAGCATAATCCTTACGCCAAAAACCAGCTAGAAAAGAAAACACTGCGTGACGGGTAGACATATCTGCTGCAGCTGCTTGTAATGTCTGCAACCATTGTGTATCTACATCGTTATCGGAACCAAATAACTGTTTCTTAGAAAAATTTTCTAGAAACTTTTCCCTTCTTGCGTAACGATAAAATAAGTTACCACTAGGAAAATCTAAAATATTCCAGATAACTTTTTTTCTCCACTTTGGTATAGTATTCGTCATGATTTTCCAGGCTGGTGGACCTGCAAGGATCATACCCTTAACTAGGCTTTCTTCTATTTTTAATAGTTCAATAGCTACAGGAAATAATGCACCTTGAACTACTATAATGACCGGTTTTTTGATGACATTTTGTAAAAAATATTGTAACTGCTCTGCCCAATCTTGAGGAATATAAGCAATCCGGGGTTTATCGCTTTCGCCACATCCGAGTAAGTCGGGATTATAAATAATATTTTTATTGCCTTGCTGGTACCATTCCTGACAAAAACGCTGCCAAAATAGTTTTGATAAACCTACACCAATAGGATGAATTAAAAGTAAATTATGACCTTCAGATTGAGAGTTATTTGGCTGATAAACATTATAGGCACAGCGATATTGATGCCACTGATAAAATAAGCTTGAGGATGCTATATAATTTTTTGAAATCATTTTTTCTGTAATTTTTTAAAAAAGTATTTGTGGATGAATTAATTTGTAACCAGCGTCTTTTATTTTATGATTTGAAACTTTAAGACTGGAACGATCGGCTTTTAGGGAAGGGTTCCAACTTACTTGAGGTAAATTATATTTTTCACATACAGTTTCAATTACTTCTTTATTAGTTAATTGGGAATCATCAACTAAATTATATATACCTGCAAGTTGATGTTCTCGGGCAAACTCTATTCCCCCAACTATGTCATCAAGGTGAATCCAATTTACAGGTCTACTACCATCTCCAGGACGGGTTTTACCAGCAATACGAGAGTAAATTTTTACAAGTTCTCTACCTATTCCATAGATACCACCTAGTCTGAAAATACATACTTTAAGTTTATCGCTACCGGCACCAAGCAATACCTGCTCAGTTTTATTGAAAACCTGCTCGCTTTCACTAATTGCCTTAACCGGAGTTTCTTCAGTTACCAATGCTCCATCGCGGTCGCCATAAACCGAACAAGTTGAAGTATATATAATCTGTTTGACAGAAGTTTCAGAAATTATTGACACTAAATTTCTAGCGGTACGTAAATATGTATCCTCATAAGTACTGTTACCTTTTCTAGCAATACTCACGAGTACTACGTCTTGGTTGTGGAGAAACGATTTTAGTGCTTGGGTATCATTACAATTTAATACTGTAACTTTTTGTGCAACAGTTTGCAGCACAGGAACTTTTTCTGGGGTGGTAGTAGTTACAGAAACCCTAAATAGTAACTTATGGTGCCAATATTGGGCTACAGCCCGACCAACATAACCACAGCCAATAATTGCCAGATTCATAGAATTACTTTCTTTAACTCTTAAAAGTTAGACATAAAAATCATGCCCATAGTATTGCTCAATTGTCATCCACTTTTAAGGAAGCTTTTAGTTTTTAGCTACTAACGAATTCTGATAACTAGTTGCTTTTAATCATGAATAGAACCATCAGGCATGATGGCACCTGAAAGCTTTGCACCAACAAGCTTTACAAGTAGGCGATCGCCCGAACGAACTCTTGCACCTGTAAGATTTGCACCACTCAGATCCGCACCACTCAAGTCCGCACCAATTAAGTTTGTGCCAGATAAATCAGCTTCTCTAAGGTCTGCCAATAATAAATTGGCTCTAAATAAATTTGCTTCCGATAAATTTGCTCCTCTGAGAATAACTTTATGCATAAAAGTATCGCTCAGGTCAGCTTTACTTAAATTAGCGTAGCTCAAGTTACGACCAGATAAGTCTTTATTACTTAAGTTAGCTCGACTAAAGTCTTTACCGCTTAAATCCTTATCTGGTTTTGGGGGATGATAACTTTTTGGAGTTGGTTGTCTGTAATAGGAAGGCGATGAGTATTTTTTGTATGATTGATTTTTGGGTGTTTGACTTTTGGGTGCTGAACTTTTGGGTGCTTGACTTTTGGGTGTTTGATTTTTGGGTGTTTGGCTTCTGGGTGTTTGACTTCTGGGTGTTTGATTTTTGGGTGTTTGATTTTTGGGTGTTTGGCTTCTGGGTGTTTGACTTTTCTGCGATCGCAAAACTTCTCGCGCTTCATTAATTTCACGCAATTTCTTATGGGCTTTTTCCTGTAAGCGATGATTATCCTTCGGTATACGGTCTGGATGCCAAACAAAAGCCAAATCTTTGTAAGCCTGATTAACTTCCTCAAGTGTTGCTCCAGGCTCTAATTCCAAAACCTTATAGTACCGCTCCATCTCTCTCCAGCCGATTTACGCTTACAAATTACCTTAAATTATGAGTGATGCTGCTTCGTGGGATCTTAGTATTTTTCAAATCTTCTTACTCTCAGATAATTTCTCACAAAAGTCAAGATAGTTTTGATTACACGTATCAGTTTTTAGGTGCTGTTAACTACATTTACTCATTTAAGTACTATTTTTTCAAATCTCTATTCTCCAACAGGACTTAAATATTATTAAACTATTAGATCACTATTCTGAGTATACTTCTATTTTTTATTTGATTTTATCGTGAGAGTAAAGGAAATATTATAACAAAATGAATAATTAGTCAGTAAACTTGCACCAGGAAATTGTTCATTTCAAAAAAATTAGATTTTTTTATTATTCTTTGTCAATTCATTCTCTTGATAGTAAATAATTTATATTAGTTGCTCAAATGCTTCAATTTAAAATTCGTTGTCTAATCGCTCTCGCATAAGAACTAATAGGAATTTGGTAAATCTCTATCAATAACCAAATAATAATTGATAAATGAGACATAAATGTTACAAATGTCCAAATATATGGTATCCAAGTAATAGAAAAATTTGATTCTGGGGGAAAACAATAGGCAACTATCCCAATAATTGTAGTAGGTAAGCCAACAAATAAAATTGCCGCGATCGCATAACCCCAGCCCAGATCGACACCTTCTAAATGAGCCTGGTTCCAATTTACTCCATTCCAGCGCCAAGTTAAAGGCGGTTGTCTAGAGGGCATAATCAATTGCTGCTTCTCTAAATTAACTGTAAATATTTGCTGGCAAAAATCACACGCCATCGCCTCCATCAACGGCATATGAGAAATTTCACCAACCCTACATAATGGGCAAGGATAAACCTCTTTATAGTTAAATGGTGATTTAACTGATTTTGATTTAGGCATAGTTAAAGCTTACTCCCAAGGAATAATCCATTTTCTGATGAGGCTCAATTTATAAATGATAATTGCTAAAATCCATTAACTGTAAGTTTTAAATTTTCAATTAATAACTTATAAAGTATCTTACTAAGATTGACAATATCTATAACTTTTTTGTCATTGACTGTAAGAAAAGTAACAATAATTTAGTAATTTTTAGTAACTTAAAGTGTTTTTTCCATTTTGATTTTGTATTAGCTCGTATATTAAGTAAGTGGGTTGAATTAAATGTAGGATGGTTTAGCGTAGCGTAACCCATGCTCTCAAAGAG
>JBCCDM010000100.1:0-16477 GCA_039030795.1 Cyanobacteria bacterium P01_A01_bin.84
GGTGGTCTTTCGAAAAAAACGCCGCAAGTAAATGATCCGAGAAAAAGCTCCAGAACTATATCGCCGAAAAGTCGTCGAAATGTAGAAAAACACAATACTGTCTCTCTACATAGATATTTACTTATTTTTCACAGCTATATTATTCTTGAGAACGATGTTTGACAATTAGCAAACAATTTCTATTATCTGTATCGCGTTCGTATGCTACTTTGTCAGCTAAACGTCTCAACAGAAACCAACCATATCCACCAACTTGTAATGTACCAGGCTCTGGCTCTGTTATGGCATCAGGATTGAAGGGTTTGCCATAGTCCCATATTCTAATTTCTAATCTGTCTATCCATAAGGAAACGTTAATATCAATTGTTGTTTCTGGGGGTAGAGAATGATGCGCATGACGAACTGCGTTAGTAAATCCTTCTGCTAATGCAAGATTAAGACGATAGAGTTGACTATCTGACCAGCCAAGTGGGGGCAGATTTTTTATACAGAATCGCTCGAACCACTGTTGCACCTGGTTTAGAAGCTTTAGTTCGCTCTTTACCGTTACATGGTCCTGCTGCACTATGCTAAGCATTGACCGTAATATCAATAGAGTGGGTGAAAAATTCTTGTATAGATTGTAACTTAAAAATCCCACAATCCTATATTGAATTTAAACGTAAAATCTAGAAAGTGCAACCTTGATAACTAAAATTAATGGCTATTCTAATTTTTTAGAGGCATATACAGTTTCTGTATATGCCTCTGAAACTAACAGGCACTAAAATATTTCGGCAAGAATATATTTAGAAAAGCCCGAAAGTAAAAGATTTATCAATTGGAAATGTTGCACCAATCCCTAACCATAAGGTAACAATAGTACCGAATAGAAAAACTGTAGTTGCAACAGGACGACGGAAAGGATTTTGGAATTTATTAATGTTTTCAATAAAGGGAACCAAAATCAAACCTAGGGGTACAGCAGCCATTGCTAATACTCCTAAAAGTTTGCTAGGAACGGAACGTAGAATTTGGAATACCGGATATAGGTACCACTCCGGAAGAATTTCTAATGGTGTAGCAAAAGGATTTGCTGGCTCACCAGTCATTGCCGGGTCTAATACTGCTAAAGCTACGATACAAGCAAAAGAACCCATAATTACTACGGGAAAGATATAAAGCAAGTCATTAGGCCATGCTGGTTCGCCATAATAGTTATGACCCATGCCTTTTGCTAATTTTGCTCTTAATGCTGGATCGCTAAGATCTGGTTTTTTTTCAGTTGCCATATTTAAATGTGTTCTCCTGCTGAATAATGGTCGATTTATTCAGGACTTTCCTCAATATACTGTTCTATTTTTACAGAAATTTGAGAGAAAGCTCCTGAATAAGAGTATTTACAAATACCCATTTAGTTCATCATTTCAAACTTCAGATTTAAGTTTTGCAATGTTTCTTTACTTATTTTTCATAAGTTTGGAACATATAACTTAAATCTGAGTGAAAGAATAAATATTTTTATTCGCTGTTTAATTACAACGGACCAGAAATACCCTGCTTACGAATCATTAGGAAGTGCAGCAACATAAATACTGCTATTAACCAAGGTAATACGAAAGTATGGGCGCTGTAGTAGCGAGTTAAGGTTGCTTGACCAACGCTAGAACCGCCACGTAACAAGTCAGCAATTAAAGTACCAACCACAGGAATTGCTTCTGGTACACCACTTACAATCTTGACTGCCCAGTAACCAACTTGATCCCAAGGTAGAGAATAACCAGTAACGCCGAAAGATACTGTAATTACAGCTAGTAATACGCCAGTGACCCAGGTTAACTCTCGGGGCTTTTTAAAACCACCTGTTAGATATACCCGGAAAACGTGCAAAATCATCATTAGTACCATCATGCTGGCAGACCAGCGATGAATAGAACGAATTAACCAACCAAAGTTTACATCTGTCATCAAGTACTGCACAGAAGAATATGCTTCGGCAACAGTTGGCTTATAGTAAAAGGTCATTGCGAATCCAGTCGCAAATTGGATTAAGAAACAAGTTAAAGTAATTCCACCCAAGCAATAAAAGATATTCACGTGAGGAGGAACGTACTTATCGGTGACATCGTCAGCGAGCGCCTGAATTTCTAGGCGTTCTTCAAACCAGTCGTAAACGTTCGCCATATGGACTCAATTTCCCAAGATACGATTGCGGTTGATAAATCTCCCAATTAAAAGTTTTGGGATTTTTGTAAACAGTGTAAATAGCAAGTTGGCTCTTTTTACCTACTAACTGTGAAAATAATAAGTAAAGATAATTATCTCTCACAGTTGGACGGGATATATTATGCTTTATGTTCATCTTAAACAAAATCAAGATGTACGCATAGCCTTGAAAATCAGTAGTTTAAAACATTTTTGTCATGATTGTTGTTAAAACAATTTTATGAGAAGAATGCACTACTTCTATAAAAAAAGTAACATAGTCGAGAGATAGATTTCATCAAAAACAACGCTTCTAAGATAAGTTGGGCAATTTTGGTCAGACAATGGAATTAAAAATGGGGTTGATATACAAAAGAATTTTTCAAGCTGGATTATCACTTTTACTGGCTTTATGCTTGGTTTTAAATTGTTTTTGTAATCCAGTACAGGCTTTAACACAGGAGCAAAAACTAGTAGTGGAAGCTTGGCGAATTGTTAATCGCAACTATTTAGATGAGTCCTTTAATCATCTAAATTGGTCAGATGTGAGAAAGAAAGCTTTCAAGCAGCCATTGAATGATTATGAATCAGCTTACAAAGCTATCAGAATGATGTTAGAAGGACTTGAGGATCCTTTTACCCGTTTTTTAGATCCACAACAGTACCGCAGCCTAAAAGTAAATACTTCTGGGGAACTTACCGGTGTGGGGCTACAAATCGCCTTGAATAGCCAAACTGGGAAACTAGAAGTAGTAACTCCCATTGATGGTTCACCGGCAGAAAAAGCAGGTATTAAACCCCATGACCGCATTCTTGAAATTGAGGGTATTTCAACAGATAAGCTAAGTCTTGACGAAGCTGCGACTAAAATGCGAGGTTCTATTGGTTCTTTAGTCACCTTGTTGATCCAAAGAGATAAAGATCCAGTTAAGGAAGTTAGACTTGTACGCGATCGCATTCAGCTTAATCCAGTTCTTGCAGAACTACGTTCTTCATCCGAAGGAATACCTTTTGGATATATACGCTTAACCCAATTCAATGCTAATGCTTCTTCAGAATTGACAAGAGCTATTTCTAGTCTAGAAAAAAAAGGGGCAGCTGCCTACATTTTAGATTTAAGAAATAATCCTGGTGGACTGCTACAAGCTGGTGTAGAAGTAGCTCGTATGTGGCTGGATCGGGGCACTATTGTTTACACAGTTAATCGACAGGGTATTCAAGGTAGCTTTGATGCGATGGATACGGCACTTACCCATGCTCCACTCATTGTATTAGTGAATGAAGGCACTGCTAGCGCTAGCGAAATTTTAGCTGGGGCACTACAAGATAACCATCGCGGGATGCTAGTAGGTGAAACTACTTTTGGCAAAGGTTTAATTCAATCTTTATTTGAGTTGTCTAATGGGTCTGGGATAGCGGTAACAATTGCAAAATATGAAACTCCGAGCCACCGAGATATTAATAAGCAAGGAATTAAACCGGATAAAGTTATTGCTTCTGAACCTATAATTCGTGAAGAAGTTGCTACAAATAAAGATACTCAGTATCAAACTGCTTTGAAATTACTAACAGATAATTATTTGAGAGTAGAAGTCAAAAGTTAATTATTCTACGTTAATCCTGAACAACCGACCTCTCCGATGCTTTGGAGAGGGCAAAATTTTTGCATAGTCAAAAGCGGGGGTAGTTCTGAGCCAAGAATTTTAGGTGGTATGATTCACATTCCTTACAGTTTTGATTTAGCCTGTAATGATACTTTACTTTACGAATTGAGTACCTTAATGAATGTATTTTATCTAAGTAAGTCAGCACGATAAAACCAATGTATATTTAGTTTTGTAAAAACTGTGAAACAACCTATTTATAATCTGTTTGTCGATTTTACATTTTGCCATATAGGTTGATTTTTTAACGCCTACCTACTTAATCAATATTCTTTAAATCTATATTTGATAATCGTTCATAAGCATTGTCTATGTATCCCTTACCTCGCAAATACCCTGTATAAGCACCAGGACAAATGTAATTTAAATTTTCTTTTGTAAAATTATTTTTGAGTGAATCAACGCTTTTAATTTGTCTGTACCAGTGGAAAGTTGTAGCTGTCCGTAAAGGTAAAAGCGTTGAATTCGCTAAGGGTAGTAAATGACGTCCGGTAAATAACACTCCACCATTATCATGGTAGTAAAGACAAGAAGACCCAGGAGAATGACCGGGAGTCCAAATTAATTCTGTTTGAATATTTAAAGTAAATTTTTCTTGAAAAGTCTTTACTGTCAAATTAGGTAGCAAGTAAGCTTCTTGTTCCTGGATAATAATTTTACAATCAAATTTTTTTTGGATTGCTGCCGCTTTGCCAATAGCACCGCGATGAGTAATATAAAGATGGCTTATTCCTCCCTGAGAATGCAAAAAATTCTCGCTGGCTTCATCTAAATTAGGGCTATCTATAAGAATATTGCCAATATTTTCTACAATTAAATAGGCTGTACCACCTAAAGTGTCTCTATTCGGTGGGAAAGAAAAAATATTTTTCAAAATATTTTTTGGTAATTTGTCTGTTGTAATCGGTTTAGAGGACATTAGGTAAAAGAAAGTAAAACTTATAAAGTAAATAACTAAATAGCGTTCTAAGTTTATGTATAGGGGTCATTCGCAAATTGTTTAAAAACATTTAGGGTGTGTTTAGTGACAACGTAAGGTACTCTACAAACACAGGTATTTCGTAAAAGCAAGCATAAAATACACCCTCGCTTGCTTCAACCTAGGAGTAAAATAATCAAACTGGATTTTTATATAAGTGTTACATACATATTTATACAGGGAAACAGAACTCAATATAAATACTATCTCAATAAAAACATTTCAAAATAGCGTTATTACATTCAAAAAATTTCAGTTTAATTTACTCAAGACTTACTCATGAACAACCTAATATCTGATTACTATGAGACTTACGCTGGGGAAACAAAAAACTGGCAAAAACTAGCATATCTCAGACCTGATTACTACCCTCAAATCCTATTTTTTTAAGGGGAAAGCTTGGTAATTCTTGTACTAGTTATTGGGGTTAATTTACCCCCTCAAGGTTAGTTATTTCTTTTGTATCTACATAAAACCTTATTATTCATAACTAGTGAGCAAGTTCTATAACTGTCAAATCTGGCTTGAGTTCTTTCAAATTCATTTCATAACTCATGATTTTTTGGTTTATTTTTTCATTTTTATTATTGGGAATATTTATTTATCTAACAGTGCGTAGTAGCGCTAAGATGACAAAAACTCCCACATGGTTGCTATGGCTGGCGTTCATGGCTCCTGCATTTTTAATGGTAGCAATATATACTGTTAAAAAAACGCAGCCGCAAGAATTATTAGTCTGGTACTCTATTATCAGCACTCTGTTATACTGGCTTTTATTTCAATGGGGACGTAGAGCCCAGGATAATAAACAAAAATCTCCGACATCAGAATCAAAAACAGCTTTAAAAACAGTAGAACCTAAACAAGAAATAGAACTAGTGCGTCCGATTGAGCCTACAGAAGAAACCAAGTTAAGAAACTGTTTCCCTTGGTCTGTGTATTACATTCACAATATTGAATACCGACCTCAAGCTGTAATTTGTCGAGGTCAACTTAGAATAGATCCAAATCAGGCTTATCAAAATATTAAAGCCAATATTGAAGCTGAATTTGGCGATCGCTTTCTGCTGGTTTTTCAAGAAGGTATGAATGGCAAACCATTTTTTATCTTAGTTCCTAATACCCAAACTATAAGTGGAGTTTCATTAGTTAATGAAAGATTAAATGGACTGAAATGGGCTTTGTTATTACTAGTTATGACTTTGTTCACCACTACTCGTGCCGGAAGTATAATTGCTGAGGGAAGTCCAACAAATTTTGATGTAGCGGATCCTAATATTTTCTTACAGGGATTACCCTATGCTTTAGGTATAATAACGATATTAGGTACTCAAGAGTTAGGTCATTATTTCGGCGCTGTTTACTATAAAATACGTGCTAGTTTACCTTTCTTCATTCCAATTCCACTGTTTTTAGGAACTTTAGGAGCGTTTGTTCAAATACGCAGTCCATTTCCTCATCGAAAAGCTTTATTTGATGTTAATATCATTGGTCCCCTTGCTGGATTTTTTGTTACAATACCAATACTTTTTTGGGGTTTAGCCAACTCTCAAATAGTTGATTTAACTTCTAAAGCTCGACTATTTAATCTTGATGCTTTAAATCCTCGCGATTCTATTTTACTCGCAGTACTTTCAAAATTAGCTTTAGGTAGTAGTTTAACGGTAAATTCGGCTATAGACTTACATCCTATAGCGATCGCGGGATTGTTTGGGTTAATTATAACGGCATTAAAGTTAATGCCGGTAGGACAATTAGAAGGGGGTTATATTATTCATGCAATGTTTGGTAAGAAGACGGGACTGATAATCGGTCAAATTGCTCGTTTATTATTATTACTTAGAGCTTTAGTGTGGAGACAAACTGAGTTTTTCTTGTGGGCAATTCTTTTACTTTTTATGCCGATTATAGATAAACCTGTTTTGAATGATGTAACTCAAATCAATAATGCTCGAGATATGTGGGGATTATTTGCTTTAACGGTGCTAATCTTAATCGTATTACCTCTTCCTCAATCTATTGCTTATTTATTAAAATTTTGAAATTGCCAAATGGTAGAATATTTTATTCTTCAGAAGAAGAGGGCTAAGGCATATTATAGAGAGATATATATATTTTCTTATTTAAATTAGATAAACTAGATAAACTAGATAAACATAAATATCTCTCGTATAATACTGGATAGGCGGTTTTTTTTACAATTTATGTCTGTCTATCTTAGAGACAAAGTAGAAGAAAAGTTTTTACATAATTTATACAGGTGTAACTTAGATAGAATTATAAGAAGTTATTATCCTAAGTCAATCTAAGAAGGTTTTCGAGTGCTAGGTTTACTAAATTCTAATTAGGAAAATTCTGATTCTATTTTTGCGGAAACTTTTGCCGCTTCTGGAGGAGCAGCACCCATACGAATTTCTGATGTAAAGCAAGCAGTATTTAACCCATTCGATTCTTCAATAGTATTGACGCGCATTCTCAGATTCGGACTAGCAAACCAAATTCTTTCGGTTAAGGAAAAATTATCATTCTGTGTAGATAAAGTTAAAGCTCTATCGTCACCAATCATGTAATGACCTATAATTAGTTGCTTGTTTTTTCCTGTCTGTTGTAGCCATTTACCAGTATTAAAATTATCTTCTGCTGATAATATTGCTAGTATGGTATTGCCACTTTTTTTTTGATTTAATTTGGTTGTATCATTCCAACTTATTTTCACGCCAAAACTAACTTTATCTGAAGCTTTATCTTCTAAATTGCTATACTCTTCAAATAAGTTAATAATTTCTGTATGAGTTGCTGTTAACTTTTCGACGAAAATATCTGATTTACTCTCCTGTGATTTTTTAAGTGCAATATTTTGAGTTGTCCTATGTGCAAACCATTTTCCTAGACTTAATTCAAAAAATTCTTCAATATCCATCTTTCAGCTTACCATTAACGAATTATTTAGAGTTTTTTCAATCCAAATATAGGATTGATATTAAGAAAAATTAAGATTAAGTAGAATCACTTTCCTCATCAAGTCGCTTAAGGGAAATTTTCGCTGACTCAGCAACATTTGGATGAGCATCTTTTTCTAAATATTTAAGAGCAGAAATACTTTTGGGAGTAGGAAGATTACCAAGAGCTTCTGCAAGTCTTTGTCTGACTAACCAATCATCTGACTGAGCAAAACGTAATATATCCTCTACAGCATCTATGGCTTTAATCTCTCCCAAGGCAGCGATCGCTGCTTGTTGCATAACAATTTCTTCACTATTTAAAGCTTCGATCAAAATTTCACGAGCGCGAATATCCTGCAAATTACCTAGAGAAACTGCCGCACTAAAGCGTACTAACCAACTTGTATCTTCGTAGAATATCCGTGATAGGGACTCAAAAGCACGAATATCTCCTAAATATCCCAATGCACCGGCAGCGTCGGCTCTAACGTTGTAATCTGGTTCTGATTCTAGAATTTTTATTATTAAGTCGTAAGACTCCTCTGTAGGTTTTAAGCCTAAAGCAAATACTGCCATTGCCCTAATCTGAATTGACTCATCATTCAATACCTTTTTTATCAAAGGTATTGCATCTTCTGGGGGTACATCCCGCATATTAGCTAAAGCTACCATGCGATCGCGCAAATTTGGACTATCTAATTGGGTCGAAAGCTCTTCTAAGTTTGGAACACTCATTCATTTACTCTTAGCAATATGTCTACTAAATTATTAATTATATTATTAAGTATCATTACCGATTTCGTGACACATTTGCTAGTGGGACAGAATGATTCCTATCTAATACTAAAGATTTTGCCGGAGCTAGTAATTGAGGAAATTGAAAAAATTATGGATTTTCTCTATCTAATCTTTGTCTATTTCTGCGTTCTTCGAGTTGCAGGAGTATTTCAGCATGAGCTTCACGGGTGATAGGGTAGAAATAAGCTAATAATAAGCCACAAATTAGAGCAGTAGCCGGTAAAGGACCAATAGAAACGCGAATTACTTCTAGTACAGAATCAGGTTGGACGGGAATGGGAATATCTGGTGTTGGTTTGATATATCCAGCAGCACCTAGTCTTTGTAAAACAAGACTAAGTGCAATACCCAAACAGATTTTTTGTACAAAAACTATAAAGCTATAGAAAATTCCTTCTCTTCGTTCTCCCGTTCTGAGTTCATCTAATTCAATGACATCCGGAAGCATTGACCAGGGTATTAAGTATGCAACAGAAACACCGCATCCAGCAATAACTCCTAAAAAATACATCAGTCCTACCTGATTTGGCTGGAGATAAAATAGCCCTATTTGGGCAACCAGCCAAATAAGTGAGCCTAAAATATAGACAATCTTTTTACCAATACGCTGGCTAATATAACTCCAAATGAAAAGCATTCCCATCGCGGTTCCCTGGACGGTAAGAAGTACCATACTTACGTGTAATTGCGACAGACGCATCCAGCTTTTTACAAAGTAGGGAATTATACCTGCGGTTAATTGTACCCCTAACCAGGAACATAAATAAATTCCAACGACGAATAGAAAAGGACGATTGCTAAATACTATTTTTATTTGTTCTAAAAAATTATTAGAGGTCGGTTGCTCTATTTCAGGGTTTTGCTGAGCAACAAATTGAGAGCGTTTTTTAGTCCCCTGTACGCATAAATATAAAGGTATAACTGAGATAAAAGCACAAATAGCCCCCAGAACTAAATACTGCTGAGCGTCGTTAGAAATATACTTAGAAATAACTAAAGCTATAACTAAAGCAAGAATACTACCCCCTATAGAAAAAGTAAATCTGAAGCTATTGAGGCTAGTCCGTTCGTCGTAATCTTGAGTTAGTTCTGCGGTTAATGCCGTATAAGGCAAATTAACAATAGTGTAGAAAGAATTGAATAATATAGAAATTATTGTGTAATAAAAAAATAACCCCCACTGATTTAATTGTGGGTCATTTCCAAACGAAGGAACTATCCATTGGAGAAAAAAGAATAAACCGAAAGGAATTGCTCCCCAAATTATCCAAGGATACCTTCTTCCCTGCTTACTTTGAGTGCGATCGCTTAATATTCCAACCATTGGGTCGTTGACTGCATCCCAGACTTTACCAACCAACTGAGAATTCCCAGCCATTTGAGGACTCAATTGAGCAACATCAGTTAGAAATGGGGACAGGTAAGAAATTAGAATCATTGAAGTGACTGCTGTCCCCAAATCACCGACACCAAAAGCCAATTTGGTTGTTAGGTTCAAACTACTTTCATTTTCGGAGTTATTGGAAATTGATCCTTCCGGAGCAGAGTCACTCATAATAATGTATCGCACTCATATTAAAATAAAGGGTTTGGCATTCATTACTAATAATCTATATATTCTCTTATGCCAGACCTTTACATCTCTTGGTCAGATTATCATCAAAAGATTGAGCAGCTAGCTGCTCAGATTTACCAATCTGGCTGGGAATTTAACCAAATTGTTTGTCTAGCTAGAGGCGGACTGCGTATTGGAGATATCCTCTCCCGTATATATAAGCAGCCCTTGGCAATATTAGCAACATCATCCTACACCGGTCAGGGCAAGCAGGAAAGAGGTAAGTTAATATTTTCTGAGCATATAACCATGACTAACCAACAGATGGGTTCTCACATTTTACTAGTTGATGACCTAGTAGATTCAGGAATAACTCTAGAAGAGACGATTCCTTGGTTAAATAACAATACACCAGTTCCTATTCAGGAAATTCGTACTGCTGTAATTTGGTATAAAGCTTGCTCTCAAGTAACTCCTGATTATTACGTTGATTATCTAACCGATAATCCCTGGATTCACCAACCTTTTGAACGTTATGAATTGATGGAAGTAAGTGAGTTAGAGCAATTAAATGTTTATTCAGAAATTGTTAGTGGTGGATGAATATTAGATATCTCCGAAAAAGATTATGGAGACCACTCTTAAGAACTTTATCTATCAGGACTTAGATAACGCCGATTTTATCATTGCAACCTCTATTTTCTGCTTTTAGGTGACAAGTTTAGTACTACTAACTCCGTATAGCTATCAGCGATCGCAGATGGTGTTGTGAAAAAGCTTTAACCGGAAATAAATTTTACACCCAAAAATGGTAATTCTTAAAACAGCCATAACCATATTGGTAAGGTTATTAGTAAAACCATTGAACCTAAAGCGATCGCTGTTACTGATAAATCTCTATCTAAATCGAATATTTCAGCAATGACTAGTGTAGCGAAAGCTGGTGGCATTGCCATTTGCAAAACAATTATTTCTACTGCTGCCTTTTCTAAGCCAAATGCTTTCAGGGTAGTTCCTAAAACTAAAGGAACTAGCAACATTTTAATTGTTAAACCAAGGGATGCCAAGGGTAAGCTGTGCCAAGAACTTAATTTGCTCAAACGCATTCCAATTAAAATCAAAGATAGAGCCAAAGAACTCCAAGCGAATATTTCTAAGCCTTGATAAATTGGTTGAGGTATAAAATAATGACGCAATACCAAACCGATTCCAAAACCCCACAAAGCCGGATTAATAATGATTATTTTAATAATTTGTAAGCTTGGGAAATATCTTTGGAAATAGTTTTGGAAATAATTATTTTTGCGTACATTACTATTTTGGGCTGAATTTTTTTGTGAAATATTATTGGAATGCCTTGTACTAAAGCAATTTCCTACAACTATACCAATACCGTACGCTGCAAACAAAGTTCCTAGCAAATCATAAAATAATGCCCAAGCAAAATAATTATTGTCGGCAACACTTAAGGTAATGGGATAACCTAAAAAACCAGTATTGCCTACCATAGCAACAAGTATTAAACTACCTCTGGTAGACAGCTTAGTAGTAGTATTTCGCCAATAAGCTCGTCCTTGAATTGCTAGCCAAGCCAATATTGCCCCTGCAAAAGTCGCAATATAAGCAATTACAGGGGCAATCCAAACTGAATTAGATAATTGGACGCGTTGTACGAAAGTAATAATACTTACAGGTGCCCCAACCCAAAAAATAAATTGACTTATATAAGTAGGAACTATAGCAGGTAATTTACGTCCCAAAATTAATCCGAATAGGACTAATCCCACCAATTTTATATACAGTTCTAGGAGATTACTCAAGATTAGCCCTAAAAATACAAATGTAAAATGCTACCTATTGTATTATTTCCTCTCCAGTCTACAATCTGTTAAGACTATTGTGAAAAGCAGGAGTTGACCCTTGAATAATGCTGGGTTTCCCGAAAAACCACAAAAATCTTCATCTTTACCTGGTGAAGACATTCCGGCTGCTTTACGGGATACTCCTAATGCCGGAGAGAAGAAGAGTCAGAAACCAATAATTCTAATCTTGGCAGGAATAACAGTGTTTGTTGTTTTAGCCGCAGTTACTGGTTTTAGCATTCTAAAAAATTCCTCAGATCAATCTGCGAAAGTTGGTGATGCAACGACTACATCTAGTACTTCCTCGACATCAGATGGCTCTACTAATAAATCACAGCCGAAAAACGATGCTCTATTGGGTCACTTACCGTATTCGGAAGCTCCAGCATCGGAATTGATGCAAATTTCTGGGCAGATGAAAATGCGCAAGTCTGCCGCACTCAAATATCAAGAAATGTCAAGGAATGCACGTCAGGCAGGAGTAAATTTAGTACCGATTTCTGGTTTTCGTGCCATTAATAGTCAAGAACAATTATTTTTTGATATTGGTGCCCGTAGAAATCAAACTCCAGCCCAAAGAGCATCTGTAAGCGCTCCTCCGGGACATAGTGAACATCATACTGGTTATGCTGTTGATATTGGTGACGGTGCAGTACCAAGTACTAATCTTTCACCTAAATTTGAAAATACAAAGGCTTTTAAATGGCTAGAAAATAACGCTGCACGTTACGGCTTTGAATTATCATTCCCGAAAAATAATTCTCAAGGAGTCAGTTACGAACCTTGGCACTGGCGTTTTGTCGGCGATCGCCACAGTTTGGAAACTTTTTATAAAGCAAGAAATCTCAAGCCAGTTAAGCCTTCTGAATAATCTTCTATTGATACCCCCCACGTCTATCAGGCAATACGGTTGTGGATAAGAATAATTGTAGGTTGGGTAGAGTGATAGCGTTACCCAAATTTCGGTGCTAATTTGTTGAGTTGAGGTAAGAAACCCAACCTACACTATTTTATTTTTTAGGTTTAACTGAACTGTATTAGACATCTCCAGAAATTAAATATGTACAGTACGACCTGTAACCCATGTAGAGACGTTAATTTTAACGTCTCTACAGGTTTCTAGAGATATCTATTTTTTAATTCCGTATGGCAATACTAAAGTTCTTATTGTGGTTTTTCTGGCTTTTTATACTTTTTGGGATACTTCCGGTGGAAATAATCTTGCATCACTTGCAATACCATAGGTGCTGCTATTTTACTACCACCTCCACCAGCGTGTTCGCCGAAAGCCAGGACTACAATCTCTGGTTTGTTAACTGGTGCATAAGCTCCGAACCAGGCATGATTAGCTTTAACACGGTTAGGTCTCCATGCTTCTGCTGTACCACTTTTACCAGCAGTAGGAGGAATAGTTTTTTGATCTAGAAGTTTTCCCGTACCACCAGTTATTACTTGCCGCAGTCCGTCGCGAATAACTTTAATTGTAGAAGGTTTCATATTTAGTGACTGTCGCCACTCTTTACTAGCTTCGTTATCCTTAAGAACATGAGGCTTAACACGATATCCACCATTTGCTGGAATAGCGAACATTACAGCTGTTTGTAGAGGAGTAGCTAAAAGAGCTCCTTGACCGATTGACATATTTACAGAGTCACCAACAGTCCAACCTATTTTCCAAACTCTCTTCTTCCATTTCTCGTCAGGTACAAAACCTTTAGATTCTTCGGAGGTAAATTCAAACCCGCTTTTCTCACCAAAACCAAACTTGCGACTCCATTTGATGGAAGTAAGACCACCAATCCTCGAACCGACTTGATAAAAGAAAGTGTCGCTACTCCAAGCTAAAGCACCAGCAAATCCTAAGGGACCAAATCCCGCATGGTTCCATTCACCAAAACGCGTTCCACCGAAGGTTAATGAACCATAGGTTGGCAGTACTGTTTTAGGAGAGAACTTACCAGATTCCAAGGCAGCAGCAGTTGTAACAATTTTATAAGTACTTGCAGGTGGATAAGCCCTTAAAGCTCGATTTAATAAGGGATGTTGCTTATTGGTTAATACCTTGACAATTTCTTTGGCTTTTACATCTTGTTTAGTAAATATATTTGGGTCAAAGCTAGGTTTGGAAGCCATTGCCAAGACTGCACCATTATTGGGATCTATAACTACAACTGCTCCATTACGATTCCCCAAAGCTTTATAAGCAACTTTTTGAATATTTAAATCTATAGTTAAACGAATATCATTTCCTGCTTTTGCCTGTTTTTCTCCTAAAACTCGTAAAGGACGACCTTTTCCATCAACTTCTACCTGCTGACCGCCCCATTCCCCCCTCAAAGTTTTTTCAAAAGCTTTCTCGGCAGCAAGTTGACCGATAACATCACCTAAACGATAACCATCTTTTCTTCTTTCTTTTAACTGTTCAGGAGTTAGCTCTCTGGTATAACCTAAAACATGAGCTAATGCTGGACCATGAGGGTAATAACGTACTGCATCTGCATGAATTTCTACACCCTTAAGCTCATTCTTATATTCTTTGAGGGCTGTAATTTTTTCAATACTAATATTACGAGCAACTCTAACCAAAGAAGAAGAGTTAGGTCCAGCAGCTTCAAGCTTTTCTCTTATTTCTGTTTCCGGAATTTCTAAAATTTCAGATAAACGAGGTCCAGCCACATTCCAGTATGCTTTGGTATGTGCCATTGGCCACAAATATACTGACTGAGGATAGCTTGTAGTGGCTAAAAGTTTGCCATTGCGATCGAAGATATTACCCCTTTCCGGTTGCTTAGGAATAATTCTAATTCTATTAGCTTCCGCACGTTTGCGGAGGCTTTTTCCTTGCAATATCTGTAAATATGCTAAACGAGTAGATATTCCAATACCTACTGTCAAGGTTAATAAAACTAAAAATATAGATTGAACTCCCTTTCCTACAGAACGGGTATCTTTTTTGTTATTAAATCTAGGTGATTGCAGCAAACTCATAAAAATTTAGGTAAAAATAAAAAAATTAGTATTATCTGTATACAGTTAAGAGATACTTCAACCGGGTATTTGATTAAAACCAATTATGACAGTTTATAAATATATGTATAAACTGTTTTTGATGTATACAATAAATCAAATCTCAATGTATCGTCTGCTTTATAGATTACATCGAATGGTAGTAATACATAAGTAAACAGTTTTTGTTAATAGAATTATGCCTCAAATTGTAATGCATAATCACGGGGAAAAAGCTACCTTTGAGCCACCATTAGTAGAATTGCGAAACGTATATAAGTTTTTCAATAAAGAAGCTGCTATAGAAGGAATTGATCTAGATGTTCGCAAAGGAGAATTCTTTAGTATTCTTGGACCTTCTGGATGTGGTAAAACAACTATATTGCGTTTAATCGCAGGCTTTGAAAAGATTGATGAGGGTAGCTTGTTTATTCAAGGTCAATGCGTAAATCGGGTTCCTCCTTTTCGCCGTCCTGTGAACACGGTATTTCAAAGCTATGCTTTATTTAATCATCTCAATGTTTGGGATAATGTAGCTTTTGGATTGCGCATAAAAAAGCTACCACGTCAAAAAAGAGAAGCCAGAATCAAAGAAGTTTTAAAATTAGTCAAAATGGAGGCTTTGCGATCGCGCTATCCGTACCAGTTATCTGGGGGTCAACAACAGCGAGTAGCTTTAGCACGGGCACTGGTGAATTATCCATCTGTAATTTTATTAGATGAGCCTTTAGGAGCTTTAGACTTAAAACTACGCAAACAAATGCAAGTTGAATTGTCAAATCTACACAAAACTTTAGATTTGACTGTGATTATGGTGACTCACGACCAAGAGGAAGCATTATCCCTATCAGATAGAATTGCTGTAATGAATCACGGAAAAATTGAGCAAATTGGTGAACCAAATACGATTTATGAACATCCTAAAACAGCATTTGTTGCAGATTTTATTGGCGATACTAATTTACTTCTAGCAGATATTATTAGTGTTGAGAAACAAGTAATAGAAGTAATCACTAAAGCAGGTTTAAAAATTATTGTTCATCGTACCGAGAATACACCAATTAAGATTACTCAAACTATAAATATTGGAATACGTCCAGAAAAAATTCAGCTTTCACTTTATAAACCTAGCGTACAAAATAATTTTTTTGAAGGAAAGGTGGTAAATATTATGTACTTAGGAACACATATTAATTATTTAGTGGAGTTAACTCCAGGTACTTGTATTACAGTTAAGCAACCCAACACTATAGCTAATTTCCCTTCGGCTGATACTCCTGTATATGCTTGGTGGAGTCAAACAGATTGTTTGGCTCTACCTATAATTTAATAATAAATTTAAATTTATTAGCCATCACTTTGTAATTTAGATATATATCAATTCAAGGTTTACGATGAGAGTATATTTCTTATTTTTTAATGTTTAAGATGATAATATTTTAGTTATATCTATATTTTTTATTTCAGCTCATTATAGCATTTTTTTA
>JBCCDM010000101.1:0-16458 GCA_039030795.1 Cyanobacteria bacterium P01_A01_bin.84
ATAAGTAATCCAACTATATTGAATACTTGTCAAAAAGATTCAATTCCTCAAACATTCTTCCTACCTCCCTTTAATTTTTATCCTTTATCCCTTACCTCTTATTTATCTATAATATTTTCTCAAACAATCTCAAACAATCTCAAATAATCTCAAATAATTAATATTAATAATGCGAATTCTACAAATAGTTCCCTCAATTTCCTTAATCTATGGTGGTCCTAGTCAAATGGTTTTGGGTCTTGCTCCAGCTTTAGCTAAGCAAGATGTAAAGGTTACTATTTTGACTACTGATAGTAATGGGGATAATGGTCAAAAACCTTTAGATGTACCGTTGAATCAAGTAATAGAAAAAGATGGATATGAAATAATATATTTTCGCTGTTCTCCATTTCGTCGCTATAAGTTTTCTATTGATTTATTGAAGTGGTTAAAGCAGAATGCAAAGAGTTACGATATAGCTCATATTCACGCTTTATTTTCACCTATAAGTAGTTTTGCTGCTGCTACTTGTCGTCAGCAAAAATTACCTTATATTTTGCGTCCTTTAGGTACTTTAGATCCTGCTGATTTGCATAAAAAAAGACAACTTAAACAGTTTTATGTAAATGTTTTAGAACGTCGTAATATTGCAGGTGCAGCAGCAATTCATTTTACTAGCGAACAGGAAGCAAAGGTATCCCACAGATTTGGAGTTACAACCCGTGATTTGGTACTTCCTTTAGGTGTGAAACAGTTAGAACAGCAAGTTAATGGGAAGAATAATCAGATATTAAGTAAATATGATATCCCGTCTGATATTCCTTTATTACTATTTATGTCGAGAATCGACCCCAAAAAGGGTTTGGATATATTGATCCCAACATTAGAAAAACTAATTTCAGAAGGATTAAAATTTCACTTTGTATTGGCTGGAACTAATCCCCAAGACCCACTTTATGAAGAAAAGATAAGATTACAAATTCAGAATTCTTCTTTAAAATCCCGCACTACTATAACTGGTTTTGTCACCGGAGAGTTGAAATCTGCACTATTAGAAGCAGCAGACTTATTTGTTTTACCATCTTACTATGAAAACTTTGGTATTGCGGTTGCTGAAGCGATGGTAGCAGGTAAACCCGTGGTTATTTCAGACCAGGTACATATTTGCGAACAAGTACGTAGTAGTGAATCTGGTTGGGTAGGAACTACAGATGTAGAGTCGATGATTAACTTACTTCGAGAAGCTCTAAAAAACCCCGAAGAGTGTAAATACAGAGGTTCCCGCGCTCGAGAATATGCGCTACAAAATTATAGTTGGGATGCGATCGCTCGTCAAATTATTGATGCTTATGAGGGAATCATTACACATACCGTCTAGGAATAAGGGAGAAAAGGAGAAAGGAACGGGAGCATCCCAATAAAGGGAAATTCATTAATAAGTACAAAATTAGGTTGGTTTCTTGACCCTGATGATGAATCTGTAATGGTTTTCCAACCAAATCAGTTACCAGAGGTTAAAGAAGGAAAAGATATTTTAACAACTTTAGATCTGTTGGAAAGTTGGAAGTTATCTGTTGAAGATATTTTTAACAGTTTGAGGTTTGGATGATAAGGGGGAAAAGGTTAGGGAAGAAGGGAGAAGTTGTTGCTCTCTCGACTCTTTTTCAGGGGTAATTATTGAAATACAGCACTACCTACGCGCAAGTCAAAAGTTTATTATTCAAAGTTAGATTCCCTTCCTATTTTATCCTCCCCTAAAAGAACCCTAATTAGCTCTTTCCCACAAACGTTTAATTTCACCCAAAGTTCTAGTATCTGGAGGAGAAGATGTTGTTCCTGAAAGGGTAACTTTTGCACCAGGAATATTTTGATTCCAAGGACTATTAGGTACGCTTTTTAAATCAACTGATTGATTCACAGGACGAAAACCATATTGAACGAAAACTGCTTGTTGTTGAGGTTGAGTTAAAAAGTCCAAGAACTTCTTTGCTGCTTCAGCTTTCCCACTATCCACATCACGCTTGACTATCGCTGCGGTGGAGACAGTTTCTACAGTAGGATTAAGATAATAAATTTGATAAGGTTTACCTTGACTTTTACCAGCTTCTTGCCATCTATGCAAAGCTATACTTTCATATACCGTTGCAACATCAGCTTCGTTGGGACCCCTAGCAATAAATTCTTGTAATAAGATATCAGTAGAACGAGGTGGTTGATATACAGAGCGTTTAACTAAACCAAATAATGAATCTACTGCTGGACTATTTAAACTATTATTTGAACTATTATTAACACCTTTAGACTGTGCCCACAAATTCATTGTCAACTGTCCACTGTTAGAACGAGTTGGATCCGTAGTTACAAAGTCGAAACTACCCCAATCACCTGCACCACCAACTTTACCCCATTGACGTGCTTCCATTGCCTTTTCTACCCGTCCCCAGTCAAAGTTTCCATTAGGAAATAAGACTTTACCCCGTTCAGACCAAGCTATACCAACTAATATGGTTTTTGCAATGGATTTTGGTTGTTCATAAAAAGGTTCGCTATTATTACTTGCTTGATAGCGTTGAGATAATTCTTTAAATATCTCCCCATTCGCAGGTATTAAAACAGTAGGTGTAAAGTCATTCTTGTTATCAATATACTTATTTACCATATCCTGAGAACCTTGGAACTTTAGCTCCACCTGGATATGAGGATGTGACTTTTCAAACTCTACTTCTAACTTTTGTAAAGCTTCTTGTACTTCTGTCCCCGCTACTACCACAATAGTTTGATTCATTCCAGGAACAGGTACATAAGCTAAACCCAAGGATGCCAAAATAATACCAATAGAAGCGAAAATCCGATTTTTACTACCTTTCATACAATTCCTCTCTGGGTTACTCCGCACATACCTCAGCGTACCTTTGCGTTAAAATCAATAATTCCTCCCCCCTTCTTCATTCCTCTCTCTTACTTATCAACCAAAATCTGTACATTCTCCTGTAAACTATTTAACTCCTTACTAAAACTTTCCAACTGATGAACCTGTTCTAAATTACTCAAATCCGCAGTCCGCATTTGATTTTGTAACTGTTGTAAAATACCCGCAGAATCTTGAACTAATTGAGAAAGATTAATCACCTGAGCTTGACGAGCATCTTCTCCTTGACGGGCTAATTTAATATTTCTTTCTAAACTCTTTGCTAACTGATTTAAATTATTTTTCGCAATACCAGAACTAGACTTAAGTTTATTTTCTACATCTCTTAATTGTTCTTGTAAATCGCTGACTGAAAGTAAAGAATCCTTACCTTGTAAACGTCTTGCCAAATCATCAATTTTACTTGGTAACTCCACAGCGCGATCGCACCCATATTGTACGGCTACTAAAAGTTCCATTTGCATAGCATCTGTTAACAATTTGGTTGCTTCTGTTCTTAATTCTTGAGCTTTCTGTGCTAAGTTTATCCCTCGTTCTTTCACCTTCTGTAATTCTCTTTCTAACTGGGGATTATCTAATCCTAAACTTTCTGGCTCTCGAGATTTCAGATAAACAGCGCCAACACCGGCAATACCTGTTGAAAGAGGTATCATTACCAAACTCGGTAGCTTAATAAATCGAATACCGATAACTAATGTAATTCCCCCTATTAATACAGCAATCGGATAATTCAAAGGATTAGCTAGTTTCATAAAACTATTGTTTTGTATAAAGTTTATTTAATAGCATAAAGGCTCTTAGCTTTTAGATTTTCGCTGATTATTAATACTCAATTATTGGCTAGTAAAATATTTAAAACTCTATTAACCAGTATCCATTATCCACCACTTAAAACTCAACCTGTAAATTTGCCATCAAACGAGAAATAGTTGCAGGATCTCCCTTAGAATAATAACCACCGTTCTTTTCTGCCATTTGCTTAAGAACATCAGGACTAAAATCTCCAGATTTACCATAACCAACTGTAAAGATACCAATACGTTGGTCGCTATTAAAGCCACTCTTTTGTAACTCTTCTTCTAACTGCTTCAAAGAAATTTTAGAACCGGAATCTTCGCCATCAGTTAATACTAAAACAGCATGAATTGCGTCTTTACGAAGATTTTTTTGTAACCAATCACGAGCAGTTAAAGTTGCATCGTACAAAGCTGTACCACCATCTGCCTTTAAACTACTAATAAATTGTAAACCTTTATCTTTTCCAGCAGGAGTACCATCTACAATTACTGGTTCTCCAATTTGAGAATCAAAATCAATTAATGCAATTTGTTCTTTCGGTCCAAGATTATCAATATAAGTTTGTAAAGTATTTTGAACTGCGGGTAACTTATTCCCGCTCATCGAACCAGAAGAATCAATCACAACCGCTACTAAAGAAGGTTTTTTCGCAGTTTCTTGCCACGACTTTAACATAGCCTCTGCAACTTCTGGCTTCGGAGGACGTAAAGAATCGTATTTTGCTTGAGGGTTAACACCAAACTCTGGTTTAAACTTATTACCTAAACTCACTCCCGGTACTCCTGGACGCAAACCCAAGTTCGTAGCTATTTCTTGTGCTTGAGGCGATCGCAAATATTGTATTACTTTTTCTGCGGCTGCTTTTTCATCTGCACTTACCCAAGGAGCGTTAGGAACAATAGCTCGCATATTGGAGGTAAAGGTAGATTTGGGGTAAACTGCCCTATAGCGTTTTTGTCCTGGTTGTAGATGAGAGTTAGCACTGATTACTGAAGACTCATATACAGAACCTACCGAAGCCCAAAATGGACCATTCTTAACCATTGCTTTAGCTAAAGAACTTGTAGAAGTACCATAACGAGTAATTTTACTTTGAATTTGCTGAACTTGTGGCTGATACTTCTGCACATCAGCAATAGTTAACTGTTCTGAGGGTTTACCAGAAATAGCAACAAACTGAGCGACCAAAGTTTGTAGTCCAGAATTAGAACGAGTCGGTGCTGTATGAACGTAATGAACCTTAGTTGGTGGTGCTGATGGGTGAATATCTCGATGTGTATCAGCTTTTACCAAAGCTTGGAAAGGATTATCAACCTTTTGGAGTGCTTGAGCGACATCCGACTGTGCCATAAACACCATCGGACTATTAGTCAAAAGAGGAGAATCTGTAATCTCAGGAATATAACTTTGACCAGGATATAACTGATTCACCCGGTATATTAACTGACTTTGATAAATTTCTCCATCAACAGAAACTATAGTAGGAAACTCTGGAGCATCAGCTTGGAGAGTACCATTTTTCAGCTGTTGAGCTAATGTCACCATTTTGGTAACAACATCACCGCTTCCCTCAGCCTGACAATAAACCTTAAAAGACTTACCATTATCTAGTGTCGGCTGTGTTGCATTAAACTTTTGTATCGCATCCCTACAGAAATGACCTAAAGCACTTCCTACTAACAACTTAATCTTTAAACCCGAAAAATTATCTGATGTATCGTTATTATTACCAATATTAGTTCCACTACCATCACCACAAGCTGTGAGTAATAAAAGACTTAAAACAGCCGTTAAAGGTCTAAGAAGTATATTTTTTTTCTGATTCATAGCTATGTTTACCAGTTAATAATGCACGCAAATTAAAAAAAATAGGTATTTTATAAGTATTTATTAATACTAATCGCAGAAATATTACAAACGTATAAATACAGGTGCGTGTTGACAATCAAGATGCTAACTGATGATGTATATGATTGCTAGTGTTAGATACACTCAAATGCAAACTAATTTCGGAAAATTCAAAATTCACAATTCCTATATACTCGCAAACTATAAAATTAAGAGCATTGACATGGTCTCTCACAGACAAGTGATTACCTGCTTACCCATTACTCATTAATATTTAATAAAAGCAACAACAAACTAAACTAATGCAGAGTTAGCTAAAATTTTGTTGCGAACTAGTATAACCCAATTGGATAACCGTAGTTTTATGTCATGATGCAATATAGACAACATCGTGTTTTACTATAGGTAATCTCTTTATGACTCTCCGTCTAGGTGATACAGTACCAAACTTTACCCAAGCCTCCAGTGATGGAGAAATAAGTTTTTACGATTGGGCAGGTGATAGCTGGGTTGTTTTGTTTTCTCATCCCGCAGACTATACACCTGTATGTACTACAGAATTAGGAACTGTAGCTAAGTTAAAACCAGAATTTGATAAGCGTAATGTAAAAGCGATCGCGCTAAGTGTAGATGACGTGGAATCTCACAAGGGTTGGATTGGTGATATCGAAGAAACCCAAACCACTGAGTTAAACTATCCTATTTTGGCAGACCCGGATCGTAAAGTTTCTGACCTTTACGATATGATTCACCCCAATGCTAATGCTAAGGTGACAGTAAGGACTGTATTCGTTATCGATCCTAATAAGAAGTTACGTCTGACTTTAACTTATCCTCCTAGCACCGGACGTAATTTTGATGAAATCTTACGGGTAATTGATTCTTTGCAGCTAACAGATGATTATAGTGTTGCAACTCCTGCTGACTGGAAAGATGGTGATGATTGTGTAATTGTTCCTACTCTGAAAGACCCAGATGTTCTCAAGGAGAAGTTTCCTAAAGGATATGAAGAAATTAAACCTTACTTACGGATGACTCCCCAACCTAATAAGTAAGTATTCTCAAGATTGGTTTTCAATTAGAAAACATCACTAAGTAGAGACGTTCCATGGAACGTCTCTTGTATTTTGGGTAATTTTGTATAAAGTTATATAAAGTTATATAAAGTTATATAAAAAAACAATTCTCCCATGAGGCGATCGCAGAATTTGACAAATTGGGTAAAAATAAAAGTAAAACCGTATTGGGGTAAATATGACTTCATCACCAATCGTTTTACAAATCCCATCTTCATAAAAAATTCTAATCCTAGGTGAGACTGAAGTGTATTTAAATATAACGATTTTATACTTTTAGTAACATAATGCACCATTTTATCATTCTGGATTAATTATTCTCAGTCAAAATATTATATGCTTCGTTAATTAATCGCATTTTCTCTTCAGCTTGTTTTTGCATTTTTGGTTGAGCTACATATAAGTCTGGGTGCCATTTTCTAACTAATTTTTTATAAGCTTGTTTAATTTCAATAGTACCCGCTTCTGATGTTAAACCTAAAATATTATAAGCTCGTGCAATCTGATTTTTATCTACTTTTTTTTGTTTGTTAGTTTGCCTTTTATTACTTCTATAATTAGATGAATGCATATTAGCTTTCATCTCTTCTATTTCCTTATCTAATTCCCATTCCCGAAATTTTTGGTCTACTTCCCAGTCTGGAGGAGAAGATGAGGACTTAACATCTTTATTTTCATTTTTACTTATATAATCATTCACATAATCAGAAAATGAGCGGGAGCGATCGCGCAAAAATTCCCAAGAGAAATCTGTTTGTTTATCTTGCTGATTTTTTTGCTGATTTTTTTGCTGATTTTTTTGATTATTTTCTTGATTATTTACTTTATTTTGAGAGTCTTTGCTAGGATTATTTCCATTGCTTTTTGTCTGACTTGTAGATGCAGCATTTGGCTTTTCTTGATCCTTATGGTTTTTTCTACCGGTTCCGACTTCTTCCTTAATCCCTTTACCTGAGAAGCGATAAACGGTTTGTTGTGAATTTGATTGTGAACTTGATTGCGAACTTGATTTTGGTTGCTCTACTTCTACTTGAAATTCTTGGGGAATAGGAATACCAAAAGTTTTTTCTAATTCTTCATTTAATCCCTTTAAGTTTAACTGTAAGTTAAATTTGAATGTTTGTAATTTTTCATATTTTTGATTAACTTCCTCAGAATAGTTATTTCTAGGAATAAATTTAATTACTTTATTAGCTTGTTGTTCCAAATCCTGGACAAGAGATAAACACGACTTCCTGAACTCTTGTAAATAATCTTCCACCCCATCTAAACAGAGTTTCGCTACTTGCTGATGATAAGATTCCTCTGAGTGTGTTTCTTCCTGTTGTTTTATATTTTTGTTAACTAAATAAGCAATACTACCAACTACAGCAGCACCTACAGGACCACCTAAAAGTAAACCGATACCTCCACCGACAGCTAAGGAACCGGGATCCCTTAAACCATCATCTATGAGGTTTCCCGATTTGGGTGGTAGTTCTACTTGTGGTTGTTTGGGGAAAGATATTGATAAATCTTCTGGTCTTGAGGATTGAAAAAACTCGTAAGCTTGATATAACCACTTTACGGCAGCTAAATGTAGTTCTGCAAAGTCTTTTCTGAAAGTATCTTTTTCCCAATTCTTAAAGTTATCTTTAGCTAACTCTACAGCAGCATCACCTTGATATTGATTGCGTAAATTATCTAAACTTAACCAGTTACGTAACTCGGAAAGACTTTCTGCAAAACCTTTTCTAATTAACTTTTCGGCTTTTATTTTAATATCATTTTTAGCTCTAGATTTCTCATCCAAAACATTAATTTCATTGTTTATATCTGTGATTTTAACTTTTAAAGCCTTCTGAACACCAGATGCGATCGCGTTTACTCTAGAAGAACTGACACCACTTTTATCTTTTTGTAAAATAGCAACTATGCTTTGTAACGCAGTTTCAAAAGCTACCAGACCGCTAGTATTTGCTGCTTGGGTATTACCTTTCAATCTTGCTCGCAGAGCTGGTAAAGCATCGACCCTGTATAAGTTACTAAAACCGGGTGGTAAGTCTGCACGAAAACTCTGTGCAACAAATCTTAAACGACTTTGAACTTCTTGTTGTTCTTCTGCTTCGAGTAAATTTAAGAAGTTTGCGACAAATATAACCGTTTTAATGCCCCTATCTGATAACCAGTCCCGCAGATTCTCTCTTTCTCCAAGTGTCATTAATTTACGTGCATCTAGGAGTTGAATGACTAAATCTGCACTCAATAACTGTTTTTTAACTAGTTTATCCTGTGCTTCCCTGTCATTAGTTCCGGGTAAGTCAAGAAATTCTACACCTGTATTCAGAAAGGGGTGAGGACAGAATAATTCTACCGATGTGACATCATTGCGCATCCTTCTATTATCATCGAGGATGGCGTATTCTTTGAGAATATCTGTTCCAATACGATAAATTTGCGACCCATCTTGTAAAGTAATCCGAGTATATGTATCGGTTCCATATTTTACCGCGATCGCAGCTCCGGTGGTAGGAATTAAGTCAATGGGCAAGGCTTTGTTTCCTAAAATCGCGTTTAATAAGGTAGACTTACCATGGTTAAAGGGACCAAATACCGCAATCCGAAAGTTGGGGTTGACGAGATGATTGCAAATAGCTGCAATATCTTGATGTAAGGAAGATTGTTTATCTAAATTTAGTGACTCAGATGCAGTTTTGAGAGTATTTATAAGTTTCTTATAATCTTCCTGGTTTTCCATGGGATTAGTACTTTTATTATTTGGTTTGGAGCTTTTAGCTTTTAATTTGATTACTTTCTGTATGAATATGCAGTCTATTTGTATTGTAAGGTGGGTGAGAATGACAAAAAAGTGCGATTTTGAATCACCAATCACCCTATGTGTTTTTTATATAAATAGGACTTACGCACTCGTAACGAGTAATAAGGCTTTGCGATTACTTCCCTACGGTCGTAATGACCTAAACACGTAGTCCGTGCGTAAGTCCTGATAAAAATTTTAAAGTTTATTTTTATTGTAGAAAAGTTGCAGGACAAAATCTCTACAATAATTTTTGAAGGTTAACAAAACGGATATAAATTTTAGGTTTCCGCTTTCCTCTTCCTCTTCCTCTTCTAACTGTAATAAGTTAAAAGATTCTTGTAAGCGGATTCTACATTTTCCAGTTCTAAAAAGATAGTTTTATCTAACTCCTGCAAACGTTTTAACTCGGTTTCACGGTTAATTTCCCGGGTTTGTTTTTGCTTGAGTAAGTTATCTAATTCTGACTTACGGGAGGAGATATCATCATTAATACGTTGATTTACTTCTTTCTCATAAACATCAAAGCATTCTTTCACCGCATTATGAACAGTATGCCATTGTTCCTGTGCCACCTGGGGTAAATATTTTACTAGTTCTTTTTTTGCGGTTTTGACTAACTGTTTTCGTCCTTGGTCTGCTTGTAATACTCCTACACCTAAACCTACTAAAGCAAAACCAATGGGACCGAGAAAAATACCCGTCACAGCAGAAAGTATCCAGGTAACACCAATGACGCTAAAGTGATTGAGTAAAATATTTTTCCAATCGAAACCCGCAGAACCAGCCATTGCAAAACCTGCTAAGTTACCTCTAGATAAAGATAATAGCCCCATTGCCCATTTTGCCCAAGCAGGAGAATCATCTTCTTCTGTAGAAGTTGCAGTTCTAACTTTGACTCCTGTCAACTTTTCTGTAATATTATTTGTAACTTTTCGATAAGATGCTCCATATTCTGCTGCACTTTCAGAAAGCTTAGTAAAAGCTGCTTCCATATCTTTTTCAGCAGTTAGACTCCAGTCAGAAACTTTATCAATGACGTATTGTTCAAAAGCTTTTTGCAACGATTGATTAAATGCTTCTCGCTTACCAGAACTGAGAAAATCAAATAAATTTAATTCTGGTTGATAGCGAAGAAAGTCATTTTCAAAGGTATCGCCCAATCTTAATACATAATCTTTAAAAGAGTCAGCTACAGCTTGGGATTTCTTATCCCTAATATCTCGAATTTCCGTCTGGAACTGATTGCGAATATCTGTCAACTTATTAAACTCAGGTTCCACCGAACTAATGCGATCGCGCAATTCTTCTACGTCTTTTTCTAGTAACGGTATTCTTCTTTCTATAGCTTCGTGGGTAGTATGACAAGCACCTCTAGCTAAAGTTCTCACCTGTCTGAGTTCTGCGATCGCTCTTTCTCTAGTTAAAAATGTGTTCAGTGCTGCGATAAATTCTGTGAAACCAGTTCCGTCTAGGGAAGCGTTTGGGTCTTTGATTCTACGACGTAATGCTTGAATTGCAGAGACTTCAAATACACGTTCATCGTATATATTTTGACCGTCAACGATACAATATTCTTCTAGGTTAGCTCGAAATACTTTTCTCAGTCTTTCTTCAGCTTCCCTTAACTCTTCTTCATCATCTGGGTCTATTAATGCTTCTTTAACTTGATCCCAAGCATTAATTAAGAAAAATACTGATAAACCCCTATTTTTAATATAATTCTCTAAATAGCGACGTTCGCCTAATGTACAAGGCTGGGATGCTCTCATGACAAATAAGATAGCATGGCAGTTATTAACGTAACCCAAAGACAATTCGTTACGAGCTTCCGTATCATTCAAACCAGGACTATCAACAATTTCAATTCCCTTTTCTAGTAATGGTAGAGGGTATTCTACCACTGCATGACTAACATCAGGGAAAGCCTGTTTTTTCTCCTGCTCCAGCTTTTTTGCTTCGGCAGGGTCAATTGTATACTTATGTTTAAATGACTGAAAATCTAATTCTTGAGGACTCTTATCATCAGTAAAATATACTGTTACCTTCTTCTCTGTTCCATAGCGTAGAACAGTTAATAAAGCAGTACAGGGATTAACATCGCTAGGTAATAATCGTTCACCAATTAAAGCATTGAGAAAAGTACTTTTACCCCGCTTCATATCTCCCAACACTAAAAGGCGGAATACCCCTTGACGGAGATTTTTACTAGCTACTTTTATATCTTCAATTTCTCTGGTAATACCCAGTTTTCCAGAAGTCGCATCCCCATCAAACTCAGCTTCATCTATAGTATTAGCAATTTTATCTAAAGAAACAGCCACCTCAGAACGAGCTTGGGCAAAACGTTCTAAGTCATGTAAAAAAGAATCTGTATTTACTTGAAAAGTCATTATTCGTTATTAATTATAAATTATCAGTTATCAATTATTTCGGGTTTGGAATGTATTTCCTACTACCCACATTTTTATTTTATAATCTAAAAGCTATCGTTTTTATACTTATGTGTCACTATTCTTTTTGTAATAATTAGAATAAGAATGAGTAAAATCACTAAATATTAATTCCTACTTTCATCTTATTTTTTGTTCTTAATTCTAGATTCAAAAAAGAATTTATATGTAATAAAGCCTAAAGTCCCAACTATCACGAACCCTGCAACAACTGAAGCTAATTTGACCGCAGCAAAAACTGCTACACCCAAACCAAATAACTTTAAACCTAAAATAGCTTGCTTCTTCCATAATTTACCTTGAGGCTCTTCAGTTTTAGGTTTATAAGTTTGGTGAAAATTAGCATCTTTGTGGATAATTTCAGACTCTAATTCCCGCAGTCTAATTTCTGTCTCTTTCTGACGTAGTTCCCGTTCTCGTCGTTCCAAATCTTTCTCTCGTTCTTCTGAAGAAGTCATCTTTGGATACCCCTATAATCCAATATTTAATAACTTAATATCTTATTAATACTTACCACTAAATTATCTTATACAAATTAAAATAGTCCTCAGTGCGATCGCCTATGGCAGGCTTCTTCGCCCATTGCCTATGGTAGGTACCCATACACCATCATCACCCATATGAGCAATACAACAGATGTAGTAAAAATTCCGGAGTTTGCTAAAAAAAAGTTTTAACTTAAAAAACCTTAATACCTGCACCACTATAAGTAAAAATTTTTATAGTGAACAACTCAGGTAAACTGAAAATGGATATAAAAGACGGTTTTGTAGGTACAGTTGGTAATACTCCCTTAATTCGATTAAAGAGCTTTAGTGAAGAAACTGGCTGTGAAATTTTAGCGAAAGCAGAATATCTCAATCCTGGTGGTTCAGTCAAAGACCGGGCAGCACTTTATATTATTGAGGATGCGGAAAAAAAGGGTTTGCTCAAACCTGGTGGAACTGTTGTAGAAGGTACTGCTGGTAATACTGGTATTGGTTTAGCACATATTTGTAAAGCTAAAGGTTACAAATGTTTAATAATAATTCCTGAAACTCAGTCCCAGGAAAAAATGGATGCTCTCAGAGCATTGGGTGCAGAAGTCAGACCAGTTCCGGCTGTCCCTTACAAGGATCCCAATAATTACGTCAAATTATCTGGTAGAGTTGCCTCAGAAATGGAAAATGCCATTTGGGCAAATCAGTTTGAGAATTTGGCTAATCGTAATGCTCATTATGAAACCACAGGTCCGGAAATTTGGCAGCAAACTGATGGTAAAGTAGATGCTTGGGTAGCCTCAACGGGAACTGGTGGAACTTTTGCTGGGACTGCAATGTTTCTCAAAGAAAAAAATCCCAATATCAAGTGTGTAGTTGCAGATCCAATGGGTAGCGGTATTTACAGTTATATCAAAACCGGAGAAATCAAGACTGAGGGGACTTCTATCACCGAAGGTATAGGTAACAGTCGTATCACTGGTAACATGGAAGGTGCCCCAGCCGATGATGCAATTCAAATTGACGACCCAGAAGCATTACGGGTAGTTTATCAACTGCTAAATAAAGACGGTTTATTTATGGGAGGTTCCACAGGAATCAATGTCGGAGCTGCGATCGCTTTAGCAAAACAGATGGGAGCAGGACATACAATTGTAACTATTTTGTGTGATAGCGGTTCTCGTTACCAATCACGTATCTTTAATCAAGAATGGTTGAAAACTAAAGGATTAGGATAAGGGGAATGGGTGATGGGTAATGAGTAATGAGTGATGAGTAATGGGTAATGGGTAATGAGTGATGAGTATATACACTATTTATTACTTCTTTCTCCTAGTCTCCCCTTCTTCCCGTCTTGTTATTTCATTTTGTTATACAGGTTTGTTGAAAAGCTTTCCCTAGGATATGTAGGAATTGTTTTGGTTTCCCCATCCCCTTTCTCCTTTCTTCAAAAATAGTTAATGTTTGATAATCTAATGTTTAGATAAAATCACTAAGGAGAAAGGGAAAATGAGCAGTATACCTCAACCATATAACTCCTCAAAGCAAAACCCACCCCTGTCTCCTAGATGCGTGCAAGTGTGTCAAAATCGCACTTGCCGTAAACAAGGTGCAAAAGCTATATTAACTGCTTTTTTAAGCTTATCTGTTCCTGAGATAACAGTAAAAAGTAGTGGCTGTTTGGGACAATGTGGCAATGGACCTATGGTATTGGTATTGCCTGATGAAGTTTGGTATTGCAGCGTTCGTCTTAATGAAGTGCCTTTAGTTATAGAGCAGCATTTATTGAATGGCAAGGTTGTCCCCAAAATGCTTTACCCTAAGTTTCATCCCAAAAATTAGTAAGGTCTAAATAAAGATCGGAAATCGTGTAGTCTCAAACATGGGATCTGATGAATATTCAGCATTTGCGCCAAAATTTAAAAGTCAAGTGGCTGACTTACTACAAAAAAAATCGACGTTGGTTAATCCGAATGCGAATCTGGGGGACTTATGATGGTTTCCGTCGTCCTTCTTCGGGTTTTATTTTGGCAGCAATATCGGCTTTAGAACCCAGATTGGCTGAGATTTTTCCGTTTGCTTTAGATTTAAATAATAATCCTGATGATATTATTACCGCTTTGGGTCTTAATTTTAACCCAGAGGAACATTTACATCTAGTTAAATTAAATGATTCTTTCAATGATTCTCATCATTCTGAATATGATTGTGAAAATGACCAAGATGCTAATTATGCTCCATCTGTACCTATAAATCCTGTCGATACTACGTTTGCTGATAAAGAAGTTGAAAAACTTTATCAAAAACAGGAAACTTATGATTCAAAATCATCATACTCTATAGCTTCGGCAGAAGATATTCGTAAGGAATTAGCTACGTGGGGTGCATCAAAAAAAACAACTGTTGAGGGGATGAAGCAGGAAAAATCTTCACAGCAAGTAACTCTACCAAAACCGAAAGATGAAAAACCAAAAGAAAAAGATATCGAACAAACCGATATCAAACTAAAAGATATAAAACTAAAAGAACGTCTATCTGATATCTCAATTGAACCTGTAACAGAAATTAATACTCCAATTAATAGACCGCAAATACCAGGTAAATTGAGGAATACTAAGTTAGTTGACGATCGTTTTCCCGAACCGAAAGATATAGAGTTAGGGGTGAATCAAGTCCCATCTCCAACCCAAATTCCTACACAAATACATTCAGAGGGTAATCCCAAAGAAGCGATACCTCTAAAATCGACAACCCTAAAAGGGTTACGCGAAGCGATCGCTGATGAGTCTACTCATCAAAATCAGCCCACAGCAGAAAGCTCGCAAAATAGCCGTGTAAATAAATTAGTTCGCTGGATAGATGAACTTTGTCAAGGTTCAGGTTGGGAGGGAGATGACGTAATTGTTACTCCTTTTTAGATAAATAGGGAAAGAATAAAAGGAGACTGGGAGATGGGAATATAAGGGTGATGGGTAAAGAAGACTGAAGAGGGCTTTTTGCACAATTAGGATGCTCCATTACCCATTACCCATTACCCATCAACCTTAAATTCTGGGTATTTATGGGAGACAAATGGAAGTTCAACGACTTCTCCTTCCGTATCACCCACCGTCACTTTTAATCCTACTCCTCCAGCTTTTGTACGGATATAACCTAATCCAAAGTGTCCTGTGGGTGTTTCCGTATAACTGGTAAGTTGCCCTACTTTGTCGTTATCTATGGTTATGAGGGTACCGGGTTTGGCTGAAGCTTGGAGTTGAATACCCCATAAATATTGTTTTACACCTTTATAAGTATTTAAACGGGCTATAGTTTCTTGTCCGATGTAACAACCTTTATCAAAGGATACTGTCTGCCATAAACCAACTTCTAAAGGGTTGTAATCATCTGTTAGTTCTTGCTCTGGTGCTGGTCTTCCTTGAAGTATGCGCAGAGTTTCCCAAATATTTTCACTTAGAGTTACGGCACCGGTGTCAATTATTTGTTGCCAAATTTGATGCTTATTGGCTGTGGGAATAATTAGAGTATATCCGGGTATGGCTAAACCGCTACCAACTGCAATAATTCCTCCTTCAACTGAGGGGAGAGAGGTATGATTGCCATCAGCTTTACCAATTATGTCTTCTGCACCTAAATTGCGGACGACAGCGTCGCTATTAGCTCCAATAATGCTAAAAGTTGCAGTATCTTCGGTTATATCAGTTAACTTAACTTTATCAGCGAAGAAAATATATTTATCTAACCATTGCATCAAGAATTCCCGACGATTGGGAGAAACCAATAAGATGACATTATCTGCTTGCACATAAGCTGTTGCTAAATCAATTGTGCGGGCTGTGGAAGTGACAAAAACCGTATCGCAACCTTCTCCAGTTTTGAGGGCTTGAAAATCATTGGTACTTTGATTATGCAGAAATCGAATTCTATCATCATCAGATACTTTGATCCGTCCCCAATGAGTGCGATCGCAGACTCCGGCTCCTTCTATAACTGCTTGAAGCTGTGCGCTTCAAGAAAAGGTCGATGCGGTGCCGCAGTTCCCCGGCCTCGACGAGAAATTCGGTGGAGGGCGACGGGATGAGTCTGGCGGCGGCCTGGA
>JBCCDM010000102.1:0-16438 GCA_039030795.1 Cyanobacteria bacterium P01_A01_bin.84
CACTTTTACTGTAGAAAGGATAAGATACTTGGACATGGGGATCGGTTAGAAACAAAACTTCTAACTATAGGAATAGTTTGATTCCTTAGTAAAGAATATATATTGGGATCTTGTTGATATAACAGTCTCTTTCTTTACGAGGAATAAAATTGCACTTTCATAGTGCATAAACCGAATTAGTTGTATAAATATGTTTTTTATTGGAATTATTTGGGCGACCTCTTGGTACAGTGGCTTGGTAATAGCAAACCAAATATTGTTATCAAGTGTTACTACAAATGTATATGAGACGAAAGTTTCATCACAGTTTAACTACTTGACAACTAATTTATTGTCATATGTAGCTGCACCAAAACCAAAGCCATTGCTTTGGAGTGCGACTATTTTGCCTTCAAGGTTCTTGGACATAGATTGGGGAAATGAAAAATCTTCATCCAAGCAACCGGTCAAAGGTAATAAAACCTCTGTGAAGAGTGTGAATCAAGATTCTAAAACCGTTCAAAATTTTTGCTCTGTTTTTGATCGAACTACATTTACTCAGCCGATACTAGATAAACAAACAATCCCATCTCGCTCTCCTCAAACCTTAAAAGCGAGTATTGAGGGTCAGACTTTTTTTTCAAATTTCTTTTTGCAGTCATTAGAAAATTTCTTTCGCTTCACTAATCTTGGTAGGTACTCACAAAAATATCTAAAACCAGCAGCATTACCACCTGTTGTAATTGTCAGAAGAGGAGATGATAGTCATGAAATTTGGGTTAAAAACCGTTTAATTGCCAGCTTGTCTAGTAAATCTCAAGCGAACTTATTACGTCAACGTCTGAAGAAGATGTTGAAGACTCCTGACTTAGACATAAAGCAGTTAAGACCAGCGTTTGTGGATGGTGTACCATCTATTATGCTAGGCAATCGTGTCCTCTTTGGCATTAATAAAGAAGCCTCTGTGAAAGTCAGTCGTAGCAATACATTGCTAGCTATTAAGTGGATAAATAATTTGCGCTCAGCATTAGAAGCACCTCCAATTTCTCTGGTTGAAGGACAAAAGCAAATATATGCTTTGAAGACTTCTAACAAAAAGTTGTCTGGTTTAGCTTCTTGGTATGGGGATTATTTCCATGGTCGTCTGACAGCAAATGGAGAAAGATACAATCAATATGCTTTGAGCGTTGCTCACAAGTCTTTACCGTTCAATACCTTTTTACACGTTACTAATACTAAAAATGGAAAGTCTGTAATCGTCCGGGTTAATGACAGAGGTCCATATATACCTCCGAGGAGTCTAGATTTATCTCGAGCTGCTGCTCGTTGTATTGGTAGTGAAACAGATGGAGTGGTACCTTACAAAGCTGTAATTATGAAACCAGATCAAATAGACTTTACTTTGAACAGTTCTGATATTAGTTTGGAAAGTAGAAACTCTAAGAGAGGAGTTAAGGTTGTTGCAGAGTTTTGATTTTAGGAGTGGTGAGTGGGGAAAAGGATAATTGAATAACTGTGCTATTAATTTTTTTATTCTTTTTCTACTTCACCTCGTCACCCCCTCACCCTTCCTAACTTTCTTTAATTTCTAATTTAAATCCCGTGACTTTTTCCTATTACCCAATGACGACGAAAATAGCGGGATAAGGAAGATTCTTCTAGGGATAGACAAATTGGTCTTCCATGAGGACAGGTACGGGGGTTACGAGTTTTTTGCCATTGGTCTAATATTGTTTGCATTTGGGGTAAGGTGAGTGGAGTGCCGTTACGAATTGCACTGCGACAAGCAACTGCAACTTGAGCTGCTTGTAAGTCTCCTCCGAAACTAAGTTCTAAGAGTGCTTCTGCACAATCTTCTCGATTTTCTAGTAATGCTGGAATGCTTCTGAGTGCCCAAAGTTTCTCACCGAAGGGTTCTATTTCTAAGCCGATGCGTTGTAATTGGGTAACTTGGACTGGGGATAATTGATATAGAATAATTGCTGGTTCTACAGGAATTAATTGCCAGCGATCGCATAATTGTTCGTAGATAATTCTTTCGTGAGCGATGTGCTGTTCTATTAACCAGATTCCTCCTGGATGTTCGACAACTATATAGGTTTTATTAACTTGAGCTACAGCTTTTAGTTGATGAGGATTTTGGATAGAATTCTGATTATTTCTCGAAGGGTGGGGATTGAAATTATAAGATTTTTTTTCTTCTGCGGCTTTAATTAATTTGGTAACTCGCTTGGTTTGTACTGCTTCGTTAATAGTTTCAGAGTTTATTTGTAATACTTTATCAATTGCTTGTTTAATTTGTTCTTGCCAGTACTCTATTCTTTTTAGATAAATATGGGTTTTAGCTGGGTTACGATTCCAGTCAACTTGGTCGGGGGTAATGGAGGCGTGTAAAAAACAAATTGGATAGCGATCGCGTGGTAAGGTTTTTCTAAAGGATCCTAAAATAGTTTTTTCTAATTCAGGGGATTTTACCATTCTGCCATTGACAGCCACTCTTACCCAATCAGGACGATGACGATGACAACGGTCTGGTAATCCTACTGCTAAATATAAACGGGATGAGCGATTTTCTGTGATTATTGGTTGCTTAGATATACCTTCGGAATTAATATCATAATTATTCAATGATTCTGAATTTTGAGGATTGGGGACTTCTATTTGCAATTCCTGTAAATCCCCACTTCGTACCTGATGAAGAATTTGGGGTATTACTTTTCTAGTGGAAGTTGTAGAACTAATTGCAAACCATGGACGGTGATTTTGAAATACTTGCCAAGTAATTTCAGGATGACATAAGGCTATTTGCTCTATTGTTACCTGCACTGCTTTGATTTGCTGTGCCAGTTTTGGCAAACTCTGACGACGTTGCAACCAATTACCAAATAGATTCGATACTGTAACTACTGTACCAGGAGCGATCGCAGTAATTTCAGCATTGATAATTTTACCACCGTATCCATAACTAACTCGCCAACCGGTATCTAAATTTGCTGGACGACTAAAAATTTCTAAATTTCCTAAATTTGTTAAACTATGTAACGCTTCGCCCCGAAATCCTAAACTAGTTATTTTACATAGGTCAGCACAGTTACTAATTTTACTAGTACTATGAGCAACTGCTGCCAACTGTAAATTTTCCCAACATATACCGCAACCATTGTCAGCTACAGATACTTGCCATTCTCTAGGGCAAAGAGAAATTATTACCCTAGTTGCACCTGCATCTAAAGAGTTTTCTACCAGTTCTCTAACTACAGCAGCTAAGGAATCAATAACTTCCCCGGCTGTAATTAAATGTACTACCTCTGCTGGTAATTCTTGAATAATAGATGCCATAAACTACAATAATGGTAATAAATGAATCTTTCTATAGCATCGGATATTTTAGTTAGTTATTGATACTAAAGTTTAAATTTATTTAAATTTCTTGACTCATCTTTTCTAAGTTTAGTAATAAAATTTACTTGAAAGAACCCGACAGCTATCAGTTATCAAGTAAGTCAGCCAGAGAAATTTAGTTTATATAATTACAGATAAATAAGTAAATAAATTATACTTGCCTTACTTAGACAAAAACGTTTGTATGTATAGTTTTCCTTGAATTATTGAAAGTTAAGTTGTGCTGCTTTAGCAGTATACCTTACATGAAAATTTCTGAAAATAGCTTAAAGTATTAGGACTGAATTACTTCGTTAGCAACTTTAGCGAGGTATAGAGTTTTTCAGCAATTTTAGAAACCATTAAAACCTAGGGTCTTAGACACGAATCAAGCTAAAAGTTTTTTATGTCAATCATCCTATGGTATAAATTTTTTTTGATTTTTGTTTAATTTCCATTAATTAAGTTCAAATATGAAGATTTATCAAAATTTAGGCTTGTAAATAATGGTACGTGCATCTATCCCAACTCTGATTGAAGAAATGCTAAAACCGGATTTTTATCCTCATCCGGTTAACAAAAATATACAGTTAGTTCAAACTCATATTTCTTATATTTTATTAACTGGTGATTATGCCTACAAAGTCAAAAAACCTGTAAATTTTGGTTTTTTAGATTTTTCAACTTTAGAGAAGCGATCGCATTTCTGTCAGGAAGAATTACGGTTGAATAAGAGAGGAGCAGCACAGCTATATATATCCGTATTACCGATTAACCGAAACGACGAGCAATATCAGTTAGGAGATGCAACAGAGCCTGTAGAATACGTACTGAAGATGCATCAGTTTCCCGAATCGGGATTGCTAAGTACAATGCTCGAACGGGGGCAATTAAACGAGTCCCATATAAGCGAATTAGGTAAAGTTGTAGCTCGCTACCATAGTGAAACTGAAACTAATGATTACATCCGTAGTTTTGGTGAAGTAGATCGAGTCAGACGCTCAATTGATGAGAATTACAAACTAACTACTAAGTACATCGGCAAAGCCCAAACAGAAGCTCAGTATAAAAAAACGAAAGCTTATACTGACAAATTTTTTAACGAACATCCGCAATTATTCGTGAATCGGATCGCAAATAATTTGATTCGTGAGTGTCACGGAGATTTACACCTACGTAATATTTGTATATGGCGCGAGCAGATATTACTATTTGACTGTATTGAGTTTAACGAAACATTCAGATTTGTTGATGTTATGTATGACGTAGCTTTTACGGTCATGGATTTAGAAGCTCGTAAAAGAAGAGATTTGGCTAATATTTTCTTAAATACATACTTAGAACAAACTGGAGACTGGGAAGGTTTACAATTACTACCTCTATATTTGAGCAGACAAGCTTATGTTAGAGCCAAAGTTAATTCATTTTTGCTTGATGACTCAGAAATTTCGATAAACATAAAAGAAGAGTCAAAAAGAATCGCTGCTAATTATTACAAACAAGCAGCTGATTATACTCAGCCCCAACAAGGTAAACTATTTTTAATGTCCGGAGTTTCTGGTTCTGGTAAGAGTACAGTTGCCCGCTATTTATCCCAGAAGTTAGGAGCAATCCAAATTCGTTCCGATGCAGTCCGCAAACATTTAGCAAAAGTACCCTTATTAGAACCAGGTGGTGACGAATTATATACAGATGAAATGTCGTCAAAAACTTATAGTAGACTCTTAGAGTTAGGAATAATGTTGACAACTCAAGGGTTTACGGTAATATTAGATGCGAAGTACGATAAGCAAAGTTTACGCGCTCATGCGATCGCGGCAGCTAAGCAACATCAAATTCCTCTGAAAATTATTCAGTGTACTGCACCCCCAGATATTCTGCGCGATCGCCTAAACCGGCGGAGTGGTGATATTACTGATGCAAAAGCCGATTTATTGTCATCACAGTTACAGAATACAGAACCATTTTCAGATGAAGAAAAAAGTTATTTAAAAATTTTAGACACAACCGAGCCACAAGAGGCACAATTAACAGAAGTGATTTACCAATAGCAATAGCCTTTAAATCATGGCAGCAGATAAAAACAATTCCGGTGGTATTTTTTCTCTATCACAAAACTTTCTTTCCATCCTAGTATTTGGGATATTCCTAGCTGTTGTTTTCTTTAATACAACCAATAATCCTGCCTTAAGTATTCTTTTGGGTATTATTGGGGGCGTAATAATAGCATTAATTTCCAGTACTAGTAAAACTGGACCAAAACCCCAGTCCGTTGCTTCTTCCGATGGTATAGATGCGGGTTTGAAATTTTGGTTATTTTTTCTAGTTGGTTTTACTTTCCTTGGATATTCTGCAAATATAGGTGTCTTACTTGGCGGAATTGGTGGTTTTGCAGGTGGTTGGATTTATGCTTGGTGGGGCAGTAAAGAAGAAACTAAGTCTCAGCTAAAACCTGAAGAAGTAGAAGATGTAGAAGAAGAATTCTCTAGTGAGCGAACTAAACGTACAAGAAAGAGAAGAATTACTCGCCGTTATCGTCGGCGTTCGGGAAGTATAAATTTAAAATTTTGGGAAAGGTAGATTTACACAATATAGATTGTGCTTGTTGTAATAATATCTACATTTTGCCTGGATGTCACGGTGGACTAGATATTATTAGCTAGACTCTGCTAACAGGTCTCCCTTAGAGACAAATTAAAATGTTTTTATACCTTTCTAAACTAATACCCTTATTCATTTACCCACTAGGCTTATCCTCTATAAGTTTAGTGGTAGCGTTATTTTTCTTACAGAAACGCCCTCTTATTGCCAGAGTTTCTATTCTACTGGCTTTATTTATTTTATTATTTAGTAGTAATGGTTGGGTATCTTTAAATTTAGTCAAATCCCTAGAGTGGCAATATACTAGCGAAAAAGACTTACCAAGTGCAGAAGCTATTGTTGTTTTAGGTGGTGCTACCAAATCCCTCTTTCCACCAAGGAAGACAGTAGACCTTAGCGAATCAGGCGATCGCGTAATTTATGCAGCTCAACTTTATCTTCAAAAAAAAGCCCCAATAATTATTTTAAGTGGAGGACGGATTGACTGGCGAGGTAAAGGAGAATCGGAATCATCAGACATGAAAAGTATTCTGACTTCTCTGGGCATACCATCAAAAGTTATTATTGAAGAGCCAGATTCATTAAACACTTATCAAAATGCCGTTAACGTCAAAAAGATTTTAGAGTCGAATAATATTAAAAAAGTATTATTAGTTACTTCTGCAATGCATATGCCGCGTTCTATACAGATTTTTCAGAAGCAAAAAATTAATGCTATTCCTGCACCAACAGATTTTTTAGTCAGCCAAGGAGAACTAAGTGAAATTGCTAGCAGTCCAAAGTCAGCAATTTTAAATTTGTTACCAGAGACAAAAAATCTGCACTTATTTACATCTGCTATAAAAGAATATATTGGCTCATTAGTTTACCGCTTACGTGGATGGCTTTGAAAGAAAACAGTAGGGATTAAAGAGACAGGAAAACGGGATGACGGAATGACGACGGGGAAAAATAAAACAGAAGAAATTATATAGCGCAGCTATTCCCTTTCTTTATCCTTTAATCCTTACCAATTACCAAAGTAAAAACGTAAATACTTCCTAAACTTAAAATTATTATTAAAACTTATTATGCCAGAAGAATTATCATCTATTATTCCCGCAGTACAATCTGAAACTGAAGAACATTTTGCTACTTATGAAGTAACCCAAGAATTTCATTCAGAAGTAGAAGCTAGATCGGAATTTAAACGTCATTGTGAATGGTACGCTCGCACTGCTGAAGCTCATCGTCAAGAACTAGAAAAAATGCGCGGCGAATTAAACTTATTTCAATTCTTTCGCCGCAGATCCAACTAAAACAATGTTATTTAAATGATATTTAAATTACTTCAATCTCATCTTCACGTAAGTGAGCTTTAAATTTTTTACTAAACTTAACTAAAAGAGGTAGATTTGCACTTACTGGTCTGCCTTGCCATTCAGTGACTATTTTTATTATTTCTCCTTCAGACCCTTGCAAGTCAAAAGGCTCAGAGCGATGCTCGGGGTTATGATAAACCACGACAGATTCTTTGACACGGATGCGATCGCCAACTTTCATACCAACTTCTACATCTAACTTTTGCTGTTCTATAATTGTTCCCACCTTCATACCTCTGCGAACTTGTTTTTCTTAAAAACTCTTTACACAAGGTAAACTTATTAAATATATTGCAATTTACACCCGTTTGTTATACTCAATCAGTAAACACCGACCATAGAGGTGAATATAAGGAATACGGTAAGCATAATCAAAACTGTATGAGCAATTAATTTGATAGTAGATTTAACCTTGTGCAGGAGCAATTTCCTGCGTGGAAGTGCTTTTAAATTTAGAGTTTGCTAGCTTTTGCAAATTTTTGGTAGTATACCAGAGATTGCATGATGAAAATAACCGCAGCCTTCCACGGATGTAAGCTCCCACCTTATCGTCAATTTTACAATAAATTGACCCTAGCTTTCTTAGGAATAGGTTTATAAATTCGCTTTTGGCTTTAATTTCATAGCTTTTCTCATCTGATTTTTTAGTGAGGAAGAAGTCAGAGTAAAAAAGTTTATCTTTCCCGTGTCCGTGTTTGAGAAGAAGTAAAACACTGCTTAGATTTCTAGTATAGTAATTTCAATTAATTTTAGTAGGGTATCTCCCGGTTACTATGAAAATCAAAAATCAGGAATTGCGGTAGACTAACCCTTCTCACTCTTGTAAGTTTTTTATAAAGGGGCGATTGGACCATTGCTTTTTCAAGTAATGCTATACAGGTCATCTCTACTAATTAGTAGATTTGTGCAGGTTCAATGTTGCACACTCTGATTAAGTACAAAATATAACGATTTGAGTGAATTTAAATACATCATTTTTATTTAAAAACCCTTCCCATTTACGTATATGGAATTCCTAGTGTCGGAAAAATCCATCAAAGTTAAAAAACCTACACCTGTAAGTTCTCCCCCTTTCCCCTATTAAGATATGTTTGCAATATTTAATGATTTAATTTATCGGACATATCTGCTGTAATTTTGTTGGTAATTGTTTACAAGTGCGGTTAAATGAAGATGGATTAATTCGCCACCAAATAAATAATCCACAAGCAGTTCCCCCAAGTAGAACAATTAATAAACCAAAAGGTAGTAGCCATTTTAAAGGTTTTTTAGTCTTGGGAGCAGTAACTTCTGAGGTGTCAGAAGACGGTGATACTACCATATTTTCTAGATCGAGTAAGGCTTGAGAACTGTCGGTAAAGTTTTCTCGATCTGAAAATTCTTCATCTGAAGAGGTTTGTGATTCTGGGGTGGATTTATTTTCAGTTAACTCTGTTTCAACTATTTCTACAGAAACAGTTTCTGTATTTTGCGTGGGATATTCAGGGGAAATGCGATAATAAGTTAAAACAATGGAAGTATTATCACGTCCATTTTTCTGATTTGCTAATTCAATCCAAGATTGAACAGCTTTCTCTAAAGTTATTTCACCAGACAAAACCGGTACAGCATAGGTTCGCCAAGAGTACTCTACCCAATTGCGATGTTTTTGCCCACCCCCGGAAGAGATATCGCTTAATCCATCAGAACATAATAATAGTAAACCATCTTCTTCGATAATTATCCTTTGAACTATGGGATGTAAAAATTCTCCTTCCTTTGTTCCTAAAGCTTGAGTGAGAGCTTCTGCATCTGGTCTACTCAAAGCTTGTCGATATAAACTGCGTGAGTTTTCTACTTCTCTAGCTGTCACATCATCATCGGTAGTAAGTAGACGACAATGTTCTTTAGTTATCCAATAAGCGCGACTATCCCCAACGTTAGCAATATACAGTTCGTGAGCATTGCCCGAGCGCCATTCTGAGACAGTATTTACAGATTGAGGTACCTGTAGTCCCATAACTAGGGTAGTAGCCATACGTTCCCTAGCAGAACGATTTTGTCTATTGTTGTTCGCACAAATTAAGTTATTAACTACCCGCAAGCTAGCTTCTAGTTGTTCCTGTAATAAGATTGGTGAGTTTAATTCTTCTTGGATAGCTATTTCAGCTAAGAAAGCACGAACTTGCAGAAGCATAGATTGTAACGCTAATTGGCTGGCAACCTCCCCACCTTCGTGTCCGCCAATACCATCACAAACAATAGCCACTTGAGGTTCTAAAGCGTTACCTACTTTATCATTTTTCTGTTCGTTACAGGGAAAGCAAGTATCTTCATTTCTAGTTAATTCTGTACCCTTATCTGTCTTGCCAGCAACTTTCATAGTTAAAGGTAATTCCCCAGCAGATGATAGTAATAACTCATTCAATTGGGTTTCAATTGCTTCTAATTCTGTTGTGGAACCTGCTGTAGAATTAGAACTACTCATTTGCTTTACAATCCTTTGTAAAGGCTTAGCAATTGGATATTTAGCCCCGGAAAGCCAAGGTTGCCAACAATCTGCTAAATCCTGCCATTTAGGTTTTTCTCCTGTTTCCCCAGCTTGGTTAGGTAAATCCTCTATAAGTTCGAGTAAACGAACGCACCAACCCTGGACTCGTAAATTACTTGGAACTAATAAACTTGCTGAGACCCCTAATTCTTCTAAAGGTTGCCATAACCGAATAATTTGCCATAACCAGTAAACCTGTCTGACAGCCGTTGCACGACTCCAAACCTTTGTGATGCTGGGATATATATTACCCACCTCATCCACTGGTACATTTTCTAGAAGTAGAATTTTTTCCTCATCAATTTTTGGGGGATCAACCCAGCCATAAACCTGGGGTAAATGCAGTTGATGCCGATATAGTTTTAGGTAAGGAGTGATAATCGCTGGTACTAAATTTTGGGGTATATCTGGTAACTTCATAGGTTGACTATCCAGCCAAACCTGGGGAGAAATCACTTCATATCTATTGTTTACCATTTCTCCCGTTTCTATCTGAGCAGCAATAGAACCAGTAGCCCAAAGAAAATTCTTCACTAAAGGAGTTTGACACTCTGCACAAAAGGTATTACCAACCGAATTGATTGGGCTGCTACATTCTGAATTTGTACAATAGACAATAGGTTGAGTAGAGATCATATACTTTAACTTCGGTTAAAAATAGCTGTCGAATAAAAAAGTTTAGATTAGACTGGAATTGTGATGTTTGGAACTGTTTGAGTAAAGATATACAGTAAATATACGGTATATCTACGGTATATTTACGGTCAGAATACTCTTTTGTTAATAATTAGGGATAGCATAGCCGGATGTGGTGAGACAGTCCGGTCTTAGGAATCTGGACTCATTGTTCTTGGTGGCTCAACTTTTAAGAGATACAACAGCATACAAAGAATTTTGTCCTAGTTTGTTCTGTGTTTTAGTTTTGTCCTAGGCTGTTAATTGCTCCCCCTGTTCCCTCCTGAATTTCTAGGATGTTGATATGACAAATATTTGGCTTGTATTTGGAGCAATTTTATGTTTATTTGAGCTTTTTTTACCTACTGCTTTTGTGGCAATGATGATGGGTATTAGCGCAATTTTAGTCGCGCTGCTTTCTTTTGTCGTCAAGTCCGTGTGGATACAAGGACTAATTTGGGTAGCACTTTCTACATTGTTAGTAGTATTTACCCGGAGATATATTGCCCCACGACAAACTAAACCAAAAATCCGAGATGCAGTTGTAGGTGAAACTTTAACAGAAATTCCCGAGGGTAGAACAGGAAGAGTACTCTACGAAGGTAACTCTTGGCAAGCGCGATGCGATGACGAGCAAATGGCGATCGCAGCTGATGAAAAGGTTTATATACTAAGGCGTGAAGGAACTACTTTAGTTGTCATGCCAGAAAAAATATTACGCTCTGGATTGTAAGTGATTAACCATTAACCATTACCTTTTTCCCATTACCCTTACATATAAATTCATAAAGTTATAAAAATTTTGGAGAAATCGCAAAAATGGAACAAATATTATTTTTGATATCCATAGCTTTAAGTGGTTCGGCTTTATTTGGCTCTGTGAAAGTAATTAATCAGGGTAATGAAGCTTTGGTAGAGAGATTAGGTAGTTATAATAAAAAGCTTGAACCCGGTCTGAATTTTGTATTTCCTTTTTTAGATAATATCGTTTATAAGCAAACAATTCGGGAAAAAGTTTTAGATATTCCCCCACAACAATGTATTACTCGCGACAATGTATCTATTACGGTCGATGCTGTAGTTTACTGGCGAATTGTGGATATGGAGAAGGCATACTATAAAGTTGAAAATCTCCAGTCAGCCATGACAAACCTGGTACTAACACAGGTACGGGCAGAAATGGGACAATTGGAATTAGACGAAACTTTTACCGCTCGCGCTCAAATTAATGAAATTTTATTAAGAGATTTAGATATTGCTACTGACCCTTGGGGTGTAAAAGTTACTAGAGTAGAACTAAGAGATATCGTTCCTTCTCAGGCTGTGCAAGAGTCTATGGAACTACAAATGTCAGCAGAACGAAAGAAAAGAGCCGCCATCTTAACTTCTGAAGGACAAAGAGATTCAGCAGTCAACTCCGCTAGAGGTCAAGCTGATGCTCAAATTTTAGAGGCAGAAGCAAATCAAAAAGCTGTGATTTTAAGAGCAGAAGCCGAGCAAAAAGCTATAGTTTTAAAAGCGCAAGCCGAACGTCAAGAGCGAGTACTTAAAGCACAAGCGATCGCTGAATCAGCAGAAATTATTTCTCAGAAAACTAAAAATAATCCTAACACTAAACAAGCAATGGAAATCCTCTTAGCGTTAGGCTATCTTGATATGGGTGCAGCAATTGGTAAAAGTGGTAGTAGTAAGGTAATGTTTATGGATCCCCGTACCATTCCAGCAACTCTGGAAGGTATCCGCTCCATTGTCGGCGATGCTGGTGAGGGTTCAGAAATACTAGGCAATCAAATTTCTCCGCAACAAGATAACTATAAGGGTTAGCATGAATAAAGAGTTAGGAATATTCCTGACTCTTTGCTAATTTATGTATAAAATTTATCAATGAAATAGTATTAAATATATTGCGTTAAGATATTGCGTTACATATTATTTAATTGAACACAAGAAAATAAATTATACTATTTATAAAATCCCATTTATTAACCTTATCTTTTGGGGAATTCCCCTAGGGTATTGATAATTTTGAATTGGAGCGGAGGGACTGAACAGATCTAAATTAAATCTAACTCTGCTACCAAGTTATTAGCTATTATTTAGTTATTATTAACTAGCAACATTTTGACACTCATCACACAAACCAAAGAATTCTAAAGTGTGGTAAAAAATTTTAAACTTATGTGAAGATTGTAAATCTTCTTCTAATTGATGGGCAGGACATTGCTCGATGGGAATTGAAGTTCCGCATTGCAAACAAGTTAGATAATGTTTATCCTGCTGTACCAAACTGTAAAGAGCTTCACCATTACTCAAAGTTCTAACTTGTACTAAACCCTCTAGCTTCAGAGCTTCTAAAGAACGATAAACTGTAGCCAAACCCATAGCTTTACTGCGCTTACGTAGCTTGACGTAAATATTTTGTGCGGAAATACCTTGTTTAACGCTTTTGAGTAGGCTCAAAATTCGTTCTTGACTACGGGTACGAGCAGATTTCATAGATATTTCTTTTACTGTCACAAGTACAACTCTCTGGGAGTAAACTATATTTTAAGGTTTGAATATAATTAACTTTAACTCTTGAAGTATTTTCTTTGCATTAAGTAGGTACAGAAAAATAATAGTATGAGCAAAGCAGCGTTCAGCAAAAGCCAGTGCAAAGGAAATATCGAGCCAAAATTCATGTCACTCTTCGTCCTTCTGTTTTAGATCCAGCTGGCACAGCTGTAGAATCTGGACTGAGTCAATTAGGATTTGACAATGTAGAAAAAATCAGAATTGGTAAATACATCGAACTATACATCACCTGCCCTGATGAGAAACGAGCCACAGATCAGTTAAATAAAGTATGTGAAGGTATGTTAGCTAATACTGTTATAGAAAATTATCACTTCGAGTTAACGGAGGTTGAATCCCAAACTGGGTCATTTTAAAGAATTTTGAATGGTGAATTGTAAATTATCAGTTATTAGTAGCTGATAACTGATGATTAATAACTTAAGACTAATAACTGAAGACTGAAAAAAAGCAATGAAATTTGGTGTTGTAGTTTTTCCTGGTTCTAATTGCGATCGCGATGTGGCTTATGTGAGTAGAGATATTCTCAAGCAACCGACGCGGATGGTCTGGCACCAAGAAACTGATATTTCTGATATAGACGTAATAGTACTTCCTGGAGGTTTTAGCTACGGAGATTATTTGCGTTGTGGTGCGATCGCGAAATGCTCTCCGATAATGGGTAAGGTAATAGAACACGCAAATCAAGGGAAGCTGGTTTTGGGTATTTGTAATGGCTTTCAGATATTAACTGAGTGCGGACTTTTACCGGGTATTTTAACTAAAAATAAAGACTTACATTTTATTTGCGATCGAGTACCGTTAAAAATAGAGCGCAACAACTCACCTTGGACTCAAGCTTACAACCCAGGTGAGATAATTACTTTACCAATAGCCCATGGTGAAGGACAATATTTCCTGGATCAAGACCGATTAACAGAACTAGAAGATAACAATCAAGTTCTTTTCCGTTATGAAGGTGAAAATCCTAACGGATCAATAAATAATATTGCTGGAATTTGTAATACTCAAGGTAATGTATTAGGAATGATGCCACACCCTGAAAGAGCCGCCGACGCAATGTTAGGTGGTACAGATGGGTTAAAGTTATTTCAAGGATTGTTAGAAAAAGTAATGGTGACAGTATAATTTAGCTTTTAGCTTTTGGTTTTTAACTTCTGAGCTAACAACTAACAACAAAGCCGATAAAAAACTAAGAAGCAATCAAATTTTCCGCAGGGGATTGCGGTGGAATATTTTCTATCACTAATTGCCAAAAACGCTTGATAGATGGTATCTGCAATCTGTCACCAGTTGTAGCGATCGCCACCGTACGAGTGAAATTAAAGCTTTCCGATGTGGCAATATTACTATTACAAGCCAAAGGACGCACAGCCAGAGTCGAATCATTATTCGCTTCTAGTAATGCTGAATGTGGTAGTAAACCCACCAATTCCCCTTGTCTAACTACACCTCGGAAAGCATCTAAAGAGCTTACTTCTAAAACTGCTTGCAGCTTGTTGTTATTCAACTCAAATTTATCTTTTACCAAACGTTGCATTCCATAACCATCTCTAAATACAACTTGGGGATAAAGAATTAACTCACACCAAGGAATTGACTGGTATTTAGCCAAAGGATGACTAGCTGCAACCAACACTTCGATTGATTCATCATATAAAACCTCCATAACAATTTCCTTACCAAAATGTAATTGAGGACGACTCATTACAATTGCAATATCTACAGCACCATCCTTAAGAGAATTAATAGCGCGATCGCTTCCTAAAGATGTAACTTGTGGACGTATATGGGGATAATCGCGGGAAAATTGTCCCAATACAGCAGGTAAATAATAAGCACTGAAAGAGTGAATTGCTGCAATACACAATTCTGATTGATTACCTGAAACCAAATCTTTGATATCCTGGACTGCAATTTGCCATTCTTGACAAATTTGACGGACGTGAGGTAGAAGTCTTTCTCCAGCTAATGTTAGCTTTGCTTGACTATTTCGATGGAATAATTCCAAACCTAAATCAGCTTCCATAGCCTGAATTTGTCTGCTAACAGTTGATTGGTTAACACCACATCTGATAGCTGCTTGCTGAAAGCTGCCTGTTTGAACAATTTCTAAGAACGCTTGCAACTGCTCTAGCCGCATGTTTGTGTAGTTTGAATTACATTTACAGGGATTAATTAAGTTAGCGGATTTTCTACTATCATTTAGTACACTTTGTTACAAGTTAGGTTTTAGAGAACAGAATTACGTCTGATATAAATTGCTGTGAAGTACATTGATAATTTTTGCTAGAAGGCTAAAAGCTATTAGCTGTTAAATATTATTTAAGAACCTAAAAACCAAAAACTATTAATTATCATTAATTTTCAGGCAGATTTGACAAACACAGAATCGTTTTCAATTTTGACTTGATACTTGTTCAAAAACTATGTTTCAGCCATCGTAAATAGGCACATTTTTTGCATGGACTAAATTCCAAAAATGGTATGGAGTCAACAGCTTAGGTTAGAACAGGTAATTCAGGTATACCTGAATTTTGAATTTTGAATTGTTTCGGTCATTTGCTACCAATACAAATTAAATCACCCATAAGTGTACTGTTATAACCGAGAATTTATCTTTAAACTAATCAGGTTGAGTAATGATATCGTATCGCGGTAAATCCCTATGACAGAGCAAAAACAATCATCCAATAAACAAGATATGACACAAGAAATCGATACTTATTTGCAAGCTTACCTAGAAACTAGTCGTTTTATGGGTTCTGTGCTGGTTGCTAATTGGAATGAAGTTATTTTTAGCCAGGGTTATGGAATGGCGAATTTAGAACATCATATCCCAAATACTCCTCAAACTAAATTTCGGCTCGGCTCTATTACTAAGCAGTTTACAGCTACAGCAATTATGCAACTCCAAGAAGCGGGATTGCTTGATGTAAACAAATCAATTACTACATATTTACCGGATTATCCCAACGGTAATAAAATTAATCTTCATCATTTGCTCAACCATACTAGTGGAATTCCTAGCTACACCGGATTTTCTGATTATCTTGAGAAAATGCGACTTAAAGTAACAACAGATGAATTAATTGCTCTATTTCGGGATAAACCCCTGGAGTTTGAACCAGGAGAACGTTTGGAATACAGTAACTCTGGTTATGTAGTGCTAACCAAAATTATTGAAACCATTTCGGGTCAATCTTACCCTGAATATCTACAAAGTCATATTTTTGAACCATTGGGTATGAATGACTCCGGATATGACCAACACGAGTTAGTTTTACCTAATCGTGCTTCTGGTTATGTCTTTTCGGGAGAAGAGTATCTAAATGCA
>JBCCDM010000103.1:0-16361 GCA_039030795.1 Cyanobacteria bacterium P01_A01_bin.84
AAATTAAATGTAGTTTCTGTATAAGTTAATTTCAGCATTGTTCATGCTCTTGTAAATTATTCGAGGTCTACTTATTCGAGGTCTACTTGCACGTTGTTCCAAAATTGCTCTGCAAATAAAATAGTCGGATGAATTGGAGCTAATGGTTTGGTGCGCAATTTCATACCAATTTCTTTTAAAGTTTTATCTCCTTTACGGGAGTTACATTTTTCGCAAGCAGTGACTATGTTATCCCAGACGTGTAAACCACCTTTAGAACGAGGTAAAACATGGTCTAAAGTTAAATGTTTTCTGCTACCACAGTATTGACAAGTATAATGGTCTCGTCGCAAAACTTCTCTACGGTTTACAGGGGGCACCTTCCACGTCCGCTCCCTCCCAGATATTTTTAAACGGATATGTTTTGGTACATAAAGTACTAAACTAGGTGAATAAATTTTCCATCCTACTTCTGCCGTCAACTTCAGAGGTTCTGCTTTATTATTAATCAGCAATATAATTGCTCGTTTAATATTCACCTGACATAGTGGAAAGTAATTTTGAGAAAATACCACCACAGAGTTTTCTAAAATTTGCCTTGAGTTTTGCCTTGGGTTTTGCTTTGAGCTTTGTTTTGGAATAGTCACAGCTTGACTCCTCATAAATTAACCCCCGCTTCTATCTTCATGAGAAGCGGGGGCTTTAAGTACGACAATTTAGTCTTTCAGTCCTTAATATGCGTACAGTATGAATCGGTCTGTACCCCCACTTCTATTTTTTGGTCTTGGTGCTCGATTCAGCACTATTGTTTCTTGTGAATCTTCATAATCATTCTGAAATTCTGCAATCAACCATTTATTTAAGAGATTTCTACCCATAAATAAATACTCCACCCCCGCAAGTGCTGATTCCCGACTTCTGTAGTGACGAGAACAATACACATGGCTGGAGATGGACTGGTTTAATATCACAGAAAATTTCACCTAGAACTAAAACAACTTATTCAATCATTGCTATAAACATACTACACTTGTATTACTATCCTGTCTATAGTTTATTTAATTCAACAAGGAGATTTAGATGCATACAATTACTCGTACCCCAACTACCGATATGGAAGTTACCAGCATTCGTTTGGAACGGGAATTGAAGGATAAACTCAAAGAACTGTCGGGCAATCAGGGATATCAGGCACTGATTAGGAATATTTTATGGAATTATGTACAGCAAAAGTCAGGCGAGTGGAAACCACGTTTTTCCAAAGAAGATATTAGAGCGAGCATAGCTGCAACAGCACAACAAGAAGAACGTTGCGTACTCACAGGTAAATTAATTCAACCGCAACATCCAATGTTGTTAGGACTTACAAGGAATGGTGATATGGTTCCTTTGAGCGTCGAAAGTTTAGCCCAATAACTCAATAGTTTTTTTCAATTATTTGAATGCATTCTAGTTTGACATTCTGTGAGTCCAAACTAGAGTGCATTCATAGTAAAAGTAAATATTTGTCATAATTTTATCTTATATAAACTTTTTATATAATTTACGGGGGGTGTGACAATACTTGACATCTCCAGAGCTTACGCCTAAGAAGGTAAGTGATTGTACTTGATTATAGGAGTTGACGAATACTTCATAAAGCTGCACGCTTTATCTTGAGAAAATATAAAATTTCGTTAAAGCTGGTGATAATATTTAGCAGAGGGTTGCTTAAGTAGTGTTACTACCCGATTGAGGATAAAAATTAATAAAATTAATAAAATTAATCTAGAAAACCAGTTATTTCCTCTTAAGTGGTAACGCGGAAGACATTCCAGGAGCATTTGACATAACTCTAGAGAAATTACGGTTTATGTATATTTGCGAGCAGGATATTCTAAGTCAGAAGTTAGTCAAATAACTTAAATTTAGTGGTACACAGCTTATTTAAACTAGTAATTATAAAGTTTTGTTATTTTTTTTACTTAGATAAATGTCATATTTATATACCAGTAATTTGGTCATCTGAAATAGAAAAGAGCTATAACAGGTGAGGAAAAGTTTTTATAGAGAAGCAGGGTTAATGAGGGTGCAGCAACTATCATCAAGGGTCAACCAGTTGCCAGGAGGTTGGAAAAATAAAAATGGGGTCATTATCCAAGATTGTGCCAATAATGAAAGAGTCAGTATCGTCACTGCCACAGAACTCTGATGAATTGAGTCGATTACAAAAATATCCGGTCAAGCTGATGCAGCACGAGCAAGATTCTGTCCGCCAGTTGGGGCATAAAATTAATCAGGTAACTGCTGAGGCTCCTTCTGCCGAAAAAATGTTACAGGAAATTGCCCGATTATTAGGATCGGCTTTTGAGGTTGATTGCTGCTGTCTGGTAACAGTTACTAATGAAGGTTCTGGCGAAGCTATAACAGCTAATTGGTACATTCAGGATAATTTGAAAGATATTCTTTCAGAAGAATTGTTTTCAATGGAACAATTAGGTAAACCTGAAGTCCAATGTGCTGCTGACCCCTTTACAATTGAGGATATTTCGGTTATAGAGAATAGTCTGATTGTTGGATGTCAGCACTTAAAGATACCTATAAAGTCGGTTTTAGCAATCCCGACTCGATTTGGAGGTAAGAATAATGGTGTAGTCAGTTTGATAAAATCCCAACCCTATAGTTGGAGTGAATCAGAGAAAAAATTACTTCAGGCAGTTGCCGTAAATTGCGCGATCGCTTTTGCACAAGTAGCACAATCCCATTTAATTAATTCCCAGCAACAATACGTACAAACTTGTGCCCAGCATCAAAGTTTAATTAAACAATTAACTATATTAAGTCGCTCTAATCTAGAATTAAATCAAATGCTTCAGCTGATTGTATCAGCGACGGCAGAAGCACTTGATGCAGACCGTGGTTTATTAATTTTATTAAAGTATACTAATCCCCTATTTAGAAATCGTTCCAAAAAAATTATTCCCAAAGCTAAAGCTAATATTGTCGCAAGTTGGTCTAAAGATTTAGAAGATTGGACTTTGGGGAAATTAGCTGAATTAGAAAAAGAGCCATTTTTACTGTCTGATTGTGGTTTATGTAAACGTGCTTTCAACGATAGCTCTAAAACTTTAGTCATCAATGACAACACCGATAGACGTAAGGATACTTCCACAATTGCACCAGTGTTTGCAATGAGTATGATGTCAGCTTTACTTTTGATTCCATTAGAGAGTCAAGGTCGAGTTTTAGGATTTTTTGCCCTCCAGCAAAAACTACCCCGATGTTGGCAACCAGCAGAACTTAATATTGTAGAAATGGTTTGCGCTCAAATTAGCAATACCATAATTCAAACACAGACTCTGCGACAGGTTCAAACTTTAGTTGAAGAACGTACTGCGCAGTTACAGAGGAGTTTGGATGTGCAAGCGAAACTGTATGAGAAAACCCGTCAATATGTCCAGCAGTTACGGGAACTAAACGAACTTAAAGACGAGTTCCTTAGTAACCTTAGCGATCGCTTACGCTATCCTTTGACCAATATGCGTATGTCAATCCGGATCTTACGTCAACCGAAAGTTGATGAGGAGCGCAAAAATAGATATTTGGATATTCTGGAAGAAGAATGTACAAAAGAGATTAACCTAGTTAATGACTTACTGACATTACAGCAGTTAGAAAATCATCAAGAACCACCACAATTAGAAAGTATTAATTTAAATGCTAAAGTTCAAGAACTAGTCTCTACACTTGATAAGCAACTAGCAGATAAAAGCTTAAATTTGATTTTAAATTTACCAGATGAAGAACTGACACTGCAAACAGAAGTTGAAAGCTTCGATCGTATTTTTAAAGAATTACTATCTAATGCTTGTAAGTATTCTCCTCACGAAGCAAATGTAGAAATACAGGTTTCTCACAGTCTTAATCAACAAATTGACAGAATTATTATGGAAGTGAAAAATGTAGGACGTGGTATTTCTGAAGAAGAAGCGACTTACATTTTTGATAAGTTTCGTAGGGGTAGAGGAAGATGGACTCCCGGTAGCGGTCTGGGTTTAGCTTTAGTAAAATCCCTCGTGCAACACCTTAAAGGCACTATATCTGTTGAAAGTACAGCTATAAACGATTCTGAATTAAGTAAGATTTGCTTTACCCTCGACCTACCACAGTTTTCAGAAGATGTTGAATCATAAAGAGAAAGTGACTCACAAGTATAATTCACCACAAAACTCAGATAACACCATACAACAGGCTGATTTAGAAGCTGTAAAAATTGAAGTAGAAAAGATTACTGAACGCAAACGGCAAATTTCTGCTCAAATTTACATTCCTAATTCGGTTGAAAGCATATGGAAAATTCTGACCAACTATGAAGCTCTGCCAGACTTCATCCCTAATCTTAGTTCTAGTCGTCTATTAGAGCATCCCCAAGGTGGTATTAGGGTAGAACAGGTTGGTTCTCAGAAATTACTCCGCTTTAATTTTTCTGCCCGTGTAGTGCTTGATTTACAGGAGCATTTTCCTAAAGAAATTAGTTTCACTATGGTAGAGGGAGATTTAAAAGAATTTTCCGGTAGTTGGCTATTAGAACCTCTAACAATTGCAGAACAATCGGGAACATCGACAACTAATTTGTCCTATACTGTTCAAGTTTTACCCAAACGCACTATGCCCGTAGGAATGATTGAAAAACGCCTCAGCCAAGATTTACGTTCAAACCTACTTGCAGTTAGAGAACGTGTAGCAGCATTCGCGAATTGACTATGGAGGCTTATTTATGCCCCTATGTAATAGTCTTAGACTCTTATTTTAGCCCTAACCTCAAATCATCAAGCCGTGAATAATAATTTAGCCAAAATAACAGCCATAATAAAATGAAGGATGAAATTTATAGCTTTCATCCTTCACTTTATCTTTATTAATACCCCCAGGGGAATTCGAATCCCCGTTACCTCCGTGAAAGGGAGGTGTCCTAGGCCTCTAGACGATGGGGGCGCGTAATTGAACTTTAAACAATTTAGCGAATTTTATTATTGGTGTCAATAGCCTAAAAAAATAAAATAATTTAATCAGCTTTTTTACTTAACTGAATTTCCCTTATTTAGATCATCTCAGGCTAAAGGTTGTCCATTTTGAAACCGAACCCGATCGAATTTGCACATCACCTCCTTTTATCTTCAAAAAAACTGTTATAAATCATCGATTATGACAACATTATAAGCAGTAAAATGATCTGACACTTGAGGTTAAAGCAGGAGAAGTGGTAAATATACTAAACTAAATAAACAATTACCCTGGCTCACCTGTGTGCTTTTACTGATGCTAATCAATAAAGATAAGTATAAAAAAAATAGTTTAAATGTGTTCATGTTATATAGTATTGCAGTTAAAGGAACTAAACTTTACAATTCTTAATAAAGGATTTTGAAATATATGGCTCAAAATCTAAAACATGGAAGGATCTTTTGAAATCACCCTGCAAATGGTTATTGCCGTAGTTGCAGGAATTAGCGCTCAAGTAATAGCAGCCTATTTAAAAGTGCCCAGCATAGTATTTTTACTGTTGTTCGGTATTTTATTTGGGTCTGATGGTTTTGGACTTTTACATCCTCAAATACTAGGAACTGGATTAGAAGTAATCGTTGCCCTTGCTACTGCAATCATCTTATTTGAAGGTGGACTTGACTTAAATTTGCGGGAAATGGGTAAAGTTTCTACTAGTCTCCAATTACTAGTTACTTTAGGAACTTTAGTAACCCTCCTAGGGGGTACTATGGCAGCCCACTGGTTAAGCGAGTTCCCTTGGCATATAGCTTTCTTGTATGCTGCAATTGTTGTGGTAACTGGACCGACTGTAGTTAGTCCTTTACTAAAACAAATAAAAGTAGATAAACAAGTAGCAACCCTTTTAGAAGGTGAAGGTGTTTTAATTGACCCCGTCGGGGCTATTTTAGCTGTCGTAGTTCTCGATACTATTTTAAACAGTGATGCTGGTCCAGGTAATGCGATCGCTGGTTTGTTTTTGCGTTTGGGAGTAGGAGCAGTCATTGGTGCTGGTGGTGGCTGGCTGATGAGTTTAATTTTCAAACGCGCCAATTTTCTGTCTTTTGAGTTAAAAAATTTAGTTGTACTTGCCGGTATCTGGGGTTTATTTGCCCTGTCTCAAAATATCCGCAGTGAATCTGGTTTGATGACCACGGTAGTTGCTGGAGTTGTTTTTGCTAATTCTTCGGTACCTGAAGAGCGACTTTTAAGGCACTTTAAGGGACAACTGACAATTTTAAGTATTTCGGTGCTATTTATTCTTCTAGCTGCGGATTTATCTATTGAAAGTGTCTTTGCTTTAGGCTGGGGTAGTTTATTTACAGTTTTGGCATTAATGTTTATAGTGCGTCCTGTAAATATTTTGTTATGCACCTGGAATAGTAAACTTAATTGGCGACAAAAACTATTTTTAAGTTGGGTTGCACCTAGAGGTATTGTGTCCGCTTCTGTTGCATCATTGTTTGGTATTTTACTTACACAACGGGGTATTAATGGTGGTGATGCAATTAAGGCTTTAGTCTTTTTAACAATCATGATGACAGTGTTTTGTCAAGGACTAACAGCAGGTTTTGTCGCCAATTGGTTGCAAATCACCTCAAAAGAAGCAACTGGGGTAGTCATTGCTGGATGTAATCCTTTAAGTATGTTAATTGCTCGCTTTTTCCAAGAACGGGGAGAGCAGGTAGTAATGATTGATACTAATAAGGAAGCCAGCGAACAAGCAGAAGCTCAAAAACTTCAGGTATTTACAAGTAGTGCATTTGACGTTGCAGTTTTAGAGAAAGCTGGTTTAAGTTCCATGGGAACCTTTTTAGCTGCCACAAGTAATGGTGAAGTAAATATTGTTTTAGCAGAACGTGCAGCAGAAGAATTTAATCCTCCCCGGGTACTAGCTGTATATCCTAAAGACCCAGAGAGTAAAGCTAATAGTAATAGTAAGAAGGTTAATCAAGCTTTTGTTTCCGACTTAGCTATAAAAAAATGGAACCAATACCTAAAAGAGGGGCAAGTAAAGCTGGTTAAGACAACTCTAAATCAGTCGGAGTTTGGCTCTCAAAAGCAACTCATCCAAGAATTTATAGATTCAAATGAGTTAGTACCATTATTGATAGAAAGAAATCAACGCTTAGCTATAGTACCTGCCTCCGAGCAATGGGAAATCGGCGATCGCATTATTTATTTATTACACGATCCCCGTCCTGACTTGCTCAAACGTCTTTCAGGAGGTAATCAATCTAACCGTCTTTCATTAGAGAAATTACCAGAAGCAGAAGAATTACCCCTGAAAAAGTCATCTCAACTCTCTGCTAGTGATGCATCTGTAGGCTGATGAGAATTATCTGAAGCAAAAGTTTGTTTCTCTTGCCACAATAAACTAAATAAATGAATCAAAGCCAGAGCGATCGCTGCCACGCTCAGTAAGTAGCTATGAATGGTGTAAAGGTGTTGTACGGTAGTGGAGTTAACTGCACCACCTGTGAGAATACCTCGTAACTGAGCGCCAATCAAAGGAATGGACTCTATAGTGCCTAACTCTATGTTAAAGCGCCAATAACCTGTTTGAGTCCAATCTAGAATCATCGCGGTCCAGTCTAAACCAATAGCAAGTAAAACGAGAAATATACCGCTAATCCATGCACTGAGCCAGCTTTTACGGAATTGTCTCCCTAAAAACATGACTACAATTTGGACTAGAGCCATAATAATTACTAAATTCCCAGCAGCATTATGAGATTTACGGATCAGCCATCCGTAAGATACCTGATTTGTAATCCATTCTAAAGAGTTATAAGCTCCACCTGCTGTCGGTTCGTAATAAAAAGAAAGTAAAATTCCACTACCTGCAGCAATAAGACTGAAAGTCAAAATTACTACCGACAATATAGTCGCAACTCTCCGCAATACTAAGCTTTTTTTGTCTTTCTCCATAACTGAAGACTCCATAAATTTCAGCTAACGTATACTTTTATTACGATTGTAACTAAGAAATATTAAGAAAGTCTAAGATAATTGTTCTAAATAAGTTATATCAAGTCGGAATAAGAATAAAGATATTTTGCTCAAAATGTTATGTTTAGAACATTTTGAGCTTTTGATAAGACTTACGCACTACACAAACTAGTAATGTTATGTATCAAAGTAGATATCTTGTTTATGCTTTTCGCACAACACTTTTGATTAATTTATTTTACAAAGTAAGAATCTAAAAATTTTGCGAAAAGTCCTGAAAGCATGACTCCCATTTCTATTTTTATGTCAATGGGTAAGTTCTATATTTTATGTATCGAAAATATTTTTGAAGATGAAAATTTTGTTTACTATTGTAAAAATTTAGCCCACACATTCAAGTATTTGGGCGAACCATACCAATCATCGGGACTCTTAGGAGAATGGGTTGCACCCTCAATGATTAGATTTTCGGCACCTTTTAAATGAGCGGCTGATACAGGAGTAATTCCGTCACCCCAAGTGTTACCATTTCCACAAGTTTGCTGGTAACTGCTAAAAGCAAACCATTTACCCCACCGTCTTTTCCCAAAAATAGTTTTCCCTGCTATACATACATAATTTATGTTGGGATGAAAAGCACCGGGGTAGTGGAGATTAACAAAATCTATGCTCTTTCTCGTCCAACGTTCTTGACTAATATGTGGTGTTCCCAAAGTTACCAGAGTCGAAACCTGTAGATGAGTTTTATTAGATGAATAATCTTCCAGATAAGGAATATCCCCCAGATAAATACGAGCTATCCAACCCCCAGCAGAATGACCAATAATGTTAACTTGGGAGCTTTCGTGAGTACTTGTTGTTTTTTCTACAGTCTCAGAAAGTAACCTCAGAATAGGAGAAACGCCTTTTTTACCTAAAGTTCCAATCCAATCACCAATATTGACTGGTACAGTAACGGTAGGAAAACCCAAGTTTTGTAAAGATTGCTCTAACAGATAGTAAGAACTAGCATTTTCCAGATATCCAGGAAGAATTACAGTTGGTAAAGGCATTGGGAATAGGTAATTAGTAATTGAGAATGGGTAGTTGGGAATTGGTAATGGGAAATAATTACCTCCTAGCTTTCACATATAGAGTAGTTGTATCTAACCATATTCCTTTTTCTGTTTCTGAGGGTGCGATCGCTTTGCGATATTCAGCCTGCAATTTTTCTCTATCATCGGAGGATAAATCTTTTAAAGGATTGCCCCTAGGGTAAAAATCTCGACCATCCCATCTGTGGGATACCTTATTACTATAAAGATATTTTCCAGAGGGATCGATTTCAATTACAACATCTTCAAAACCAGACTGTTCTAAAAGAAGATGACATTTTTCTGGAGTCCATAGGGGTTTGTTTATGTGAGGTAAATCAATTCCAAATAAATCCTGACATAGTTTAACTTTAATTTCTGCCATCCAAGCGGTTTTATAGGGAGTGGTAAAAGCAAGATATCCCCCCTTTTTTAGCCAGTAATGAAATTTATTCAAAATCCCTAGAAGATCGCAGATGTAAGTTATTGCAGAACAACAAAATATGACATCAAACTGTTCCGGTTCAAAATCAATTGATTCTACATCTGCTTCAATTAAATCAATATTATGTAACCCCTCTGCTGTGATTTCTACTGTAATTTTACTTTTGGCTTGAGCCAGCATCCCTGGTGACATATCTATCCCAATCACCGAACCTATTTCAGTTACTTTTTTAGCCGCCGGAATTGCGACTAAACCGGTACCTGTTGCGATATCAAGAATTTTTTGTCCAGGTTGTATGGGAACTGATTCTAACAAAAGTCTGGCTTCTCTAGGATGCTTATCTCCTTCTAGATCGTAAGCGGTTCTCTGATTAAAAAAATCGATTATTTGCTGTTTATAATCTGACATGACAAGTTTGATAAAACTCTTGAAATTAACATCCTCCTCAATAAATTGAGGGATAACTAAAACTCAAGAATGCTGGTTTTCTACTTCTGTATATGTCAACACTTTAGATGCGTTTACCTTGGTATGACACCCACTCCTTCATTACTGTGGTAATTCGTCGTAAGTCGTCTTCATCAATGATGTATGGGGGCATAGTATACAGCCACTTGCTATACGGACGGAGCCACACTCCCCTATCTAGAGCAAACTCCCTGAATCCCATAAGATTCGACGGAGATTCAAATTCTAGGACTCCTATGGCTCCAAGTACTCGTGCGTCGCAAAGCGATGCTCCCTCCAATCCCTGGATCTCTTCAAAGAGAACTTGCTCAATAGCTTTGACTTTACCGAGGTAGTTTTCGGTTTCGATAAGGTTGATACTTGCCGACGCAACAGCACAGGCAACTGCATTTCCCATGAAAGTTGGTCCATGCATAAAGGCAAGTTCGGGATCGTCACTGAGAAAGGACTCGTAGACTTGGCTTGTAGCAATAGTCGCTGATAGTCCGAAGTATCCCCCAGTCAGGGCTTTACTAAGTACCATGATATCTGGGGTGACATTGGCAAGCTCTGCTGCGAATAAGGCTCCTGTTCGTCCGAAACCCGTGGCTATCTCGTCGAATATAAGTAGTACCTCATGCTCATCACACAGTCTTCGGGCGTGGGATAAATATTCAGGGGGATAAAAGCGAAAGCCACCAGCTCCTTGAAATATCGGTTCGAGGATTACGGCGGCAATCTGACTGTTGTTCGATTTCAGAAGCTCGGCAAGTTGATGAAGTGATACTTTGCATTCTTCGGACTCTATGTCAACCCCGCCTGGTGCATCAACGAAATACTGGGAGAGTATGACCCCTTTAAATAATCGGTGCATTCCTTCATCATCGTCACTCACCGACATTGCCCCTGTGGTGTCGCCGTGATACCCTCGACGGAGTGCTACGAAACGGCTCTTCTGGGGAACCCCTTTGTTGCGCCAGAACTGAATTGCCATCTTTAACGCAACCTCTACCCCCACTGAGCCACTGTCACCAAAGAACACGTGATTGAGTCTCGGTGGGGTAATCCTGACTAAAGTCTCAGCCAGATGAATAGCTGCATCATTAACGAGACCCCCAAGCATAACATGAGCGAATTTTGCAAGCTGCTCCTGAACTGCTTGATTGAGGACAGGGTGATTGTAACCATGAATAACGCACCACCATGAAGAGATGCCGTCAATGAGCACCTTGCTATCATCTAAGTAGAGTTTGACTCCCTCTCCTCGAACTACTCGATATGGGGGCACAACGGTCTTCATTTGTGCGTACGGAAGCCAAAGCGAATTAACGTGTGTTGTCATCAGAGTGTGTAAAGGTTTATGTCAAGTTATTGACTTAGGTATTATCGGGACTTAGGAAAAAAATATGTCAAAAATAACTTCGAGAGCTTATGTGGCAAGTTTTTAACATCGACTTACCTATTTTATTGATATATCTAGGTTTCAGGCATTTTTACGTTTTTTCCTTACCCCAATTGGATTTGAGGTGATTTTTAGCTCCAAAAATATCAAAGTCCCGTTATTATCTATCAAAACCTAAATTCACTATTCTTCAAAATTTTTAATGGTAATAAAAAAACCTACTTCTGACATAATTAGGACTTACGCAAAAGTAACGTAATCGCAAAGTTTATGGGATTGCTAACCCTACACGTAGTGACCGTCGCTTCGGACAAATCTTCGTTGCGTCAGTCCTGATCGTGTGTTATTACACTTGACTCCCTCCAGGATTTGTCAGCTTTTCTGGTGAAATTTCTGCATATCTAAGTGTTTAAAGAATTATTAAGTAACGATGTGTTGTAATAATTCCGTAAGTATCAGTAAGAGACGCAGCAATGCTACGTCTCTAAAAATTCTATTATTTTTTAACCTTTAATAACAGTTTCTCCGCGACGGTATAACTCTCGTGCATAATCTGTCCAGGTTCCTTGTCCCCAGTAACGGAAACAACTGGTTTCCACTAGCATGACATAAAGTAAGGCTTCTTGATAATCTTTACTTTGGGTAACTGAAGCATCTTGTTGTACCAAAGAATCATATTTCTGGTGAAACATTGCGCTGAGTTGATTCATGGGTTCTAAAACGTTTTCATAACCCTTTATCCAACTCAAATCATCTGTCCAAGATGCACCATCCATATGGAACTGATGGTCGTTTTCCTTTAAGTCTTGAATTGCTTTTTCAACTGCTTCTGATGTTGCTTTATCTGGATCTACTCGCAACCAAATTTTGTGTTGCTGTACTGCTTGACACACAGGGTAGTTGTCTGGGTTGACTCCTGCTGCTTCTAATAATTCAATATATTCAGTACCATTGAAACCAACTACACCTGAGTTATTACCCTTAATTTCATACCAAACAGGTTGAAAATCCCGGGCAAATTCGTTCATCATTACCCCACCATTCTCACCATCAGCTATTTGAGTTACACAGCTAGGAACGCTAATATTACCAACTTGCTGTTTACCCATCCCCTTCGCTTCATGAAAAGGCTGCATTTGTGCAACTAACTTGGTGTCAGAACCCTGGGTCTTAATTAGTGCTGTAATACTTACAGTTTCTCCTTGAGAGTTACGAGCTACTAAAGTGTTGGGTATGTACTTATCTTCGTGATGCAAACTCGAACCATCCAAGCGTTCCACCGAATGTTCTTGCACCATTAACCATTTATACCCGCATTCTTTCAACGCTTTGATATATTCATATAAGGTATCAGGATGATTCGGCAAATGCATTTCTGGTGGTGAAAAGCCTTTGACTCGTTTTAATGCATCGTAACCAAAGATGGCTGCAAAATAATGTTGCCAAGCTTGAATTTGTAATTTGATATCGGGAATCGGGGTAGAAGGAACTACTGCATGAGACCACATTGTACCCAGCCATTCTACATAGGGCTGATATTTCTCTTCACAAGCAATACGTTTGAGATTGTTGGTGACATCTTCTCGACCCATTTGTAGTAGTCCCCAAAGCAGACTACCGGAATAGTCCAGCATAATCCGGGGGTTGCAACCATTACTGACTAACTCGGGTATCCAATCACCCATACGGCTGTAACACCAAGCAAAAGTTCCAGCATTATGATTATCCCCTTGGTCGGGATGCTCAAACATATGTTGCAGATTGCTAATAAGTTCGCCGTTCGTACCTGCTGGAATAGTAGGTTGATGCATATGTAGCGCACAAGCAAACCCAGCATTAATATTGGCTAAATCAAGATTAGTTTTTGGTAAAAATACTGACTTATTGTGTTGAACAACTGAAGTGATTTGAGCCTCCGAACCACAAATATTGGGTAGACCTGACCTAGAAATAGGTAGATTAGAGGATGGCGCTGTTGCAATCATAAAGTTCCCCTTTATACTTACTCTTGAGCGTACAATCTTATATAAAATTGTATGAAACTGTACGAATCGCGAGGGTTAATTTACCTTCTACATGATAGACGCGATATTACGGGACTCTACTGAAACCAACTGAAACTTTATCTAATATGACAATATTAAACTACTCATTACTTTTATTAATTTTCCTATGATTGATATTTTTATTACTTATTAATCTTGATAAATATGAATGAGTATTTGAATAAAACTATAGGTTTACCCATGTTACTAGCACAGATTTAAATACTCTATTATCCAGTTATAATCGGCATTTAGGGTTAATAAACAAAATTCAATATTCATATTTATTCTAGATCGCAAATATATTACCACCCAAAGTGATTAATATTTTTTATACTTAATACACTTAAAATTTATTTTCCTGCGTGATTTACATAAATAACAATAAATAAGAATATAAATAGATATAAAAATATAAATTTTTATAAAGAGAGGGGAAAAAATGTACATCGTACAGATTGCTTCTGAATGCGCTCCCGTGATTAAAGCTGGGGGTTTAGGCGATGTTGTCTATGGTCTAAGCAGGGAGTTAGAGATTCGAGGTCATTGCGTAGAACTGATTCTGCCTAAGTACGATTGTATGAGGTATGACCATATTTGGGGTTTACATGAAGCTTACCGGGATTTATGGGTACCTTGGTATGGGGGAGCGATCCATACGAGTGTATATTGTGGTTGGGTACACGGAAGAGTTTGTTTCTTTATCGAGCCTCACTCAGGCGATCGCTTTTTCCATCGAGGCGTATACTATGGTGAGTGGGATGACCAAATGCGCTTTGCTTTCTTTAGTAAGGCTGCTTTAGAATTTTTACATCAGAGTAATAAGCGTCCTGATATTATTCATTGTCATGATTGGCAAACTGGTTTAGTTCCAGTTTTATTGTTTGAAATTTATAAATATCATGGTATGGCAAACCAAAGGGTATGCTATAGCATTCATAACTTTAAGCATCAAGGTGCTACAGGTGGTGAAGTTCTTTCTGCTACAGGATTAAATAATCACGCTTATTATTTTCAGTACGACCGTTTAAGAGATAATTTTAATCCCTTTGCAATTAACTTAATGAAAGCAGGTATTGTTTATTCCAACTATGTAAACACTGTTTCACCTCACCATGCTTGGGAAGCACGTCATTCAGAAATTGGTTATGGATTAGGTCATACTCTGGAAGTTTATCAAAACAAGTTTTCTGGAATTCTCAATGGTATTGACTATGATATGTGGAACCCTGAGAAAGACCGTTATACTCCTTACCACTACTCAAAAGAAAACTTTGAAGATAAAGTCTGGAATAAGAAAGCTTTAAGAGAAAGACTTTTACTACAAGATACAGATAAACCAATAGTTACATACATTGGTCGTTTAGATGGTCAAAAAGGCGTTCATCTGGTTCATCATGCAATATATTATGCCTTAAGTAGAGGAGCGCAGTTTGTATTATTAGGTTCTGCAACCGAGGCTAATATTAATTCTTGGTTCTGGCATGAGAAGAATTTCTTGAATGATAACCCAAATGTTCACTTAGAACTAGGTTTTAATGAAGAATTAGCTCATCTGATTTATGCTGGGTCTGATATGATAGTCATCCCTAGTAACTATGAACCTTGTGGACTCACTCAAGTTATAGGTTTACGATACGGTACTGTACCAGTTGTCCGTGGTGTTGGCGGACTGATTAATACTGTATTTGATCGGGATTACGATCATCATCATTCCATGGAAGAACGAAATGGTTACGTATTCTATCAAAGCGATCGCAATGCTTTAGAGTCAGCTTTGGGTCGTGCTATAGACTTATGGTATGAAGACCGTCAAGATTTTCAAAAGTTAGCCAGACAAGGTATGGAGTACGATTACTCTTGGAATCAACCTGGTGAAGAATACGTTCGGGTTTATGAAGGTATTCAACATAAATAAATTCAAAGTTCAAAGTTCAAAATTCACAATTCAAAATTCAAGAGCTAAGAGTTAATATTAAAAAATATCTCCCAGTCTTAGCATTGCTAAGACTGGGAAACAGGTCTAGGTTATTTAACAAATCATGTAATCATTTTTACAGCTTGTTGAGAGCAATGTCTGATTTTGATTTTTTAATTTAAGTATTTTAATTGAACAATGGTTACGAAATAACCTTCTTTCTCACCCTAAAAGGTTTTTTATAGAAAAAAGATTATTTCATAACCGCTATTGAAGTGTATAACCTTACCAAATTTTTAGTAGGGCTTATGATGATTGAAAAAATTTAACTTTGCTAAACAGGTCTTGGACTTATTGAACGGTTAATTTTCCTACCATTCCAGCACCACGATGAGGTTCACAATAGAAAGTGTAGTCACCAGTAGCTGTATCAGCAGGAATTACAGTTTCAAAATCTTGACCAGGACTCATTAGCAATTGCTTATGAGATATTGCGGTTAAATCACTACCGGGTTGAAACACAACATTGTGTGGAGGTACTTTATTATTAACCCACTTAATAGTGTCACCAGGGCTAACTGTCAGTTGTTTAGGTTGAAATGCCAACATACCATTATCTGCCCCTAACTTAACTTCGTAGGTTGCAGCAGCAGCAGTGGGAGCAAAAATAATCAAGCTGGTAATAACGAAAAACACGCTTACCATTACCAAGCTAAAGCGTCGCAGACTAGCCGCAATCATTCTCATGTCTTTCTCCTAAACATTCATTTTTAATTTCTTTCACTATTGTAAATAAAATTGGAACCAAATATGACAATCTGTCATATTTAAAATTTTTTTTAACAATTTTCGATAATTCTATAAGTAAAACTTTTTCTAAGTTCTGCCCGTCATCATCCCACTGATACAGATGAGGCAACTGCTGTCCTGTAAATTCCGTAAGCGCCACCTCTTTTCCGTCTTCATCAAATCCGATATCACACGCATCGAGATATTCACATATAGCGCGGTATAAACCTGCAAGCGACCGCTGTCTTTCGGGTGACTGAACACGTTGGTTTAAATCATGAAACGGATC
>JBCCDM010000104.1:0-16334 GCA_039030795.1 Cyanobacteria bacterium P01_A01_bin.84
AAATATTTTTTAACACCTTTATCCTAACTTAGAACTTTATACAAATAAAATAAAGACACAACTCTTATTAAGTAGAACTTATACACTCGTGATGAAAAATAGGGGTAATGGGGAAAACGTCAACAGGCTAAAAATCCTTGAAACCTAGATATATCAAGAAAACAAGTAAATTGATGTAAAATACTTGCCGCGATCGCATTTGGAATTATTTTATCGTTGTTTTTTGCCTAAGTCTTGTTAGTTGCTTTCAAGAAACACTCTGTCTACAGCTTATGCTCGAAAGTGTTTCTTGAAACTTGACATTTATTTCTCTCAACAGAGATCAGAAAGGAGTACGAATCTAGGCTGTAAATTTTGTAGGTTTTTGGGAGATAAAATTTCATACAATATTTTTGCACAACTTCTTCCTTGTCTCCGGCATCGGAATATAGGGTTAGAGTCAGAGCCTCCATGTTCTATTAAGAGACAGAGCCAGAAGATAATGTGTTCCCAGCCAGAGACTGGGAAACAGAAAATACACTAAAATTGCATGAAATAAAATACAGAAATTATAACAAAGTCAACAGCCTATTACAATGCGGTGTAAGTAAACCTTCTTTTTATAATCTTGGGAAAAGGGCAAAGAGCAAGGAGCAAGGAGCAAGGAAAATGATAGTCTTACTACCGCCGTACTGTACTAGTATGAATCTAGTGAGACTTTGCTTCCAAAGTTTCTAAACGACTTCTAAGTTCTTTATTTTCCTTTTTTAGTAGGTCTAATTCTTCCCTGATCTGACGTACTGCTTTATCTGCACCAATATGCTTTTGAACCTTATTAATTTGTTCTTCTGCATAGCGACGCACTCTTCCATCCGGGGACTGTTCAGAAAGCGATCGCAAGATACCCATGGCTTTTGGTGTTTCCATCTGCCCTAGTGCGGTGGAGACTGCTATCTGGGTCAAAAAGAAGCTTTCTTTAGAAAGTTCATTGAGCTGTTCTAATATTACTTCTAAGTTGGCTGGAGTTTGACCGACGGAGATTTTTCCTAATGCCCGAATTGCCCCTAAACGTAGGGCTTGGGGGACACCAAGTTTAGTATATTCCAATAATAAATTTAATGCGGCTGCGCTGGTTTTGAGTTCCGCTAAACCACCAATAGCACCACCTCTGACGACTTCGTTCCATCCTGCTTTGTCTTGCAAAACATTTTTTAATAGCTTGATGACCTTTTCTTCTTTGGACTTATCCTGGGTGGAAAGATGAGCTGCGATCGCACCGATGGAACGATTTGCAGCAGCTTCTACATAGTAACTATCATCTCCTTTGTTAATTACTTCTTTGAGGGTTTTGTAACTAGTATTAGTTTTAATTTCTGCTAATGTTTCTACAACAGCACGACGGACAAAAGGATTATTATCTTTCAAACCAATAGTTAAAGCATCGAAGGTCTGGTCTAATTTGATTTCTGCTATCTGTTTGGCAACTTCGACTTTTACCCCCCAGAAGCTATCATGTTCTAAAGCCATAGCTAGGGCTTTTAAAGCCACTAGTCCACCTTTTTTGGCTAAAGCTTTAGCAGCATGAATCCGAGAGATAGGGTCTGGGTCAAATTCTAGCTGTGCTTTTAACTCCGGTACTGGATATTCTAAAGACACAGTTTTGAGAAAATTATTGTTGACATCAAAGCTGATAAAATCCGGTTTTACTTCTAAAGGAAAATAAAAGCTTTGTTCTGCTTCTTTTGTTCTGAGAGTGTAAGTTTTCAGAGTTGCAGTTTTATGTCTATCTTTATCTTTATCTTCTTGCTTGTATCCAAAACCAATCGGAATTTTCAGGTCAAATAAATCTTTGCTGCTATCTTTATTTTCAGATTTAACTTGGGTTTGAGTTATAGTAATTTTTGCTAAATTACTGTCTCCATCCCAACTGTAAGAAACTTTAAAATCCGGATGACCTCCCCGGTAAACATATTGGTCAAATAAAAATGCTAAATTACGTCCAGTAGCCTTTTCAATTGCCCTTAATAAATCAATAGTTTCTACAGTTTTGTGAGCATTGTCCCGAACAAAAGTTTGAATTGCTTCCCAGAATAAATCCTCACCTAGTTCTGTGCGAATCATGTGATAAACACAAGACCCTTTTTCATAAATATGACGGTCATAAAGCTCAATTGCTTCCCGGTAAACATGAGTTACCATTGGACGACGATAGCGACCGCTATCTTCAGCTAAGTAACTTCTTGCTTCCTTTAAACGATAATATGCAGCTTCTTGGTCTCCATATTCCCTTTGAGTCCACATTACCTCAGAATAACTTGCCATTCCTTCTTTAATCCAAGCATGAGACCAATGCTTAATTACCACCAAGTCACCAAACCATTGATGGGCAAGTTCGTGAACTACTAAACTTTCAGTGTTGCGATTATCAGCAGCAGCTCTTTTATCTAACAAACACCTGTCAGTTAATAAAGTAGTGGAAGTATTTTCCATTCCACCAAAGATAAAATCATCAACGCAGACTTGAGCATATTTAGGATAAGCATAAGTATAACCGTATTTTTCGCTCAAAAACTCCATCATTTGGGGAGTTTTTCCCATACTGCGTTTAGCATCTTCCTTACGTCTTTTCTCAACGTAATAAACAACAGGTTTACCCTTCCACTCATCCCGAATTTCGGCAAAGTCACCCACAGCTAAAGTCATCAAATAAGTCGGATGAACTTCTTTTTGGGACCAATGATAAATCTTATCATCCCCCTCCTCTTGGGTTTCTATCAATTCCCCATTAGAAACAGCTATCATAGGTTTCGGAACCCGGACGCGAATCTCGGAAGTGGAAAGCTGTCCTGGATAGTCAAAACAGGGAAACCAGAAGCGAGAATCTTCATCTTCACCCTGAGTCCATACCTGAGTAGGTTTATGAGGATAATGCTTACTTGGTTGAATAAAATAAATACCCCTTTGAGGATTTTCTACAGAATATGCGATCGCTATTACCAGTTTTTGAGCGACTTCAGTAGGTGTATCTAGTTTAATATGTAACTCTTCGCCATCATAATCAAAAGACTGGGAGGTTTCATTTACCTCTACCCGTTCAATATTCAGATTGACAGCATCTAGTTGCAAATTATCAATCCCCTGACGAATCGGATTGAGCGTAATTTTGCACACACCTGTATAACTATTCTTAGGTATATCTAAGCTTAAATCGAGAAAAATATGCTCCACTTGTCCAGGTTTATCTGGGTTGTAGTGGGGTCTTGCACCTGGTAACTCAAAAGAATTGTGACGGCTGTTTTCTGTATCAAAATAAGACTGCAACATCGATGCTTATTAACCTTATTGTTCTGAACTATCTGATTTCAACTTGGAAGAGATATGAAGTGCCTACCATCTAGGACTAGGTAGTTAGATACACCTCAACAATAACGACATAAACCTAAAATGTAACAGTTTTTGTAGCTTAGAAGAGTTTATGAATATTAATTTAAGTATTTTTTTATTCACTGCTCTTTTTTAGATTTTGTCAGAAATTCGGGTTTTGTAGCTTAGAAGAGTTTATGAATATTGGAAAGAATTTGAAAAAGTAAGGTGCTAAAATCAGGATGTAAATAGGTTATTTCCGGATACGATTGCTTCGTAGATGCCTCTTGAGGGTATGTCATAAATAAAACACAGTCTATTTTTTTATTTAATTTCACTTCAATAAAATTATTTATCATATTCATAGACAAAAAATAATGAATATCCAATTAAATTGGCAGCAAAAGCTTGTATTATTCAGTAGTATAGTGTTTTATGCTACTCCAGTAGAAGCACAAATTACACCAGATAACACCCTTGGTACAGAAGCATCTCGTGTCACACCAAATGTGTTAATTAATGGTGAAAATGCCGATAGAATTGATGGTGGAGCGCAAAGAGGAAGTAATCTTTTTCAAAGTTTTAGTCAGTTTAATATTGAGAATCAGCAAAGAGTTTATTTTGCCAATCCATCAGGAGTAAAAAATATTTTAACCCGGGTAACTGGTGGAAATAAGTCAAATATTTTGGGGACTTTGGGAGTTGACGGAAATGCAAATTTATTTTTGATTAATCCATCAGGGATTTTATTTGGAGATAATGCACGGTTGGACCTAGGGGGTTCCTTTGTAGGAACGACAGCGAATGGGGTACAGTTTGGGGAGCAGGGTTTATTTAGTGCGACAAATCCGGAAGCAACACCATTGTTGACGGTGAATCCGAATGCATTGTTTTTTAATCAGATTAATCAGAATGCAGGAATTCAGAATAATGGTATTTTATCAGTTTCTGCTGCTAGGAGTCTGGCTTTAGTTGGTGGTGATGTAGGTATCGACAATGGCGGGTTATTTGCTTTAGGTGGAAATATTCATATTGGTGCAGTAAAAGAAAATGGAATTATTAGCTTAAATCAAAATGATAATAGTTTTGATAATAATTCTAATAATGATTCTAATAATAACTTCAGTTTGCAATTTCCTAAGGAATTAGGAAGAGGAAATATTTCCCTTAGTAATAACTCCGGATTAATCGTAACAGGTGTGGAGAGTGGAAATATTACTATTACTGGGAAAGATCTTAATATCGACAATAGCTCTATAAATGCTGGTATTTTCAGTAATTTTGGTTCGGCTGATACTCAAGCTGGTGATATTACACTAGATGCTAAGGGAGTAGTGGATATTGATAATAGTTTAGTTCTAAATGTACTGAGTTCTGGAGCAGTGGGAAATACAGGAAACGTGAATATAAATGCTCGACGCTTAAATGTGAATAATAGTGCACAAGTTGGAGCTTTGAATTTTGGTGAGGGTAATACAGGAAATCTAAATTTTAAAGTTATTGAAACAGTAGAATTAAATGGAGGTAATAATGGAAATTTTGGTGGTTTATTTGCTCAGTTAGGGCAAAATGGAAAAGGGACAGCAGGGGATATATTTCTAGAAACTGGAAATTTAGATATTCGCAATGGTGCTGTAATAGGTGGTGGTAATTTTGGAAATGGTAGTGCCGGTAGTGTCAATATTACTGCAAACGATTCTGTTTCATTAAATGATGGGGCTGCTGATAGTTCTATTTTTAATAATGTAAATTTCAATGCTATTGGTAATACAGGAGGAATAAATATTATTACAGGTTCCCTTTCTATCACAAATGGCGCTCAAATCCGAGCCAATATTTTTGGAGAAGGAAGTTCAGAAAAAATAAATATTTCAGCACGCGATCGCGTCACATTAGAAGGAGAAGATAATCTAGGTTTTCCTAGCGGTATTTTTAGCACCATTGAGAATGGAGGTAAGGGTAATACAGGTGGAATTGATATCAATACAAATTTTCTTCTCTTAAATAATAGAAGTCAAATAAGTAGTGTGACGCAAGGAGAAGGAAATGCAGAAAATATTATTATCAATGCTCAAGAAAAAGTTGATTTATTAAACTCCATTATTATTAGTGAGGTAAGTGACCAAGAAGGTATTGGTGATGGTGGTAATATCAAAATCAAAACAGGGTCTTTGACACTAAAAAATGGCTCATCACTTCTTGCTGATACAGAAAATGAAGGAAATGCAGGGAATATAGAAATAGAAGCTCGTGATTCTGTTGTGCTTGAAGGTAAAGGACCTGGTGCCTTTAATAATAGGAATATAACTGTTTCTAGCCAAATTAGCACGACGGCAGAATCTAATGCTATCGGAGAGGGAGGAGATATCAAAGTTTCTACAGGATTACTTTCTATAAAAGATCGGGGATTTATAGATGCTTCTACTTTCGCACAAGGGAATGCGGGTAATGTCATAATTGATACTAACGACATACTATTACAAGATGGAGCGCAAATAAGCGGTTCTACCTTTGGATCGGGTCAGGGTGGAACTTTGAATATAAATACTTCCAAAAGTATTGAAATAATTGGTCAGTCTGCTGATAAAACTCCTAGCGGTTTAGGTTCTTCATCAAGTGTCAACTCAACCGGAGACGCAGGAGAGTTGAGAATTAACACCCAAGAGTTTTCCTTAAAAAATGGAGCGGGAGTATTTGTCAGAAGTCTTGGTACAGGAAACGCAGGTATTCTCAATATTGATGCTAAATCTATTCGTTTAGATAACCAAGTCTCTCTTAATGCTAACACCCGCAGCGCTAATGCAGATAAGGAACAAGCAACCATTAACCTTAACTCTAATTTCTTAGTTCTTCGTCGTAATAGCAATATCACCACCAACGCAACTGGAGAAAATGTTATTGGTGGTAATATTAATATCAATTCAGATGTAATTGCTGGATTGGAAAATAGTGACATCAACGCCAACTCTACAGACTTTCGTGGTGGTCGCGTCAAAATCGACACTCAAGGTATTTTTGGTATTCAACCCCGCAATGTACCGACTTTAGAAAGTGATATTACCGCGACAGGGGCAAATCCTAATTTAAGTGGAAATACTCAAATCGAGCAACCCGATGTTGAACCCACTCAAGGAATTATTGAACTACCAGCACAATTTGAAGATAAAAGCAGTCAAATTGGTCAAGTTTGTCCTAAGACTGCCAGAGATGCACGTAATATCGGTACATTTACTGTAACAGGACGGGGTAGTTTATCACCAAGTCCTCTAAAACCACTTGCTCCTAAAGCAAATTTGAGTCGATTAGCGACTTTGGATGATGATGTGGATGATATGAGTGGGACAAGAGTAAAGAAGGAAGGAAACGTGGAAAAAAGTAAGGTAGAAAGAATTGTTGAGGCGCAAGGAATTATCAAGAATACTGATGGTAATATTTACCTGGTTGCGAAAGCACGGGGGGTTACACCAACTTCTCACAGAAATAAATCAGTTTGTTCTATTCATAAATAGTTATTTTTCACACTCCCCATGGGTAGAACGTAGGGGATTCTAGCATCACTGATGTTTCCTGCAATGGAGCGGTTTCGCAACCAACTAAAGTCAAATTATTTGGGATAAGCTGAAATCCTCACTGTAGTGTTGTTTGATTTTGGTATGTTTCAAGGTATTTGTGTTATTTCAGCTACTCGTAGTTGAGTAAACGTCGTTAGGGTTTTTTAAAAACCGTTATAGAAACAATTGGGGGGTAGGACTTATCTTATTCTATGTAGGACTTATGATTAAATTGCCCTAATGGGTAAGTTCTGCTTTAGATAAATTAGTTATCCATGGAAATAGTATAAATGCCGGACAAGAAAACAAGGTTTTTAATTCCTGTTACTGGTACTGCTTTGGTGGTTGCAGGTGGGGTTGCTGCTTATCTCTTTTTTAAGGGGGGGGTATCTGGTAATATTTCTGATGCTTTGAGTAGTGCTAAATTGGTTCCAAATGAAGCATCGATGGCAATTTATGTTTCTACGGAAAGTCAAGTATGGGAAAAGTTACGGCAGTTTGGAACCCCGGAAGCACAAAAAACTGTAGCTCAAAGTTTGGAGGGTTGGAAAAAAGATTTTGTTGGAGATAATAATATTTCTTGGGTGGGGGGAGTGATGGTGGCTGTAATTCCACCGAATGGGATTCAAGGTAGCACCCAAGATAAGTTTTTAAGTCAATCAAATTCAACTGAATCAAATTCAACTAAATCAAAGGCTGATTTCCTGATGGTAGTGGGAATCAAAGATAAGTTAGCAGCATTGGACTTTGCTAATAAGCTTAAATCTGAAAAGGGGGTAAAGACTAGAGAAATTGACTATAAAGGAGAAAAAATTACTGAAGCTAGGGATGCTGAAAATTCAGTTACTTATAGCACGATTTTAAATGACCGCATAGCGATCGCACCTGAAAAACAAACTGTTGAAAAAGCTATTGATACTTTTAAAGGGGCACCTTCTTTTGCTAGTAAACCGGGTACAATTGAACTTTTTAGTAAAAGTTTAAATTTACCAAATACTTTGGCACAAGTTTATATACCCAAAGGAAGTTTAGAGGAGTTATCTGCAACTAGTACTCGTATACAAAATTTACCTGCTCCTGTATCTGTCCCTTTGAAACAAACTCAGTCATTGGTTGCGGGTTTGGGTGTTGAAGACAATGGTATCCGGATCAAGTCCATTAGCAATCTAGACCCTGAAATACAGCGAATTGCTGCATCTAATAGTAATGGTAATATTGCGAAAAAATTGCCATCTAATACTATTGCTTTACTTAACGGTAATAATATCAATAATTGGTGGTCAATTTTTCAACAGCAGTCTAGAGAATATGACCCTAATTTAAATCAATCTATTCAGCAAGCTCGTCTCCAGATAAAAAATCAACTTGATGTTGATTTAGATAAAGATGTTTTTGGATGGATGAATGGAGAGTTTGCATTTGCTGCTGTTCCTGCGAAAAAAGGTTTGTTGGGACAAATTGGAGCGGGGGGTGCTTTGATTGTGCAAACGAGCGATCGCGCTACTGCAACTAGTGCTTTTCAAAAGCTAGATAAGATTGCACAACAAGAGTTACCCCGTCTAATTAAGGTTCCAGTTAGTATTAAGAATGTGCAAATAGGTGGCAAAGATGTAACGAGATGGCAAGTTCTAGGAAGATCCGCTCTTGTCAGTCATGGATGGCTTGATGATAATACCGCATTCTTGGCTTTAGGAGATACCGTAACTCGGGCGATCGCAGAACCACAAAATGAAAGCTTAGGGGAAAATCGTCAGTTTCAAACTATTACTAATGCTTTACCTCAGTCTAAAAATATTTACACATATATAGATGTTGATAATTCTTCTAATATTGTTAATAGCTTGACCTCATTTTTATCGGTTTTATCTCCATCATCTCCTTCTTTATCACCAAAATTTCAGGCGTTAGTTAACTCTATACGAGACATTGGTATTACTGCTAATAGTCCTAATAAAGATACTTCAGAGGTTGAGGTCTTTGTAAGATTAAAAAATAATCAAACTAATTAAACTTGTCTCTTAGCTAGACTGACGTTCCAAATTTGCTTCCATAGTACTAGTCAAAAAATGTCCAGACATAGTTCCACTACTAACGTAATAACTATCCTGATTGAGACGGTGTAAAGTTTCAAACCCACTATAGCGCTGCTTATTTCCTAACACCCAATACTGCTGCACAATGCTATCAAGACCAATCCAACCCTCACCTTCAACCGATCCAAAGCTACTATGATTGAGTAAAAAAGTATACTGACGTTCTCCCTGATCCAAACGTCCTTTATATTGCAATGCAATCTCTGGGCGATCGCTGCCGGGAAATATTAACTTAGTTACCATGGTAAACCAATCATCGCGGTTCCAAGCAACTATAGTTTTGCCTTTAACGTTAAGGGGTTTTCCATCTCGTTCTAACCAATTTCCTTGTAATGTCCAACGACCTGGCTGTAGTAAAAAAGTATGTGCCACCTCAGAAATTTCCCTTAAATTAGTTAAAACGATTTAGATTAGCCCCTTAATTACTTTTAGCTTTTATTTGGAATGTGACGCTAATCCTTATCAAATATGAAAGCCTTAAATAGTTAATTCAAATACAGTATAGTATAGCTTGTAATTTTGTTACCCAAATTTAGATTGCGGTTATACGACTAGTAGAGATGTCCCAGCTGCCCAATTAGCGCAATACGCGGATTTGTATGCAGTCGGGCACACGGTCAAGATGCTTAGTGTTCGCTTCCGTGTGTCCATTAGGACAGGGTAAATTCATTTTGAAAATGTTGGGTTACGCTCTGCTAACTCAACCTAGGTTATGGAAAATTGGTTGATAATGTTGGGTTACGCTCTGCTAACCCAACCTAGGTTATGGAAAATTAGTTGAAAATGTTGGGTTACGCTCTGCTAACCCAACCTAGGTTATGGGAAATTAGTTGATAATGTTGGGTTACGCTCTGCTAACCCAACCTAGGTTATGGAAAATTGGTTGAAAATGTTGGGTTACGCTCTGCTAACCCAACCTAGGTTATGGAAAATTGGTTGATAATGTTGGGTTACGCTCTGCTAACCCAACCTACGCTATGGATAGTACCCCTTGTAATTTCGGTACATGAATTTCTCCGAGGAGTACTTCTTGTGATGCACCTGTGGCTGCGGGGAGGTTTCCTGGGTTTTCTGAGTAACGCCAATAAGCTAAAATTGCAAATGCGATCGCTTCTTTAAAGTCGGAGTTTAAACCTACTTCATCTGTGGTGATTACTGGTATTGGGTCAAGGAGAGTTTGTAGGCGATTCTTGAGATAAATATTGCGAGTTCCACCTCCGCATATTAATACACGTTCGGGCATTTGCGGTAAAAAGTTACGATAGCTATGAACAATGGATGCAGCAGTAAGTTCTGTGAGTGTTGCTAAAAAGTCTGCGGAAGATAGTTGGTATTCTTGAGCATCTTGCAAACAATTCTGTAAGTATTGAGTTCCAAATAATTCTCTACCGGTGGACTTTGGTGGTGATAATTGAAAATATTCGTGCTCTAACCAATGCTTTACTAGTTGATGACATGGACTACCACTAGCAGCCCATTCACCTGCATTGTCATATTTTTTTTCACCCGATGTCAAATGTTCTACAGCTAAGTCTAAAAGACTGTTTCCTGGTCCTGTATCCCAACCGCAAATTTTTTCTAACCAGTTCCTGCGACGGGCTGGTATATAAGTAACATTACCAATACCGCCAATATTTTGAATACAACTGCCTAGCTCCGGGTGGCTGAGTAAAGCCGCATCAGGACGGGGTACAAGAGGGGCTCCATGTCCTCCAGCTGCGATATCGGCTACGCGAAAATTATTAATTGTTGTCAGACCGGTGATGTTAGCTATTATTGCTCCACGTCCTAATTGCAGGCTGTAACCGGTGGAAAAGTTATTGTGATTTTGATTTTGATTTTGATTTTGATTTTGATTATTATTATTAATATTTATCTCTTGATTTAAGATTTGGGTTTGAGGGGGTTGATGGTATACAGTTTGACCGTGAGAACCAATTAGAATAGCAGGCTGATGATGACTCTGAATGCTCTGTGCTGCTTGAGCAAAAGCAAAAGCGATCGCATTATCCAACTCTGCGAATTCTGCCATAGAAATACTAGCTCCACAACACACGGCTAGTATTTTTTCCCTTAGTTCAGGTGGGTAAGGATATGTAATACCTGCAATTAACTCGACATTTATATCTAAGTCTTCACCATCTATATCTACTAAAGCAGCGTCTATACCATCTACTGAAGTACCACTCATCAAACCAATTACACGAGTCATAAAGTTTCTATTACCAATTACCAATTAAGTAGGAAGGCGTAATTATTTATAATATATGATTTATTTTATCAAGCATGAAACTCTTTGACAGCATGGGTTACGCTACGCTTACCCATGCTACATTTAATTCAACCCACTTACGGGAGCAATTACCAGTTATCAATTACCAGTTATCAATTCCTTAATATCAAGTTTGTAGTTTAACTTGAGTAAATTTACTCCTGGTTCACCAAAAATACCTATAAATCTGTTGTCTGTATGTTGTGTAATTAACTTTTCTAAATCTTGTTCTTCACCTGGTTCCAAATCACGAGCGCGAGCAACTCTTTCTATTTGTTTCTTGGCAGCTGTTACAGAGATATGGGGGTCTAAACCGGAAGCGGAGGTGTAAATTAAATCAGCTAATGGGGGAATATTTTCATCTGCTAAGGAAGCGACATCTTCTTTAATCCGTTCTAGTAAAGCTGAATCATCAGGTGCTAAGTTGGTGGCTCCAGAGATACCAGTAGGTTTAGCTTTTTTTCCTATACTGTATATAACTTGACTGGGACGACCTTGAAAATATCCATCTGAAATAAACCTTTGACCAATTAAGGTAGAACCTATAAATTCATTACCTTCTACATATTTTTGCATACTACCATTGGCTTGAAAAGGGAAAAAACTTTGACCAATGAGAAGTATAAAAAGTGGATATATTACTGCTGTAATTATCCATAGCATTAAAATTACGCGAATTGCTTTTAAAATATCTTGTATCATTTATAGACTTATAAAGTGGTAATGAGTTGTATTTATAGCTTTTAGCTTTTTACTTTTAGTGTTCTAGCTCTTTATGACAAACCGATAGTGGTAAGAACCAGATCGATGAGTTTAATTGCAAAAAACGGTATGACTATTCCACTCACGCCGAAAATGAGAATATTTAGTGATAGAAGCTGATTAGATTTTTCAGTTCTGGACTTTAATCCAGCGATCGCAAAGGGAATGAGTGCGGGAATAATTAGGGCACTGTAAATAAGGGATGATAGTACTGCTGATTTGGTACTAGTCAGGTTCATGATATTCAAAATTTTGATTTGGGCTGAAGCCACTATTAGGGGTAAGATAGCAAAGTATTTAGCAACATCATTGGTTAATGAAAATATAGCTAAGGCTCCACGAGTCATAAATAATTGTTGACTAATGTTGATAATATCAATCAATTTTGTGGGGTCTGAATCTAAATCAATGATGTTAGCTGCTTCTCTAGCTGCTTGAGTACCCGTATTCATCGCAATACCGATATTTGCTTGTTTTAATGCTGAAGCATCGTTAGTGCCGTCTCCTGTCATGGCTACGATTTTACCTTCTGCTTGAGTGCGACGAATCACATCGATTTTACCTTCAGGAGTTGCATCAGCAATAAAGTTATCGACTCCCGCTTCTTTAGCGATCGCTGCTGCTGTGATGCTGTTATCTCCTGTGAGCATTGTTGTCTGTATTCCCATCCGTCGTAACTGATAAAAGCGATCGCGTATCCCGGGTTTAATGATGTCTTTGAGATAAATAATTCCGAAAATTTCACTATCTACTGCAACCGCTAAGGGAGTACCCCCAGCAGTTGCAACTCTTTCATAAATTGCTTGTATTTCTGGAGACTCTTCTCCTCCCATCTGACGGATAAATTCAATAATGGCAGCAACTGAACCTTTGCGTAACATCCGACCGCTAGGTAAATTAGTCCCACTCATGCGAGAATTGGCACAAAAGGGTACACCTTCAACAAAATTACGGTCAAAATCAATCCTGGCTCCTAATCTTTCTGCTAACCTAACAATGGATTTTCCTTCGGGAGTGTCATCAAATATACTCGCAGCTAAAGAAACATATGCTAGTTCTTCTAGGGAACGATTGTTGAGGGGATAAAATGATTCTGCTAAACGATTACCGAGGGTAATGGTGCCAGTTTTATCTAAAAATAAGATATCGATATTACTACAATTTTCAATAGTTCGGACTGATGTGGCAATAACATTAGACTGTGCAGCTTTATCAACTCCAGCAATACTAATGGTAGTGAGTAATCCATTAATTGTAGTAGGAAGTAAAGCTGCTAATATACCTACAAATACCGAAGCACTAATTGGACTACCCAAAAAATTAGCGATCGCGGCTATGGAAATAATTACTAGTATAATTAAAAACCCTTGCAAGTTAATTAACAAATTTAAAGTTACTTCTAATGAAGTTTTCTTTCTAGCTTTACCTTCAACTAAAGCAATCATTCGGTCTAGAAAACCTTTATTGGGTTGAGCTGTTACCCGAATAATCAATTCATCTGAGATAATTCGAGTCCCCCCAGTTACAGAACTTGCAACGTCTGAACCGGATTCTTTTAATACTGGTGCTGATTCTCCTGTAATATCAGACTCATCAACGCTCGCGACTCCCATAGTCACTTCACCATCAACAGGAATTAGATCCCCAGCAACCACATAAATCGTATCTCCTGGTAGCAAAGTATTAGATGAAACTTCTGCGATCGCACCGTCTGGAAAAAGTTTTTTAGTAATAGTTTCTTTCTTAGTGGCACGTAAAGCATTAGCTTGGGATTTTCCACGACTTTCTGCCAAAGCTGGGGCAAAATTACTCATCCAAAGTAGTAAAAACATGGCTCCAGTTATGGAACCGTGAAACAAACGAGGATTTTTAGTAATTACCAAACCAAATATATTAGGTACAAAAGTCAATACCAAAGAAACAATTGTACCCAACCAAATTAAAAACAATACAGGATTAGAAATTAAATATCCGGGATTTAACTTGAGAAATGCATTTTTGATTGCTCTCAAGTACATCCTTGTCATATTGATCTGTATCTTTTGTCGAGAAGAACGGCGATCGCGTAGACGAGAACGAGGGGGACGAGAACTTGGTGGATTAAGAGACTGCATCATTTTTGGAAGTACCTTAGAAATGTATATTATTTAGTTGTTGGTGATGGGTTATGAGTGATGGGTTATGAGTACATTGATTTATTACTTCTTTCTCTCAATTTCTCCCTTCTCCAAGTCGTGTTATTTAATGCCGGAATTTTGAATCTTGTTCGTTGAAAACGTTCCCGTAGGATATTTTGTTATGCAGGAATTGTTTTAGTCTACCCATCTCTAAATCTCCCCTTCCCGATGAAAAATTACTGAAATCCTCCAGTAATTTTGAGATTTTCGGCAATTGGTCCTAAAGCTAAAATGGGGAAGAAAGTCAAAAATCCTAAAATTAAAATAATAGCAGTGCTAATACCGGTAAATAAGGCAGAGTTGCTATCTATTTGTCCTGAAGTTTTTGGTAGGGGTGCTTTTTGAGTCATACTCTGAGCTAATAACAAAAAACCAATGATGGGTAAGTAGCGTCCGAGTAAAATACTTACAGATGTACTAAGATTCCACCACAAAGTATTATCTGTCAAACTTTCAAAACCAGAACCGTTATTCGCTCCTGCTGAGGCAAATTCATAGAATACTTGGGAAATGGTATGAAATCCAGGGGTATTGATTCCTGCTAAGGTTTTGGGGAATGTTAAAGCGATCGCTGAAGGTATGAAAGTTACTAAAGGATGAACTAAGAGAATAATACTAGTAAGAGAAACTTCCCATTTGCCAATTTTACGTCCTAGGAATTCTGGAGTTTTTCCTACTATTAATCCACTCAAAAATGTGGTCAAAATTAAAAAGGTTAATAAGTAAGCTATTCCTACTCCTTGCCCCCCCCAAACAACTTTTAGAAATATATTAGATAGAGTTGCAAATCCTCCTGTCGGCATTAAGGAGTCATGCATACCATTAACTGCACCACACATGGTTGCTGTAGTGATGACTGCCCACAAGGCTGTTTGTGCCCAACCAAATCTAACTTCTTTACCTTCTAAATTTGGCTCTTCTAATCTTAAAAGAGAATTAATTATAGGATTACCTTGAAGTTCTCCCACAGTTGTTATGAAGATTAAAAATATACAAATTAAAAATGCCATCCAAAACAGCAACCAAGCCTGTTTTCGTTTATTCGCAAGTACACCGTAAGTATGAATTAATGCCGTGGGAATTGCTGCCATGGCAACAATTTCAATTAAGTTACTAGCTCCGTTGGGGTTCTCAAATGGATGCGCGGAGTTTGCTGCAAAAAAACCACCTGCATTACCTCCCAATACCTTAATCATTTCAAAAGATGCAACTGGACCTCTAGCAATATACTGCTTGTATCCTTCCAAGCTTTCTATTTCCAAAGTTCCCCCCAAAGTTTGGGGTACCCCCAAAGATAATAGCGCGATCGCTCCAATGATGGATATGGGTAACAGAATCCGCGTTATCCCACGTGTTATATCAACGTAGAAATTACCCAATTCCCTACCAGTCAAGCCCCTAATGAAAGCTATCCCCACCGATAAACCAGTCGCTGCTGACGTAAACATCAAAAAACCATTAGCTGCTGTTTGACTCAGATAACTTAGGGTCTTCTCTCCAGCGTAATGCTGTTGCCCTGTATTTGTGAGAAAAGAAATAGTTGTATGCAAAGTTAAATCCCAACTAGGGGCACTTAGCTTCTCTGGGTTTAATGGCAGCATTCCCTGAGTATAAATCAGTAAATATACTAGAACACCCATGAGTAAATTGGTAACTAACAATGCCCTAATATATTGCCAACCATTCATCTGTTGTTGGCTATTTATCCCCCCTAATTTGTAAATAAGATGTTCCAATGGCTTCAGCGCTTTGTCAATAAGCATTGGTTTACCCATAAAAACACGGGCAATATAATTCCCTAACATCGGAGAAATTATTACAATTATCAATAACGTTAAGGTTATCTGTAAAAACCCTTGCACCATTTACCCTATCCTTTCTCTGGACGATATAAAGATTTATTCTAGAAGCAAAATCACTCAATCGAGTTAAGCTAATTCTTGAAAATAATACATTATTGGTTTGAAATGTACTGCTTTACATTTAGGTTATCGCTTCCAATTATCTTTTATTCAATATATTTCTATGATCTGCTCAACCTATCCCAAACTCACCCCGTTACAACAGGATCAACATGTCCAGTCTTCAGTATCATCTGTTCCCTGCCCTCAGCGACAATTATGGCGTGCTGATGCAC
>JBCCDM010000105.1:0-16305 GCA_039030795.1 Cyanobacteria bacterium P01_A01_bin.84
AAGTAAATCTAAGAATCAATTTCTGCTAATTCCATCCAACGTTCTGTTGCTTTATCTATATCTTGTTTTAAAAGTTCTATCTTCTCATATAACTTTTGTATCTGAGTATAGTTATTTGGTGGAATAGTAATTAATTCCTTCTCAACTGTATCCTTCTGAATTTCTAACTCGGATATTTTACCTTCAAGCTGTTCAAATTCTTTTCTTTCCCAGTTTGACAACCTGTTTTTTTTCTTTTTCTCTTTTTCTTGAGGTGAAGATAATTTTTTATTGGAGTCTATTTTTTTATTTGCATCTAGAGAATTTTTATTCTTTTGTTTTCTTTCTTCTTCAGCGTATTTATACTCTAGATAGACCGAATAATTACCTGGATACTGCCGTATTTTACCAGCTTCCTCAAAAACAAAAACTTTATCTACAGTACGGTCAAGAAAATAACGATCGTGAGCTACTGTAATTACAGTACCGTTAAAGTCTTCTAAATATTCCTCTAAAACTGCTAAAGTTTGTACATCTAAATCATTTGTTGGTTCATCTAATATCAACACATTTGGTGCGCTCATTAATACCCGTAGTAAAAACAAACGTCGCTTTTCACCACCAGAAAGTTTATTGATCGGTGCATACTGTTGATTGGGGGGGAATAAAAACCTTTCTAACATTTGAGAAGCAGTAATTCTACTATTATCAACAGTTTGAATATATTCTCCTCCTTCCTCCTTAATATAATCAATGACTCGTTGAGAATCATTAATAGCACTAAGCAACTCCTCAGAATGCTGATTAAAATAACCAATATGAATAGTTGAACCAATATCCACGGTACCACTATCTGGTTTTTCTCGCCCGGTAATAATATCCATGAGTGTAGATTTACCTACTCCATTACCACCAATAATCCCCACTCTATCTTCTGGACTAAATTCGTAAGTAAAATCCTTAATTAAAGTCCGCCCTTCATAACCTTTTGATATATTATTTAATTCAATTACTTTTTTACCAATTCGACGACCAAGAGTAGAAATATCAACTTTACCCTGTACCTGTTTAAATTCTTTTCCTCGCATTTCTTCAATGCGATCAATTCTAGCTTTCTGCTTAGTACTTCTAGCTTTTGGTCCTTGTTTGAGCCATTCAAACTCCCGTCTGAGTATACCTTGGTGCTTTTTTTGGGAACTGATTGCGGATTCTTCTGCTGCGGCTTTTTTTTCTAGATAATAAGAGTAATTACCAGAATAGGTGTAAATATCACCTCTATCAATTTCAATGATGCGATTAGTAACCTTATCTAAAAAATAACGGTCGTGAGTTATTAATAATAATGCTCCTCGATAGCGATTTAAATAACTTTGCAACCACTCTACAGATTCTGCATCTAGATGGTTTGTCGGTTCATCCATCAATAATAAATCTGGTTCTGATAACAGTGCTGTAGCTAAAGCAACTCGCTTGCGATATCCTCCAGATAAGTCATAAACTTTGGCATTAAAATCTTCGATACCGAGTTGAGAAAGAATAGTTTTAGCATTATTTTCTATTTCCCAAGCACCAGTTGTATCCATTTTCTGTGTAACTTGAGAAAGTTGTGATAACAGTTGTGTATCTTCAGGCTTGTGGGCTAATCTATGGGAAATATCTTCATATTCTTTTACCAAAGCCATCTGTTCTCCACTATCTAGAAAAACTTGTTCTAAAACAGTACATTCTTCATTTATATCTGGCTGTTGTGGTAGGTAAATAATTTTTTCTTCAGAATTTACTAATATTTTTCCTCCATCTATTGCTTCTATCCCCGCAATCATTTTCAATAGGGTCGATTTACCAGAACCGTTAATACCAATTAGACCAACTTTTTCATTAGCATCAATACTAAAACTAGCATCTTTGACTATCTCTTTAATACCAAAGTCTTTTTGAACTGATTGTAGGGTAACTATACTCATGAAGTTTTATATTAATAATTGGTAATTAGTTATTGCTAATTAGTTAATTAGTTATTGGTAATTGGTAATTTGAATAATAAAGGTGGGATTGACCCACCACTACAGTTTTAGGCAAATAAATCCAGAGGTAAATGACCATACATTTCATTAATTCCATCTTGGGAGTGAGACTGACAAGATACCAGTACACCGCGATGATGCCCTAAATAAGAATCAATATGACATACGCCATTTTTACCATTTAACTTAATGTAAACCGAACCTTCCATGAGTGGTAAATTATCTGGTGCTTCGTAACCAAAAGCATGAGAATAGGTTTTCATTGCTAATATCCCCTGTTCTGCGGTATCAGCACAAATACCTAAAATTTGGTAATCAGAAAGTTGTGCCAGTAAGATTAAAGCTTGGCTAACAATAACTTTATCAATAGACTTTACTGGCGGAGCAACATCCACACAATTAAACTTATTGAGGATTTTTTTTGCCTCTTGCAAGGTAATTTTCTGCTTTTTTTCAGTGGTCATTTATCTACTTTTTTGTACCTAGAGTAAAGGTTTGCAATATGTTTTGGATTATGTATCAATTACCTAATTTATTACCCGAACGCTTAGAATTAATTCTCTATAGAATCTAGGTTAAAAATGAAAGGAACGCCACCTTTTGAATCTCCACCCATAACTAGAACTTTTGGCATTCTAGATCCACCATTTCTCCAAGCTTCAATAGCTTCTTTTTGTAATACTAACTCGCCTCCTTGGGCTTTGAGTGTTTCAGCTAAAAGTCTTTGAGCTTCTGCTTTACCTCTAGCACGATTAATATCTGCTTGGGCTTCTTGTTCTGCTTCTTGTGCTACATAAACTGCTCTTTGTGCCCGTTGTTCTGCAATTTGCTTGTCTTCAACAGCCTTGGCAAATTCGGGAGAAAAAGTAAGGTCAATCACACTAGTGTCTAACACAATTATTCCATATTTATCTAAGCGTTGGTCTAGTGCCCGGTCAAAATCTTCCTTAAGTTCATTTCTTAAAGTAATAGCTTCTTCCACTGTTCTTCTAGCGGCTGCTATTTTGAAAGATTCTTGGGTTTGTGGTGCAATTATTTTAGCAACTATATTTTGTAAAGTGCCTTGTTTTCTTCTAATTTCAACTACTTGAGTTGGATCGATACGAAAGTTAATCGCAAATTTAGCAGTTAACTCTTGTAAATCTTTGGTAGCACTTTGAGCTGGTATTTCATACTTTTGGATGGTGACATCGTATATATCTACATTGGAAATCAATGGGGCTTTAAGATGAATTCCTTCTAAGAGTGCTCCGTCTTGAGCCTTTCCTAAAATACTCAAAACCCCAGACTCACCAGGATTAATTATGACGAAAGAATTTAGCCCAATAATAACTAATAGAGCTAATATAATTCCTCCCAATGCACTCTGCCAACTACCCAATTGCTGATTTTTCAACGGTCTGTCTCCTTCTATTTAAATAATTAAGTATCTTGCTTTACAGTAATGTTCTCATGTCAGCTATTGTGGTAATATCAATCTCACAAAATTGCTTTGTCCAAATTGTGGCTAATTTACTCTCATCTCATCGAATTTCTAAAGGCACAATAGGTTCCAATCATCCTCTTAAGCGTTTGCTTAACTACGGACATGATTACCGCAAACAGGTTTGGCAAGCAAGTTTATGTTCGATTGCGAACCAAGTTTTTGATTTAGCACCACCGGCTTTGATTGGGGTTGCTGTGGATATAGTAGTCAAGCAGCAGGATTCTATCATTGCACGATTAGGAGTGAAAGATATCTTAGGACAATTTTTGATTCTTTCATTTTTAACTGCCATTGTTTGGATTTTAGAGTCGGTTTTTCAGTATGCTTATGAAAGACTTTGGCGTAATTTAGCACAAGATATTCAACATGACTTACGTCTCGATACTTATAAACATTTACAACAGTTAGAATTAGCATACTTTGAAGAACGTAGTACTGGTAGTTTGATGTCAGTACTGAGCGACGATATTAACCAGTTAGAGAGATTTCTGAATATTGGTGCTAATGATATTTTGCAAATTACGACAACAGTAGTTGTTATTGGGTTAACATTTTTTATTTTGGCTCCTAGTGTGGCATGGATGGCAATGTTACCTATACCATTTATTCTCTGGGGAACTTTTGCCTACCAAGATTTATTAGCACCTCGTTATGCTGATGTGAGAGAAACAGTTGGTTTTCTTAATTCTCGCTTAGTAAATAATTTGAGCGGTATTACTACTATTAAAAGTTTTACTGCAGAAGAGTATGAAGCTGCACGTTTAACTACTGAGAGTGATGCTTATCGTCGTAGTAATAGCAAGGTAATTAAACTTTCTGCTGCTTTCATTCCTATCATCAGGATGCTGATTCTAGTTGGTTTCACAGCTTTGCTATTGTTTGGTGGTATCGCCACTGCTAATGGCACAATAGCTGTAGGTAGTTATAGCGTGTTAGTATTCTTAATCCAAAGATTACTATGGCCCCTGACTCGATTGGGTCAAACTTTTGATTTATATCAAAGAGCGATCGCTTCGGTAAAGCGGGTGATAAATTTACTTGATACTCCTATTACAATTCATACAGGTAATACATCTTTACCTATAGATACTGTCAAAGGAGAACTTAAATTTGAGAATGTTTACTTTAGTTATTCTAATGGCACAAATGTTCTTAATAATATTCGCTTAGATATTCCTGCTTCTAGCACCATTGCAATTGTTGGTTCCACCGGTTCGGGTAAAAGTACTTTAATTAAACTTTTATTACGATTATATGAAGTAGGTGAGGGAAAAATTACCTTAGATGGCATTGATATCGGACAATTGAAATTAGTAGACTTACGTCGAGCCATAGGTTTAGTAAGTCAAGATGTATTCTTATTTCATGGAACAGTAGCAGAAAATATTGCCTATGGGACTTTTGATGCTACAGATAGAGAAATCAAAATGGCAGCACAAGTAGCAGAAGCCGATGAATTTATTACTAAATTACCCCAAGGATATGAAACAATCGTAGGTGAAAGAGGACAGAAATTATCAGGAGGACAAAGACAAAGAATAGCGATCGCTCGTGCAGTCCTTAAAGATCCACCAATATTGATTTTAGATGAAGCCACTTCAGCAGTAGATAATGAGACAGAAGCAGCAATCCAACGCTCATTAGACAGAATTACAGTTAACCGAACCACCATTGCGATCGCTCATCGTCTCTCCACCATTCGTAATGCTGATTGTATTTATGTCATGGAAAATGGACAAATAGTAGAATCAGGAATTCACGAAGAATTATTAGAACAAAACGGTATTTATTCAAGTCTATGGCGCGTACAATCAGGATTAAAGGAAATAGAAATACCTGTGGTATAGGTTAATCAAAGACTAGGAATTAGAGAGTTATTAGTTATTTAGTTATATGAATAATCCATCACCCATTGCCAATTAATTATCAATTACAAATCACTAACTAAAATGATATTCCCTAGTACCCAACCAGAATCTCCAGAAGATAAATGGAAACATCACCTAGATAAGTTTGTAAAAGCAAATCAACCAGAATTAGCTGCCCTATCTTGGGGATTGTGGTTACAAAATGGTAGCACTCAGGGTATTATAGGTATCGATTTACAGCCAACACCACATTTTGTATATTGTCCTCAAGAAGCGGTAGAAAAACTTAATGATAATGTAGATAATCAGCTTCAAGAAATTTTAGGACTTGCAGAGCATTATAATCCTGAAGTTGAAGTACTAATAATAGGTATTGGTAAAGGACAAATTAAATTAATCTACTTTCAACCAGAAACTCCTCCTCCTGAATTTTTTGAAAAGTTGGGTCAAGATGTTGATACTTTGCTGACCCAGTTGGAAGAGGGAATGAGTAAAGGGATTGGTAATTGATAATGGGTACGACGGTATTCGATCTCGATTCAAGATGTGTATAAAGCTGCTAACAGGACTTAGACAAAAAATAACGATAAAATAGTTCCAAATGCTTATTCAGCAAGTATTTTACATAGATTTACCTGTTTTCTTGATATATCTAGGTTTCAGCGATTTTTAGCTTGTTGACGTTTTCCCCTTATCCCGCTTGGGTTTCCGGTCATTTTTAGCCTCAAAAATATCAAAGTCCCGCTAAGTCTTTACAATTCAAAGAGTACCCCTATGGGGTACTATCATTTATCCGAATCATCCTGTCATACTAAATCTTGAGTTCTTTATCTTGGCAACAAATTCGCTGCCTCTCACCTCTGCTCTTGCAGAAGTGAGGGATTTTTTTATGAGAAATATTTGATGAAAAATATTTAATAGTTTTGGAAAATTACATACTTGAAATGGAAGTAAGAACAAGATAATACTGAATGCAAATCAATCAAGGAAGTTATCAAGATGTCTTTTACTCCTGCACCACGCAATCTTAAGAATGCACAAGAATTATGGCGATTTCCTCTACAAATCAATCGTCCTCAATGTGATATCCGTAATGATTGGGTGTTTAAACGACTGCGGAAGTTGATAACTAAACCTCTGCGGTCTCTGTTCCCTACTGTAATAGTAAAACCTGGAACTATCTCTACAAATGTTCCTAGTCAGAATTTTGAAGTCAGTAAATTTATGATTGAATGGCAAGGAAGTAATACTAAACAACCATGTTTACGTATTTTTCATTCAGAAAATTCCGATGAAAGTTCTGTGAGCATATGGGAAAGTATTCCAGGTGAAAATTTTATTGGTGGTGCAAAAGTAATATTAGATATTACTGAAGAACGAGGTTCGGTGGAGATAGATGAACGTAAAGAATTACAGTTTATCCATCAAACTGTTAATGATATTCAGTATTTAGAAGATACCTTAATAATTTCTGGCAGTTTGTACAAAAATCGTCATGAAATTAGTAATAATTTAAATAATAGCGATAATAGTTATACATTACTACTGCAATTAGGTGACGATAAACTAAATAGTGATAAAGAATTAAATTTCGAGCTAAAAATAAAAAGTCCCCAAGTAAATCAAGCACATTTGAGATTTATAACTACTGCTGACGAACATTTTTATGGTTTCGGGGAACAGTTTTCTCGTATTGATACCAAGGGTTATGAAATACCTATTGTATGTGAAGAAGGGGGAATTGGTAGAGGAGACCCTGGATCAAAAGCTCTTAATTTGATTGGTGTGGCTGGGGAAATGTTCTCTAGTTATGCTCCTGCTCCTCATTTTCTCACTAATAAGGGACGTTCTTTATTTTTAATTAATACTGAACCTTCGGTATTTGATTTGCGGAATCCACAGACAGCAAGTATTAGGGTTTTTAGCAATCAAATGCAAGGGAGAATCATTGCTGGTGACACTCCTCTAGATTTAATAGAAACATATACAGCATATGTTGGTAGAATGCCAGCATTACCCCAATGGCTAAATTCCGGTATAGTTGTGGGGATGCAGGGTGGTACAGCTAAAGTCAGGGAAGTTTGGCAGAAGTTAAAAAAACTTGATACACCCATTGCTGGATTTTGGTTACAAGATTGGGTCGGTCAACGTAAAACAGCTATTGGTAAACAGTTATGGTGGAATTGGCAGTTAGATGAAACCACTTATCCAGGGTGGGATCAATTAGTTGCAGATTTGGGGAATGAGGGAATTGCTGTAGGGATTTATATTAACTCATTTTTAGTCAATCCTCCCGAGGACTTGGTTAAGGGAAAGCGTAACTTGTACCAAGAAGCAAAAGAACTGGGCTTTTTAGTCGAAAATGAAGAGGGAGAAATTTATTTAGTACCTAATACCGACTTTTCTGCTGGTTTGGTTGATTTAAGTAATTCTAGTGCCAGAGAATGGTTAAAAGATGTCATTAAAACTGAAATGCTAGGTATAGGTGCAAAGTTTTGGATGGCAGACTTTGCCGAAGCGGCTCAATTTGATGGTAAGTTTGACTCTGGGGAATCAGGAATTAGCTATCACAATCAGTACCCAGTTGATTGGGTAAAGGTAAATCGGGAAGCTATTGAGGAAAGTAACCAAGAAGGAGATGCTTGGTTTTTTAATCGAGCGGGATATCTGAAGACACCGAACTACAGTACTGGAATGTGGTTAGGAGACCAAAACGTCACTTGGAAGGAAAACGACGGAATGCCCAGCGCTCTTAAAGGTATGATTAGCGGTGGGATGTCAGGATTTAGTATTAATCATAGCGATATTGGTGGATATACTAGTATTTCCTACGGAATATTACGATTATTTGGGTTAGGATTTAAGCGATCGCGGGAGTTACTTTATCGCTGGATGGAAATGAATGCTTTCACCCCAGTGTTTCGCACTCATGAAGGCAATCAACCTGAAGAGAATGTACAGTTCTATACAGATGATGATACTCTCACAACTTTTAGCTATTGGTCAAAAATATATAGCACATTCGCTAATTATCGAAATCTGTTGAGTCAGGAAGCTGCAAGCAAAGGATACCCCTTAGTTCGTCATCTATTCCTACATTATCCCCATGACACAAATGTCTATCAACTCGAAGATCAGTTTATGTTGGGGAGTGAGTTTATTATTGCTCCAGTTTTAAAACCAGGTGCTAAAAAGGTAAAAGTATATTTACCCACTGGAGACTGGATACATTTATGGAGTAATAAACGTTATTCCCAAGGATGGCACAATATATCTGCACCTTTAGGAAAACCTGGAGTATTTTATCGTCATGGTTCTGAACTAGCTATAGAAGTAGTAGAAACCCTCAATCAAAAGGGTTTAATTTGACCTATTTGACCTATTTAAAATATTTCATTCCTCTATTATCCTCTTAAATCCTCTTAAAGGATAAATCATACTCATAGCAATATTTCATTTAGAAATTAATTATCTACGTTGTAAGACTTTGTATCATTTCTGTACAACTCCTATTATTTTTCGATACATTTTTTGAAAAAGATGTTAGATGTTACATATATAACATCTAACTTCAGTAAAACAAGGTATTCTAAATAGGAAGAGAGGGCTAAGGAGGATTACGGAAGACCTCCACCTAATTCTTCAGGATAACTCCCAGGATTTAGGGTGCTATTAACTACTAAATCGACTACTAATTTCATAAATTTCTTGTTATTTATCAATCCGATCAGCCTAGGATAAAATCTTCTAATATGAAATTAAATTATTAAATTTTTTGTATCAGGGCGAAAACTACTAGCGTTTTATATCTACCTCTATTCCTTGCAGGAAAACACTAACATCAATAAAATCGTGCGCCCCGTAAGGGGCGTTTTTCTTTACATTTATAATCTAATATTGGTTTTTTTATTAAAATTTTGTTCAGAGGTATTCCAAATTAAGTTCACTATGCCTGAAAAGGATTTATATTAATAATGTCAGTAACAATCTGAGTAGCTCCGAAAGTAAGCTTTATGAAGGAGTTGGGAGGATATAAACTTATAAAATATTGCGTAAGTCCTAATTTTATTTAGCAATTCTATTTAGCAACAACAGCTTAACTTATGTTGCCACATAATTTTCTTATCCAAATCGCTCACGAACACGAACTGTCTCCAGAACAAAAGCAAGTTTTTCTGATGCGGTTGGGGGATAATCAGAGTTACGAACATATAGCATCTGTATTAGATACTTCCCCAGATGCTTGCTTGAAGAGAATGGGTCAGGTTTATAAAAAACTTAATGTTAGTGGTAGTAGTCGAGGTAAGGAAAATAGACTGAGAATTTCTTTAGAAAATAAGTTTAATGAACTTAAAGAAATAGAGAATAATTTAGAGCAAGCTGCATCTAAAAAAATTATTTACAATCCTATAGCTTTAGAAACCCAAAGGAATGATGATTCTAAAAATCAGTTAGTATCTTTCGTTTCTCCACAAGTAACTCCACAATTGACTCCACAAGTTGCTCAAAAAGTTACTCAAAATTTACCTGCACGAGAATATACTACTTTTATTGGTCGCACTGAAGAAATTTCTCGACTACTAAAAATTTTAGATTTTCGTCATTCTGCTCATTTAATTGGTATAGATGGTATTGGGGGGGTAGGTAAAACTACTTTGGCTGTAGAAGCAGCTTATCGTTGTTTGGAAGCAAGTCAAAATGATTGTGTAAAACCTGGAGGAGGGGCTAATACAGTTAACTATCCTAGTTTTGCAGCCATTATATTTACTTCTGCTAAACAAAATCATCTTACTGCTATTGGGCTTTTACCCCGAATTATATCTCAAAGAACTCTTAGAGATATATGTCGAGAAATTACTCGTACTCTCAACATTACAGAGACTAATAATTTATCTTTGCAAGAACAAATAGAAATAATTCGTCAAAGATTATCTCAAATTCAAACCTTATTAATAGTTGACAACTTAGAAACCATTGAAGATAAACAGGAAGTTTTATCGTTTCTTTACGATTTACCTCCGACAGTGAAGGTGATTATCACTACCCGGGAACAAGCTTTATTTGTACCGATCCGTTTAGATTATCTTCCTAAAGAAAATAGTTTAGATTTAATTCAACAACAAGCTGAAGAAAAAGGAATTACTCTCACAAATGAACAAGCTGAGAAATTGTATTTAGGGGTAAGCGGTATACCAGCAGCAATCATTTATGCTATTGGTCAAATTGCAGCAGGATATTTATTAGACGATGTATTAGTTCAAATCAAAGATCCTCAAGGAGATGTTACACGTTTTTGCTTTACAGCTTCTATAAATTTCATTAAAGATCGAACCCCTCACTACTTATTAATGGCAATATCTTTATTTGTGCAGTCGGTAAGTAGAGAAACCATTGCTGAGGTTGCTTTGTCTGAAGCAGACCCAATAGGAACTTCTCAAGGATTAGCAAAATTACAGCAATTATCCCTTGTATATCAACAGCAAGGAAGATACAGTTTATTAAATTTGACCCGGGAATATGCTGCTTCTGAATTAGCTACTCGCAAAGAATTTGCTAAAAAATTAAGAGAGCGATGGGTAAAATGGTATGTAGAATTTTCCAAATTGTATGGTACCCAAAAATGGAAAGAATGGCATCTTAGTTACAGTCATTTGGAAACAGAATGGGAAAATCTGCGTTCGGTCTTGGAATGGTGTATAGGTGAAAACAGATATGCTGATGTTCGAGAAATATGGCAACATATCAAAGGTTATATACACATTAGAGGATACTGGGACGAACGTTTAGATTGGGCTGCTTGGTTAATTGAAGCTGCTAAAGAAGCTGGTGACTGGACATTTGCTTTAGAAGTCATGAGCGATCGCGCTTGGACTTTAGTCAGAACTCGTCAACCCAAGCACTTGCAAGAAGCAGAGTTACTCTTGACTGAAGCATGGAGGTTACGACATCACCAAAGGATACAATTTCAGTTAGATTTGGCTGCAAATATGGTAATTTTACGTATCCATCAGCAGCAATTTCAGGAAGCTCAAAATTGGTTAAATACAGAAGAGACTATTTTGCAAGAGGCTGATTTTTCGGATGAGCAAATTTGCGAACAAAGAATACATATTCTTTATTATCAAGGGCAAATATACTATCAAAGAGGTAAGTTGAAGCAAGCAAATAAAACTTTACAGCAAGCATTAGAAAAAGCTCAAATAACAGGATGGAAAAGAGCCACAGCAACGATACAAAACTGGTTATCAAATATTGCTCTCTTACAAGGAAATTTAGATAAAGCTAGAGAATTACTAGAAGTTAGCTTTCCTATGGTGTTAAAGCATAAAGACAAACGCTGTATCGCTTTTCATAAAGCTACATTTGCTAAACTCGAAAAATTATCAGGAAATATTACCAAAGCTCAAAGTTGGGCAAAAGAAGCGGCTGAAGGTTTTGAGAATTTGAAGATGACAACCGAAGCTACGGAAATGTATAATTTACTTGAATAATTATGTTTTACTGAATTATAAATTGTGAATTTTAATGAATTGTAGCGATACTATTTTTTCCTATGAAAGGAACTAAATTTACTCTCTCCCAAAGGGAGAAGACAGCGTTTCTTCCTTTGGGGGAAGAATACACTGCTCTGTATTTACCCATAGGGATTTATTTTTACTTTCATATTTTTAGTTGTTACTTGATTAACTTCTGTAAACTGTATTTGTAAATCAGAACAAGCTGCAATTTGAATATCAACATCTCCAAAAGTACCCATTCCAAAAACCTCTTCAAACAAGTTTTTTGTCTGCTCAAATGTTTTTTGATGGCTTGAAATATTAGTACTATTATTAGTTCGATGATGCAAAATATAGCCGTATAGATTTAAGCAATCTTGCATATAGCGTTGGGTATCAAGTAAAATATGAGCGTGCCAAACTTCATCTATTTCTTTAGTCGGTGATAAGTTAATTTCTGGAAACAAAAATTGCAGATATAAGAATCTCCGATAACGTGCGATCGCTTTTTTTGTTTTTCCCTCTGTCCAGCTACAACCATTATCACCAGACATAAGTTTTCTGGCTACATTCTCTAATTCTAAAGTCTTTAGCTTCTCTAGAAAAGGTAGTGTTTTCATTTTAGTATTTAGTATTAGTGTGATTTTTGGGAATTAATATTTAAATTTGAACCTAAACTTAAACTTAAACTTAAACATTAATATCCATTACTCATTTACAATATTTTTTGAGGACTATATAGAGAAAAATTACGGTTCTATACTTTAATAATTTACTTTGACACTTTTGGCTATTGATAGACACACGTTTCAATCCCTAATTTCCTGAGAAATAAGATATTTCATCACATTTTTTTTATATTTATAGTCTATCACTGGTAAAATATAAGATTATTGACTACAATTTAATTGACAAATAAGCCTATAATTGTACCTATTCTCAGTCCCTAGTTTATAACTCCAGACAAACTTGAATTAATAAGCCTATAAACATTAAACTAAACAGTAAATAGAGTATAATCATCAATATTTTCAGTTCCTCATATTGAAAATAAAACAGATTTTTTTTAATCGGTTCGTTTCTATTTATGTATAGTTGTTGAATAAATTTGCATATCCAGCGATCGCAATCTATCGTTAGGTAAAATATCTGAAAAACTGCGCAAAGCTGTAGTAAATGCAGTTTTTCCTATTAATTATTTATTATTCAGTTGCTGAAATAACTTTGCGACCTTATTCAAGTCTTTATTTCCCGGTGAACGCTCTACACCACTGGATAAATCAATCCCATCGGGTTTAACTTGAGTAAGAGCAGTGGAAATATTTTCTGGTGTTAGTCCCCCTGCTAAGAACCAAGGACACCCAGGAACAAAATTTTGTAAACTTTCCCAGTTGAGGGTTTTTCCTGTTCCCCCTAGTTGCTGGGGATGATAAGCATCTAATAATAAGGTATCTACTACAGGACAGTAATTAACTGCTTTATCCAAATCTTTAGTAGAAGCTATTCGCAAAGCTTTAATAATTTCGGTATCAGGTAAAAACTGACGTAATTTCTGACAAAACTCCCTTGATTCATCTCCATGTAGTTGAACTCCGGTTAAACCTGAGTGAATAACAATGTCAGCTATCTCTTGAATAGATGAATTTGCAAAAACCCCTATCTTATCAACATTCCGGGGTAAAGACTCCACCACAGCACAAATTTGATTTATATCAACATAGCGAGGAGACTTAGAAACGCAAATAAATCCTAAAGCTGTTGCACCTAAGGAAATAATTTCTCGACCTTGCTGGGGCTGAATGATACCACAAATTTTGATTCGCATAATAAAAAACAAGATTTTTGTATTTAGGTTAATTCAAATAAATATATATTCTTTCTACTTATGGTTTTTTAGCTTATTTCGCTGAAGAATTATAATTGTTAGGGGTTAAACCATTTTCCATTTAGGAGATTTACATTGATTTTGTCTTTATTAGCCTTAAGTAATCAAATTGCTACACAGCCATGGACACCTAGAATTGCAGCAATCGTTAGTGGTAGCTGTGTTATAGCACTATTAGTGAGCTTTGGGCTTAAAAATACCAAAACTGGTCCCAAAATGCCTCTTTTACCTGTAAGTATTCCTGCTTTTATTGGTGCGATGTGTTTTGGTCATATTCTTGGTCTAGGTATTGTTCTGGGACTTTATAATACTGGTATTCTTTAAAGTTCTAGGTCAGTAATTCCTATATTTCAATTAATTTCGGTAGGGAAACGAAGAATTTTACAAATATCCGCAGTCTTTGATACTTTTTGCATTCTATAGGTCACTTTACTCACTACAGCTACTTTACCGATGCTTTTAAGCAAGGAGATTTACCCAGGGAAATTTATCCATGGAGAAAATAACGCTGATATCTTCATGCAATTGTGCTGTAAATTTGACGGAAATTTTGCTGGAGTTGAAATCTGTCTTCGTTTCCTTTCTTGCTTTAAATATTCATCTAATGAGAATTGCAATTATTTTTAATTGTCAGCTTTTGCACGAGTCCCGTGTGGGAAAACTCACTTTTATCTGAGAGGATGTTTAAAATTTTGACTGAAAATATCTATTCATTGAGGCAATCATCAGGAAGCTGTTAATAATTGCTAGAATTGTATATGGAAAGTATATAGAAAATTTGTGTTACAGATTGAATGTATGTAACAGATAAAAACCCATTGTCAAAATTTTTCAGGGATTAGGATTGAGCTTTGAGATTAAGTGATGGGGAAAACTTATATATTCTCTAATAACTCTCTAATAATTCTCTGATAATTCTCCAATAATTAAAATAATTATTGAAAATGGTGCAAGTATTTTAACTTCAAGACAGTATATACACCCTTCGGTGCAATATAAACCTAGACAAATGTTTTCATAAAAATCATAGAAAATTTTAGTCTTAAAAAAATCAGAATGCAAAAAAATTGGAAAATTGGCTCTTTATTTGGAATACCACTGTTTTTAGACCCTCTTTGGTTTCTAATTTTAGCCCTAGCTACTTTAAATTTTGGCATCGCTTATCAAGAATTTGGCACAGTTCTTGCTTGGGGTGTTGGGGTGACGATGGCACTTTTACTATTTGGTTGTGTTTTATTACACGAATTAGGTCATAGCTTGGCAGCAAAATCACAAGGTATAAAAGTAAACTCTATCACCTTATTTTTATTTGGCGGTATTGCAGCTATTGAAGAAGAATCAAACACTCCCTTTAATGCGTTTCAAGTTGCGATCGCAGGTCCTTTAGTTAGTATCGGTTTGTTCTTCATTTTACGGTTGGCAGCCTACACTTTACCCGAAACTAGCGCCATTAGTGCGATGTTAATTGACTTATCTAGAATTAATCTAGTTTTAGCATTATTTAACTTAATCCCCGGATTACCTTTAGATGGTGGTCAAATATTAAAAGCTGCTTTGTGGAAAGTTACCGGAAACCGTTTTCAAGCGATTCGATTAGCTGCAAGAGCAGGACAAATTTTAGGTTATGGTGCGATCGCTCTAGGTTTATTTATAGATTACCAGACAGGGGAGTTAATTACAGGTTTATGGATTGCTATGCTGGGTTGGTTTGGTATTCGTAATGCTACTGCTTACGAACGGATGAGTGGGTTACAGGAAACCTTACTCAAACTTACTGCAGCAGATACTATGACCAGAGATTTTAGAGTCGTCGATGCTGACCAGACTTTACGTGCTTTTGCTGACAACTATTTATTAGATAATACCCGTCCCCAAGTTTACTACGCCTCCTCAGATGGACGCTATCGTGGTTTAGTATCCTTAGAAAGTTTTCGCTCAATAGAGCGCAGTCAATGGGAAATTAAAACTGTCAATGACATAGTTATCCCACTTACCGAAATACCAAGCGTAATAGAATCAACCATCATGGCTGAAACTATAAATAAGTTAGAAACACCCAACCTATTTAGCATTACCGTCCTTTCCCCCGCAGGAGCAGTTTCAGGAACAATTGACAAGGGAGATATTATCAAGGCATTGGCACAAAAGTTAAAATTACGAATTAGTGAAGCAGAAATTAAAAGAGTCAAGGCAGAAGGTACTTATCCTCCTGGTTTGAATTTAGATTTACTTGCCAAATCTGTGAAAAAATAGGGAGATTCAAGTATTGTATCTATACCTATAAATAGCTAATTATAAAATATAAAGTAATAAAGATACTTGCTTTACAAGATTTATTTAGTCCTCTTTTAGAGGACTTTATTTATCAGTCTGGGACTTTAAGTCCTAGGCTTTCAGGAGTACTGAGTATTATTTATTTATACGACAATACCGTTGCCGTTAAGCCTGAAAATTCCAAATAGCGTAGGTTGGGTTGAGGAACGTAGACGCGGAGCGGCTTCTCGGAGAGTAACCCAACATTATCAATGTTTTGTTGGGTAACGCTCAAGCTCTACCCAACCTACAA
>JBCCDM010000106.1:0-16254 GCA_039030795.1 Cyanobacteria bacterium P01_A01_bin.84
GAGCTAACAGAATCCCATCTTTGTATTTTATTTAATCCACATTCCTGAGTTTAGAAATAAGGTTAGCAATATTATTATCATTCAAAAATTATAACGTTCATAGCAATCTTACTGATTTTTTATACTATTAATTATTTATTTAAGTATATTCTCGTATTCACATTGTCTCTGTGAATCTACATAATGTCAGGCAAAGCCACAAGAGGAAAAATATTCTGTTTTTTGAATTATTTTTCGGAAAATTGTGTATTAAAACTGCACGGTAAATTTTTTTCAGTCATCTACTAACTGAATTTATGGGACAAGCATATGAACTTTCCAAGGAAACCGGGAAGTAGCAAAACTTAGCATATCTACTAAGTAACTACCGAAGAGCGAAAAGTTCAACAATATCATAGTTTTATTAAGGACAGGGTGCATGCAGAATAACGAATTCACAACTTCAGGAGCCAACAGCGATCGCTCGAATGGAAATGGAAATGGTATATATTCGAGCAATAGAATGCCTTCTTTTAGTATGGATTCATCGCCAAACTTTGTGGAAATGCCAAGTGGAGAGATGAATTCTAATCCTTCATCAGGACAAGTCGAAAGAGTATTAATTGAACTGAGAGTCTCCAATCAAAGAGGTTTAATTACTGCCACTGATATGGCAGGAGGAATTAACTTAACTGGCTTACAAATTGATACAAGTTATGAACCAGTTACAGTATCTCCGACTCAAGAATTAGCAGGAAGCTTAATAGCTGCCAATGACAAAACAGTTATTTTACGTGGCGCGATCGCTCAAAGTCAGATTGCAGAATTAGAAGCACAACCCAATGTGGTTAAAGTATATAAAGATACCCCAATTGCTGCTTTCAACCCGATATTACTAGAAAATCCCCAAAAAGATTTAGTTGCTCCCACAGAAGGTGAAGATAACTGCCCTATAGGTACCTGTGACTGTTCTCCCACTCAAGCCAAGGGGGGAATTGCTGATGTTGCTCAGTACCTTGGTATAGACCAGATATGGGCAGCAGGATACAAGGGAGAAGGTATAGTTGTCGGTGTAGTTGATGGTGGTATTACAGCAGAAGGAAGACCGGTAGAACCGGGAGAAACCCCTCGTCGCATCAATAATGTTATTGGAGGATCAGACCCAGACTGGGGGACGAAAGCACGTTCTTGGGGCGAACACGGTAATATGTGTGCTACAGATGTCTTAGGTATGGCTCCTGATGCTAAACTCTACGATTGTCGTCTTGCAGATGGAGACGCTATATCTAATGCTTTGAGAATATTTGAGTGGTCTATCAAACAGCATCAAACTGATGGTACTCCTCATATACTTACTAACAGTTGGGGAATTTATCAAAAGAATTGGGATGAATTCTACGCTACAAATCCGGAACATCCTTTTACCCGTAAAGTTGTAGAAGCAATTGAAGAGGGTATCCTAGTTTTATTTGCTGCAGGTAACTGTGGTGGTAGTTGTCCTAGCGGTAGATGCGGTACAGATGCTGGACCTGGTAAAAGTATCTGGGGTGCAAACGGACACCCATTGGCAATTACTGTAGGTGCAGTCAATAAAAATGAAGAGTTTGTTGGTTATAGCAGCCAAGGACCAGCCGCATTAGATCCACAAAAGCCTGATTTCTGTTCTATTACTCACTTTAAAGGTTATTTTGATAGCGATAATGGTACTTCTGCAGCTACACCGATAGCGGCTGGAGTTATGGCGTTACTCAAGCAAGCAAAACCAGATTTAACTCAGGAAGAGGCAAAAATAGCCTTAAAACAAACGGCTAAGAACATTGGAGAACCTGGATTTGACCAAAATTCTGGGGCTGGAATTATTCAACCCCTAGCGGCTTTAGAGACTTTAGTAAATGTAGACAAAAAATCAAAATGGTCTGAACCATATAAGTTAGACGGTAATTGTTTTTCTGCACCTGCTGCTACAACTTGGGGAGAAAATCGTCTTGATACTTTTGTAATGGCGGGTAATAGTGCTATTTATCATAAAACTTGGGATGGCAAAACTTGGGGAGAATGGGAAAATTTAGGTGGTTTTAGTCTGAGTGCCCCAGCTGCGGTGAGTTCGGATGAAAATAAAATTGACCTGTTTATTATCGGTCAAAAACGCTCTATTCAGCACAAATCTTATGATTGCGGTAAATGGAGTAATTGGAAAGACTTGGAAGGTATTTGTCAACGCGGTATAGCTGCAACAGCTTCTGCTCCTAATAGATTAGATTTATTTTCCATTGCTGCTGATAACGCCGTGTGGTACAAATACTGGGATGGTTCTGAATGGAGTAGATGGCATAGTTTAGGAGGCTTTAGTTTAGGTGCACCTGCTGCTGTCTCTACTGATGACAATCATATCGATGTTTTCATCAAAGGTAATAACCACGCTATTTATCATAAGCATTGGGATGGTAAAAATTGGAGTAGCAGTTGGGAAAATTTAGGTGGTTTGTGGTTGTATGATCCGGCTGTAACATCTTGTAGTTCAAATCATATTAATATTTTTGCTGTGGGCACTGATAACGCTGTTTATCGTAAAAAATTCCATGGTTCTACTTGGAGGGAATGGGAAAATATCGGCGGTACAGTTATTGCTGCACCTGCTGCTGCAACTTGGGGAGAAGAGCGACTGGATACTTTCTTAGTTGGTTGTGATAATGCACTCTATCATCGTTGGTTAGGCTAAATTAGCCTAGCCCTAGGGTCAAACTCCAAGAAGTTTTTATAAGGCTAGGAATTAAAATATTTATAAAGACGCAATATCTTTGGAAATATTCAAAGGCATTGCGTCTTTTCTCCGATTTCAATTGTAGATTTTAAACTAGGTTACAAACTAGCTTTCAAAGGGTTATGGAAAGATGGGAGCATAGAAAATTATGAGTTTTGAGCTCGCTCAGATGCGATCGCCCCAAAGGAGTTACGCTAAACGATATCGCTCCTTAGCTCTTTAAGTTATTCCTGGGAAGAATCTCTGAGGTCAAACAATAACTTATAATAGCTCCGCACAACCCTAAAACGGTTATCTATTACCTTTAACCCATTACCAAATTCAAGTTTATGGTAAAAATCATACTTAATTCCGATTTAATCAACACTCTAGATTTATCCCCCGCGATCGCAGCGATCGAACCAATATTGGAAACCAATGAAACACTTATATCGTCGGAACAACAGTTAGAATTTGATATTAATTACCCTCTTGAACCTGGAGACCCGCGAGAACTTTCCGAAGTAGCAGAAATTAGACTTTGGTTTGTTCGTCTTGATACTTGTTACCCTTGGCTACCATTTTTATTGAATTGGCAATCCGGAGAATTAGGTCGTTACACAGCGATGTTAGTCCCCCATCAGTTTAGTGCAAAAGAAGGTATTCAGTACAATCCCGAAGCTTTAGAAATTTTCTTAATGCATAAAATATTTACTGTCAATGACTGGCTAATACAAAAAAATATACCTAGTAAATCGCGCCTCAAATCTATGGCACAATTACTAGGGTATGACTTAGACGAAACTTTATTTCAAATGTTAACTGAAGCAAATAAACCTGATTAACAATACCGATAACCTTTGACTTACTAAATTCCAGGGAGGTAAAGCTGATATTTACAGCCACCTCTACCTGTTTTTTGACACAACTTATAAAAAGGTAAATATAAAATCAACCTAAATAGCCTTGCTAATATATTCCAATGCGGTGTTGAAAGCATACTCAACTGCTTTAGACTTACTTGGCATTGCTGATTGCCAAATACGGTAGTCATTTTGCTCCATAATTAAATTCGCGACCGGCTCAATATTAATCTTACTTAAAGCAATATACTGTGCTGATTCAAAGTCGGCTAAACTTCCACCCATTTCTGCAACCTCAGTCGCAGCTAGAATAAATTCTGCTAAAACAGCTTCAGCATATTCTCTACCTACTTTGTATGATGTGAATACATGGCATTTTGCCAAAGCTTCAATTTCTTCTACAAACTTGATTGCAATCTCTCGTCGCGACTGGGTATACCAAATTAAGGGAAGTTCAACATTTAAATACTCATTATTATTGAGTTGATATTGAACGTATTCATTTAAGTCGGAGGAAATTACAACAATTTTTTCTCCGGACAGTAGTCTATTTAAAGCATCAGTGTTGGTATAAGCTGAAGAGTCAGGAAAAATTTCTTCTCGTCCTTCTGGGCAATCGTATGTCACATAAGTCCAAATTCCATCAGCTTCTGAGGTACATTCCCCAGCTTTATAGAAAGTGACAGTACCATCTTCATGACACTCGTAATGGATATAGTCTTCATCTAAAAATTCATATTTACGGACACTTTTATAATAAGAAAGCTTTTTAAAAATACCAATAATGTGATGTGGTTGTGTTTCAATCTGAAAATAACGCTTGCCAGTACTAACAAGACTGTGTAACTTAATCGCCATCTACTTTTCCTCAATTCTTAATGATTCGGTTATTCCCGAATAGATCCAATATGAAAAAATAACTATAATAGCAAATTATTGAGAATTAAACTCCAAAGCATACATAAATAATAGAAAATTATTTTTTTAAGCTTTTATTCTTTAACTTCTACTAATCCAATAGGTGCTATTTGTAACAAAAGTCTAGTACTCTATACCAGAAAGACAAGTTAGAAATGTAGTTTTCTTTAACTTATTTGCTAACTAGAAAATAATTTAGATTTGTAACATCTTTTGAAGATTTTTAGCAACAATAAAATTTGGCAAGATTCTACTAATTTAGATGTCTCGATCGTGCCTGACATCATCCGATTGAGGTACTTTAAAGTAGGTTTAATAACTTTTTTCATTTATTTAGACCACTTCTTTTTTTGGAATATCAGAAATTGTCGAGTATAGGTAAAACAGATTACTTAATTAACTAATTACAATAATCACAACAATTTATTTTGACTAGAATTAAATATTTGAGAAACATTACTTTAGTCATAAGTAAATTTCTATGCTGTCTATTCGATATACCGATTTAAACTCAAATTCATATATTCACATATCCACGAATGATGCTTAATTTACTGATTACAAAAAGTTACAATATTCACCATTTAACTTTCAATAAATTATGATTTGACATTACTTCAGAGGTAATTCGATGTTCTTGTATATACATTGGGAATTTATTCTAATTTGTATGTTCTGATATATAGTTCCCAAGAGGAATTCAAATCTAACACTTTTACAAGAAAAAATAAAAAAACTTTTTTGTTTGTAATTTAGGTAACACTTTTATTTCTCTTGAAAAATAAATTATTTGCTCTTTTAAAGTTAATTAGACTGTCTTGAAAGCCTATAAATTTTATAGGGTAGTTTTGATTACAAAAATATTTACCTTTTGGTTTATAGGTATATTTTTTGTAAGAAAAAGATTATATATTTACCTATCCATTTTTGTACAGAGGTGTCAGACCCATCATTGAGTTTATATCTCCATAACATTAAGAATTTTTCTAAAAACTAGTTATATAAATAATTTCTTTACTAAAATATTGTTGAAATTTGGCGAAAAAATGTATTTTGAAATCCTTGACAAATAGTTATGAATATAGGACTAGAAGCCATAGATTCTGTTTGATTAACTTATTAAGCCAATTTTGAGCTTAACTCAGCTTAACTAGACTTTCAATTATATAACCATGTAAGGATAAAAAAGAAAATTGTTTTCTTTTAATAAGAGAAAATTACTAATACTTCAGGTCAAATAATTCGTAATTATCAATTACGAATTATTTGGTCAGCACCCTATCCCCTTAATCCTGCCCATATTGCTTAGGTAGAAGCAGTAAATGTGATTTTCCTCAAAACTCAGAGGAATTAACCCAAAATCTTTTCTAATACTGTCTCAGGAGCAATATCAGCTACACGATTTGTAGGTGATTGAATGCTAAGAAATTTATCTTCATGGGGCAAAAATTGATTTGACTCCGTAGAACCAAATAACGCAACAGTATAAGTTTCTACTCCTACACTTAGATGCATGGCGCTACTATGAGTACAAAGCATCAAATTTGCTCCAGCAATCATTGCAGCTAATCTGCCGATGTTATCAGGTGTAGTAATTTTGATATCTGGGAAAAATTCTTGAAAGTTTTTTGATAATTCATTCTTTTCTGGTTCTAAAACAACTAAAACATTCATCTCAGGTTGTTTTTGTTGAAAATGCTGAATAATTATCTGCCATTTTTCGTAAGGATAAATTCTACCTTCATGTTTTTTTTGGGCTACTGAGCAAAAATTAGGATATATCAAAATATATCCAGAGTCTTTAACTAAAAGTCTTTGTTGTTCATTTTCAGCCCATTCAAGATCAATTCTGGGGAGATTGATCGCTAAATTGGGACATGGAGATTGAATGTCTAAGCCTGTAAGTAAATCATGGTACATTTGAGCAGCATATTTTTGCGTATTCATAGGAACAGTATGGGAGAAAAAACTTGTTCCCTTTGCTTGAAAACTTATGCGTTTAGGAATACCAGTTAACCACAAAATTAGACCAAGAAACCAGCTAGGTTGTGAAGCGATCGCCACATCATATTCGCGATCGCGGATGGTGCCCACTAAGTTACCCCAATCTGCTAAACTATTTCGGTCTTGAAAATCGAAACCAATCACCTCATGATGGGATTTATTTACCCGGTAAGCGGCTTTAGACCGGGGTTCAGTAATAACATCTATTTGGGCTTTGGGATAATAGTGCTTGAGGTTATCCAAAGTCGGGAAAAACAGAATTTGGTCGCCAACACCACCAGGAACAAGTACTACTATTCGCATTTTGGGTTTCACTAAGCTTACTCGCTCCTTATTTTAGGGGAAAATATATAGCCTGATGATTGAGGAATTCTGTGTATTTAATAATTCCAGCTGCCGGAGTCGGCAAAAGAATGAATAGCGATCGCAATAAGCTATTAATAAATCTGATGGGAAAACCAATTCTTGCTTGGACTTTATTAGCTGTTCAAGCATCACATTCCATCGATTGGATTGGTATTGTTTGTCAAGAGTATGACTGGGAAGATATAAATTCTATTGTCGCTCAACTAAAACTGACTAAACCTGTCAAACTAATTTTAGGAGGCGCAACACGTCAAGAGTCTGTTTATAATGGGTTACAAGCTTTGCCCCACGAGGCTAAAGAAGTATTAATCCATGATGGTGCTAGATGTTTGGCAAGACCAGAATTAATTGACAGATGTGCTGTAGCTATTGGCAAGTGTCAAGGTTTAATTGCAGCAGTACCAATTAAAGACACCATCAAGATAGTAGATAATAATGGCATAATTCAAAGTACTCCAGATAGAAAGCAATTGTGGGCAGCCCAGACACCACAAGGTTTTAAGGTTGATATATTGAAAGATTGCCACGACCGAGGTCTACGCCATGGCTGGGAAGTTACTGATGATGCGGCTTTATTTGAAAAATGCGGCTATAAGGTGCAAATTGTTGACGGTGAGGAAACTAATCTTAAGGTAACTACCCCCCAAGACCTAGCTTTAGCTGAATTTATTTTAAGTTCCATAAATAAGCAGATGATAAAAAGCGAATAAAAATAGGTCGGAAGGATAGAAATCAGAAAGTGAGAGAGGAGAATAGTGACAAACAGCCTGGATCAATCCTGTTTTCCTTTTCTCTCACTTGCAGTTACAATTACCAAATTACTAATTAGCAATAATTATTGTTAAGTTTCAAAAAAAAAATTGACTACAGCCTTCAATGATGGTAAAAACCTTACAATTTCCTATTCATCCTTTATCCTAAATGTTATGAGTCTGTTTCTAAGATAAGTAATATATGCTGTAGACTTCTTAAATGAGTCTGGAAGAATAGCTGAAAATAGTAGAAGGGATATTTTCTGGCGAATTAATTAAAATAAATAAATAAAATAAGTAGAAAGAAATAAACAAATAAACATTATCTTTCCAGCTTTGTTTGCTTCAATCAAAAAGTCGTCCCTATCTATAGAGTCATCTCATATATTGATTATGCTGAATGTTTATACAGCTTTTTTATCAAGACAGCGACTGCTTGTGGCTAATGGCGAAGGACAAATGACTGATAAATAAGAACTAACAGCAATGAATTTTGCAAGCACTATAGAAGCGATTCTTTACCTAAAAGGTACACCACTCTCCCTCAATGAAATTGCTGATTATGCGGCTTGTGATCGCATGACAGCCCAAGAAAGTATCATTGAACTAATTGATGACTATGCCCATCGAGATAGTGCCTTAGAAGTAGTGAAAACTAAGAAGGGGTATAGTTTACAATTAAGGTCTGATTTTCATGAATTAGTCAATACTTTGATACCAGTAGAATTAGGCGTGGGGGCTTTACGAACTTTAGCCGCGATCGCCTTAAATGAACCAATAATTCAGAGCGATCTAATTACTGTACGGGGTTCTGGAGCATATCAACACGTTCAAGAATTAGTTGAACAAGGTTTTATCAAAAAACGTCGCGATAGTGAATCCCGTTCCTATTCAATACAGGTAACTCCGAAATTTCACCAGTATTTTCAGATAGAGCAATTGCCTCAAACGGTGTCTTTAAGTAAAAAGGAGAAGCAGTTAGAGCTAGAATTAAACTCCGACTTGAAAAACTCCGAACGAAACTCAGAATCAAGTACAGAATTTAATTCAGAAGTACCTCAAATGGCTACTGTAGCCGATCAACACTGATATTCAGGTGTAAATGACTATGACCGATAGCTGCTATATGGTTTAGAGTAGAATTAGCAACTAAAGCTTTCTTAAATTACTAATGGTGTTTAATCCTGACTTTTTGAGTGACAATTTTGAAGGACATTCACATCAACCTCTGAATGATAACTGTGAGGAACACGTCAATCAGTTATTAAAGTATTTACAGCATCAACCTCCAGAAGTATTGGCGCGGGTAGCCCAGTCTGTTAGTCCTGAAATTAAGCAAATTATCTCCCAAAATGTCCAAGGGCTAGTGGGAATGTTACCTAACGAAAACTTTAACGTGCAGGTGACTACTGACAGAGAAAATTTAGCCGGTCTGTTAGCGTCGGCAATGATGACGGGCTATTTTCTTAAACAAATGGAACAAAGAATGCAACTAGAGCATTTGACAAATAATCAGTAACCCAAAATACAAGAAATTTCGATCTGCTCCTGTAATTAGTAGAGTTGACACAAAATTAATTTTTTTATGTATAGCATTTGTTTTTTCATTTCTGCTTAGTCAATTTTGCTTAGTCAATAGTCAACGATCATTTGGTTATTAATGACTATCGACTAGAAACTAATTTATTTCAACGAGCAGCAGCACCTAACTTGATTTTGAGAGTTTTAACTTTATTTTGCCGTTTAACTTGAATATCTAAGTTATCTCCAACAGTGCTAGATTCGACAATCCTTTGTACTTGAGCAGCTGTTTTGATTGATTGACGATTCATCTTCAAAATTAAGTCTCCCACACGTAAGCCTGCTTTTTGGGCGGGGGAATCTTTCAATATGTCCTCAATTACAACCCCGTAATCTTGTTCTATATTTAATTTATTGTCTTTATTTATTCGCTTTTTCTTTTTAGGAGAAAGATTATCCACATTTACACCTAAGAAAGGGTGTTCTACATAACCTTTCGTAAATAATTCATTTGCAATACGAGCAGCTGTTTCTATAGGGATAGCAAAACCTAATCCCTGAGCATCTGCTCGAATCGCTGTATTCACTCCGATAACTTCTCCACGAGCATTCAGCAAAGGTCCCCCAGAATTACCTGGATTAATAGCAGCATCGGTTTGAATAAAACTGACCCTTCTTTCGGGTACCCCTACTTGACGGCTTGTACGGTCTGTCGCGCTAATTATACCAATAGTTACTGTATTATCTAAACCTAAAGGATTCCCGATCGCGATCGCCCATTGCCCCGGGATTAAATTTTGAGAATTTCCTAATTTTACGTTAGGTAAATTTTCAGCATCAATCTTGACTACAGCAACATCTGTAACATCATCTACCCCTGCTACTTTACCCTCATAACTTCTACCATCTTTGAGGGTAACAATTACAGTATCTGTTTTTGCTACTACATGAGCATTAGTTAAAATTTGCCCGCTTTGGCTCATAATAAAACCCGAACCGGTTCCGCGTTCAATCCTTTCTTGAGGAATAGCTTCATCATTATCCCCAAAAAACCTCTTAAGTAGAGGATTTTGCAAAGCATCAGAAATTGGATTTGCAACTTTACGTGTAGCATTAATTCTGACTACAGCAGGACCCGTTTGCTGTACAGCATTAGCGATAAAATTGGTCTCATCACTTCCTTTCTTTACCTGTATAGGTTGTCCTACAGGTACGGGAGTAGAATTTTGTGCTGGTAAAGATACGGTAACATTTTTTAATTGTGGAAATGGAGGACGAGAAAATAAGATATAGCGACTACCCAATAAGCCAACAATACCGCCCATCATTACTAGGGAAAAGTAAACGGTTAGTTGCTTCAACGATAACTTCATATTCATTATGCTCTAGGACAGCAATGTAGATGCGCTTTATTTAAGTTTAGTCAAGCAAGACGCTGCTAAACAGATGGATTTGACCCCAAAAACTGGTTAATATCAAGCTAAAAATATTATTCAAATCTAAGTTCAGTGATTCAGGTTAAAATTTGAAGACTAAGTCATAAATAATAATTTTTGTGAACTAACGGCTGAAAACTTTCTAGTAACTCTCAATTATTTTGACAACTTTGACTTGGAGCAGTTTCTACAACCTCTATTATCTTGACAAATTAAATTCAACTTGTTGGATTAGGCAATTAAAATCAAAATTTTTAATAATTCTCAGCTTTCTCAACTCAATTATTTGCAACTTAGCACCAATAAAGGTGATAAGGCTGTATCTCAAGCTGTAAGACTAGAAACCGTAAGACTAAAAGTCGGGGAAAACAATTAACGAAATACACTTACACGGGTTAAACAAGACCATAAATTATGGTAGATAAAGATGCTTTTCGTTTACACATCAGAACTAATATGAGTATCAACTATCAAGTAATAGCCGAAAAATTTGTCCCTGACTCTAGGGAAATTATCTAAAATTAGAAATTGACTTGATATTGGCAAGTACATATGAATATTCGCAACTGTTTAATACTACTTTTTAGTTATCTAGGCATTATTAGTGTAATATCTTCGCACTCGAATTCGGTAATATTGCCCGCTCTTGCTGCTGATTGTCCCCTACCAGCAATGGAACGCTTTCAAAGCCATTTAGTTAAGTCAGGAGAAAATTTAAAAAGTATTGCTGCACAGTACAATCTTCAGCCAACAACAATTACAAGAATGAACCCAAACATTGGCAGTGGAAATTTAAGGGTGGGAGAAGAAATATTGATTCCTCCCTTCAATGGTGAAGTTGTCAGGGTTTCGTCAAATCAAACTTGGAAACAATTGGCAGCTAGATATAAAATTCGTGCTGATGTATTGTTTGAAGTTAACGGTTGTCAGGAAAATCCTACGGTAGTATTTGTACCTAAATTAGATAAATCCTCGTTGACTACAACCAATAATACTTCTAACAATAATACTTCTACTCCCGAATCCTTTGGTTATCCACTTTCAGAAACTTTTCAGGTAGGTTTCCCTTACGGATGGCAAGTTCATCCAACTACCAAAGAAGTATTTTTTCATAGTGGTACAGATTTATTAGCTACAAATGGGACTTTCGTACAAGCGATCGCGCCTGGTAAAGTAGTTTTTGCTGGTGAAAAAGGCAGTTACGGCAACTTAGTAATTATTAACCATGAGGGAGGTTTACAAAGCCGCTACGCCCACTTAGAAAGTGTTCAAGTAAATCTAGGTCAGACAGTTAATCAAGGTGACTTATTAGGCGCTGTAGGTTCCACTGGAGAACCTACTATAAAGCGATCGCATCTCCACTTGGAAATTCGCTCTAGTTCTTCTTTGGGTTGGGTAGCGAAAGACCCCAAAGAATATTTGAGTAAAATAAAAAATTCAAAAAATTCAACAGACTCAAATCAAAATTAATAAGTAAGTCGGTGAATCAAATTCAGCTTAGAAGTAAGTTCACTGCCTAAAGTTGAATCCAGTCACTGATCTGTTGAGTTGATTTAACCAGGTGCATACCAGCATCAGCAAATTTTGTAAACGTATTATTTGCTACTTCTGTATAATCTACAACATTACTAATTACCACAGGAGAAGTGCAATCTTCCAATAAATAAATTTTTTCTGCCAATTTTATATCTATTTGCTTAATCTCTGATAATAAATCTTCAATTGTCCAAGCTACACAATGACTTTTTGCTTGTCCAGCAATAATCACAGCATCAAATTCTAATAATTGTTTAATTAAACGAGTATTCTTTTTAGCTATTAGTTGATTATCAAAACCACTTAATACTTCTGGACTTAATACAGAATAATTTTCAGTTAAGGGATTGTCACCTTTAATTTCAAATTGAGTTTGACTATAACGGGCAATAGAATGAAAAAATATAGCTTCTTCTATAGATGAAACTAAACTATGCCCAATTCCTCCTAACATGGAATGATAAGACCAAACCGTAAGAGGATACTTACCATTTTCACTTAACTTTTTGACATAAGAATATGTTTGTTTTTCCAATAGTTCCCTATCGCCATTTGTAATACTATACGCTACCTCTGGATTAACTTTCCATATACCTTTTTCAATATCTTCTGAAGTAATGTTGGTCGCTGATGGTATTGGATGTTCTCCCTTTTGATTCACCCAAAAAATTGGATGAAATATTTGCATAGCGGTATGAGTATCCATGGTGGGAATAATGGTAGTAATATTCCTCAGATTACGATAGATAAACTCACACAGTCTGATATTATCTTCCACAGCTCCGTTCCCAGATTTACCCCCCACAAATAATTCAAAATCGGGAATACAAAAAGTATTTTGAACGTCAATTAATAACAGACAAATTTGCTTCTCATCTGCTGAAGCTGCTGCAATTTTATGTTCTTTCGACCATGTTTGAGCATCTGTAGCAACTTTATGATATTTTACGCGCCAAACTTCTCCAACTTTTTGAGGCTGAAAGTGAAAAGGAAGTGATAATATTTGAGAATTTATTTGACTCATCATATAAAAAGTATTTATTTATACTAGTTAGTCGAATTTTACATACGTAATTAACAGTAGAACTTTATAATTTGATAGCCAGTAAACACGGGAGAATCCCAATTTGGAATAAATATTTCTTTCACTCAACATCCCTCAGAAGGTAAGGCTAGAAAAATAAAATCTACTTTTGTGGCTAATAATTATTTTAGCCCCAGGTCTACCTCCTGCGGGCTTTCTGTAAAATTTGGATGTTCCCGCAAACATTTCCAGCATATATCTCAAATTCAGCAGATGCGATCGCTGGGATATAAATAATTAGAGGTTCATAAAAATGTGGGCAGCAAATCCTCAAACCCTAACTATATGGTGATTATAAATACTTAAGTTAAAAAACTTGCTTTTGTTATAGTTCAAATTCAGCTATCAGAGGTGCATGATCGGACTCAGGATATAACTTGTCAGTTGCAAAAGCTATAGATTCATCATGTAAAACTTCATTATGAACTTCCACACCCCGGTAATAAGTCATAAGCGATCGCGAAATCAGTAAATGGTCTAACATTTTACCTTCACCTTGATGAAACAGAGTGTAACGTCGTGACTCTGGAATTGAGCGATCGCATGGAACTAAAACTCTACTTGATAACTGAGAATTTCCTGTATCTTCCACTGCACCACAAATAGCTTCTGTAGGGACTTCATCACCTTCGGCATTAAAATCTCCTACCACAGCAACTAAAGCTGCTTCGTCTTCATCAAAAAGCTTGTCAACTAATATACGAGTTTCTAAAGCCTGCCCTACCCGACGCATAGACGATAAGAAAAAGCCCTCAGCCCAAGCAGCAGAGCTTTTCCAAGTAAATCTATTAACCTTTTGTCCAGGAATTGAACTAGGTAATTTTGATTTCAGATGAAGATTAATTACATTCAATATTTTTTTATTCGGTAACTTAATCTTCGCTAATAAAATCGGTCTTTCCCAAGTAAGTTCTTCTGCTTCAGAAGGTTTTGGTTCTGCTGTTACTTGACGGTATAAAGGTGGCGGTGCGAACTGATGTTTATACTGATTATGCTCAGCGATGTCAAAACGGCTCAGTATTACCAAATTACGTTTATTAAAAACATCTTTCTTACCACTTACTGTAGTTGAAATAAAGTTATATTCACTATAAGGAGTATCTTTTAAAAGTTTTTTCAAAGCCAATAGTTCTCTAGGTCTATCTTTGGTCTCCTGTCCGTTAACTTCTTGCAAACAAAGAATATCAGCATTCAATCTTAAAAGTTGAGGACGCATCAAAGCGATACGTTCCTGTAAGGAAGGTTTCTTTTTTTCCTCCTCATCCAAATTTTCCAGATTAAAAGTCGCAATACGTAATTTTTGGGACATATCATTGTTTCCAAAAGTTTGCTAACTCATAGTACATAACAAAACTAAAAATCATCAGGGGGTATAACCCCACACTCAAATTTTAGACAAATTTGAGATTTTTCAAACTTTCGTTAAGGTATTGTGATGTAATATTTTTTCTGCAAGATTAAAAATTATTGAAAATATGAACGAAACAACTTTGTACTTCTCCACCCTTACCTTAGCGTTCCTCTGGGTTTAAAAATATATTACCCATCAAATACCAATTACCCATTAGACATCTCTGGAAAATGCCGATACTTTTCCCAAATCGATAAATCCTCCGGACGGTCAACATCATTTAGAAGGGGTAAACTGGCTACAGATAAATTTAATTTTTGAGCAATATCTAACGTTTGCTGTCGTACTTGGGAAGTTCCCCAGTTAATACCCATAAACAACTCTGGAATTAATTCACACATTCCAATCAAATAGTAACCACCATCAACAGCAGGACCAATGACACAGTTATGATTATCTAAAAAATCAAAAGCTGTAGTCAGTATTTGAGCATTAATACCAGGACAGTCTGTACCAATAATAATAGATTTTCGGGGACTTACTTGAGAAGAGTTAGGAAGCGATAGTGCAGTAGTATGCGCTATAAGCGATCGCGCCATTTTTTCTCCCAAATCTCCCTCACCTTGGTGCTGGTAAATTAAGTCATGACCTAACCAGTCTGCCATCATCTGAAAATTACCACCAGTAAACCGTACTTCTATAGAAATATCTTGGTTTTGCTGCAATTTTCTTACATTTGTAAGAGTATGCTCAGTCATTTGACGCTGAAGATTTGCAGCATCATCAGCACCCAAAGCGGGTATCATCCGGGTTTTAGTTTTTCCTGATTCCGGATAGCGAGAGAATATAATTAAGTGCTGCTTTTTAGTACTAAGAAGAATATCTTGTGATGGAGGCACGCAAAGACCTGATTTAGATTCAACAATATTATTGTAAAAAATAAAGGGTCAATTAATAACAATACTTACCATTTTTAGGCTTATCTCTTTCCTTAGCTTTTTTCATTGCACCCAAAATTGTAGATACATATACGCAACGTTTCATCTTACCACCATATTTTGTATAAATAGTAATTCTTCCTAAAGGTGGTTTCACATTTCCTTGATGGTCGAACTGAATTTTTATAATACCTTTGGTCAATTTAAAAGTTGTTTCATTATCTAAACGAATATCAGAATCTAAGTTATTCCAAATAGCATCAATTGGGCTTATTGCATTAGAATGAACCGACCATTGTAAAATACCATTTTTTTCTCGAAAGCTTGCTTGCCAAGTCAACTTCCTTTTTTCTGCTTGACTTCGCGCTGCTCTCATAGCTTGATAAATTTCGTCTTGAGCAACATTAAGACGACGATTAGCTACAAAATTTAACCAGCTAGGTACAGCGATCGCGCTCAAAACAGAAATTATGATAATCACAACCAAAATCTCTAACAAAGTAAAGCCACTGTTAGAAAAATTGTTAGGTAAATTCTCAGGTAAATTTTTTCCCATTCAAAGATACTTCGTCATGATAAATACACCAATATAGTAGATATTCTCTAGTAATTTCTTGCTCTCATTTCTCAAACTTGGGAGAAGGGAAGAAGGAAATGATAAGTTACTTACTTAGATAACCATTTTTCCAAAGATAAAAAGGACTAAGTAAGCTACCCATAAATAATTTCATCTCGCAAGCAGCAGCTAAATCGGTTTTTACTTTTA
>JBCCDM010000107.1:0-16231 GCA_039030795.1 Cyanobacteria bacterium P01_A01_bin.84
AACCCATGGCCCCGATCACCGCCCAGGTGGCCCATCCACCATCTGATCTCTCAGTTTCAAACGTAATCGCTGTCATGCGCTGTTCCCCGTTTTTGCTGAAGAATATTCTATCCATACTCATATTTTTTCTTATTATTCTTCTTATTGATTCTTAACATTTTTATTAAGGTAACAGATGGATAAAAAACATAAAACAAAAAATAATTTTCAATAGCTGTACCGTGGTTTTCCCAAAGTCCAGTTACCTAGGAATGAATGAAGCATTGTTACCCTTAAGATTAATAAAAGACTTAATTTGCGATCGGTGGGGGTCTGAAACTCAATGCTCCAATTAGCTGTCGAGGGGTATAGCTATTACAGCACCAGGGAAAGAAACAAACCAATTCATAACCTAGTACTCGTGAAAGCCAAAATTGTCGGGTAAGGGCAGGCTGGAAGCAGGGGGAGAAGAAACTTTTTCTTTTCACGAACAACCCGCAAAGTTCCCTTGGCAAACTACTAGGAAAGGTTAACTTCTGAGGAGCAAGGGGTAAAGGAATATAGAAGTAAATAGAAGTGAGGCGCTCATTTAAACGGCGTGTGGTACTTTAGCAGTGTAATAAGCGCGATCGCTTATACCCCCACTAAAAACTCAAATAAGCTATAGTTCCCTATGAATAGATAATTTCGCTCAATATCTGGACATCTAAGTCTGTCTCTAATTAGATTTTAATTGAATTAGCTAGGGAAAAAGCATGAAATCGTGGTGGATGAAGTGTGGGATGCTCAAAGCATTCCTAACCAGAAGAATTAGTATCATTAAATCTTTAATCTCAGTACTATTAATCTTAAGTTTGAGTGGGTGTAGTTCTAAAGCTGCAAGTCAAGATATTATTAGTTTCAGTCAAAATCTTCAACCGACTAAGACATTTTCTGACAAGTTATCCAAGCAAATATCCGAAACTTCTCCCCCGGAGGTGATTCAAGAATTGCGAAGGATATCAGATACTTATCAGCCCCAAGTCAGGATAGTTAGTCCTCATACTGATGAAGTTTTACAAGGAAATGATGTAAAAGTACGCTTTGATGTCAAAGACTTACCTATATTTAAAGACTCGAAGTTAGGTTTGGGTTCTCACTTAAATGTGATTCTAGACAATGACTCGTTGCAATCTGTATATGATGTGAATCAGTCTTTAGAGTTATCCGACTTATCTCCAGGAACCCACACTTTAAGGGTATTTGCTACTCGTGCTTGGAATGAAAGTTTTAAGAATGAGGGAGCTTATGCTCAAACAACTTTCCATATATTTACTAAGAGTGAAGATAATAATCCTGTCTCAACCCTACCATTGCTAACATATAGCAGTCCCCAAGGTGATTATGGGGCAGAACCAATATTATTAGATTTTTATTTAACTAATGCTCCCCTACATTTATTAAGCCAAGATTCTGGAAACGAGATAGGTGATTGGCGAATTCGCTGTACGATTAATGGAGAAAGTTTTATTTTAGATCGTTGGCAATCTCTTTATATGAAAGGGTTTAAAACGGGATCTAATTGGATAAAGTTAGAATTTATAGACGGACAGGGGAATACGATTAAGAATGTCTTTAACTCTACACTGAAGACAATTAATTATCAGCCGAAAGGCAAAGATGCTTTATCTAAGGTTGTTAGAGGAGAGCTTTCAGCAGAACAAGTTCGTTCTATTGTAGATCCTAATTACAGTACAACCTCTGTAATTGAACCTATAGTTGAACCAGAGGTCAAATCTAACTCAGAATTAGAACCTATAGTTACACCTACAGTTGAACCAGAACTAGAACCAAAACTAGAACCAAAACTAGAACCAGAACCAAGAATTATTGAAAAAGTAACTCCCATTTTAAAGACTCCGGACACTTTAGAAAATAATTTACAAGAAGAGAAGGTAAAAAAAGAGAAAATACAAAAAGAGGAATTACAAGAAGAAATACCACAAAAATCAGAAATCAATGAATCATCAGGTGGTTTCTTGAAGCGTTTCCAGCGTCAAAAAGAAAATAAACCACCTTCCCAAGACACAGTAAAAGTAGAACCGACTCCTAATGTTTCACCAATTCCTGAAATAATAAAAACCCCTGTATCGAAAGAAGAATCAGAAACTGAAACAAAATCTAGCACTAAACCTATCCCAGAAGAATTAGAACAACCAGAAACGAATTCAATAGAAGAGATTCCTCCAACAACCATTAAACTTACACCCAAACTAAAATCTGAAGAAGTAACACCTGAAGAAGTACAAAAATCAGAATCAAAAAATCAGTCTAAACTACCCAATCTGGGAAAATATTTTCAACCTCGCAACTCCGATACCGAAAACCCTGACACAAAATCTAGTAATACCAAAGAAGAAGAAGAATTTGTCCCATCCCCAGTTAATCTCATCTCACCAGTACCGGAAGTAGAAACAAAAGAGGAATTGATTCAACCCACTGAGAAATAAATATCTTAAATAACAAGACTTGGAGACGGGAAGATGAAGAGACTAAAGAAATTAATTAAGACAGCTATTCTCATTCACCATTCACCATTACCTACTGATTATTAATTTAAATGTCTCGCGATAAACCTGGTGGGATTCGTCAAATAAGTCGAGCACCACAATTACCCCAAAATTACACTTGGTTAAATACAGATAAACCTTTGTCTCTCAAAAATTTGAAGGGTAGAGTTGTTATTCTCGACTTCTGGACTTATTGCTGTATTAATTGTCTGCACGTTCTCCCAGACTTAAAATATCTCGAAGGTAAATATAAAAATAGTTTGACGGTTATCGGGATTCATTCAGCTAAATTTGACCGCGAACAGCAAACAGAAAGTGTTCGTCAAGCAATTTTACGTTACGATATCGAGCATCCGGTTTTAATTGACAAAGAGTTTGATATCTGGCAAAAATACACAGTTCGCGGTTATCCTACTTTTGTGGTCATTGACCCAGAAGGTTATGTAGTTGCTAAGTTAGCGGGAGAAGGACATCGCACAACTTTAGATAAGTTGGTTGAAAAACTGATTCAGCAATACCAAAGTCAAGGAAAATTCAACTTTGGGGAATTTGACTTTGTCTTAGAAAAATTTCAAGAATTGCAAAAATCTCAAAATACCCCACTTGCTTTTCCTGGTAAAGTTTTAGCAACACAAGATGGTTTATTCATCGCTGACTCGGGACATAATCGTATTATTCAATCTACTTTTGATGGTGCAGTTGTCAATATTATCGGTAGTGGTAAATCTGGTTTTAAGGGTGGTTCATTTACTGAAGCGCAATTTAACACACCCCAAGGAATGAGTTTTGATCGAGTAAACCAGATTTTGTATGTTGCTGATACCGGAAATTATGCGATCGCTAAAGTTAATATTACAACTCAACAAGTAGAAACTATCGCAGGTACGGGAGAACAAAGTCGTAATATTTATCCCCACGCTGGAGCAGCTCTCCATACAGCTTTAAATTCTCCTTGGGATTTAGTGAAAATTGGAAATCGATTATTTATAGCGATCGCTGGTTCCCATCAAATTTGGGAAATGAGTTTAGATGATAATCTAGATGAAAGTATGGTAAGAACCTATGCTGGGAGCGGTGCAGAAGGTTGTTTTGATGGCATACTTACTCAAGCAGCATTTGCACAACCAAGCGGTATTACAACTAATGGTGAAGAGTTATTTATTGCTGATAGCGAAACTAGTTCGATTCGAGGAGTAGGAATTTCTCAGACACAAATAAATCAAGTGAGAACAATCTGCGGTAGCGGTGGATTACTTGGTTTCGGTGATGTTGACGGAAAAGGTGAAGAAGTACGTTTGCAGCATTGTTTGGGAATCGAATATGCAAATAATTTTTTGTGGATAGCTGACACTTATAACCACAAAATTAAGTTAGTCAATCCCTACAGTGGTAATTGTCAAACCGTATTAGGAAATGGTTTACCTGCTTTCCAAGATGGGAAAGGTGATGGAGGTAGTTTTCATGAACCTTCGGGATTAAGTATGTTTGATTCTCAGTTATATATTGCTGATACCAATAATCATGCCATCAGATGTGTTGATTTAAGTACTCTTGAGGTCATAACTTTAGATTTTCCAGGTTTGTGTCCCCCGGGTATTTGTGTTCCTAATTAGATGTTTAAAAGATTAATATTGGGTTAGGACGCGATGAATCAAAATTCTGGTTGCAAGTTAAATTTAATTTATCGTATCTAACCCAATCTACTGTCACGACACTACAATTACTAAGAAATTATATCTTCAGAAAAGTGCCAAAAAACTTGATATATCACATCACCGAGTACCAAACATGGGAAAATGCCAAGCAATCAGGAACCTATCGTGGCGATACTTTAGATACGGAAGGTTTTATACATTGCTCAACATCGACACAGATTGTTAAAACTGCAAATAAATTTTACCGTCATCATCATGGTTTAGTACTTCTTTGCATTGATTCAAATCAAGTCAACCCAGAAATTCGGTATGAAGAAGCTGATAATCAACTGTTTCCTCATATTTACGGTGCTTTGAATATTGATTCGGTATTTCAAGTAATTAAATTTGCAGCAGGTGAAGAGGGTCTATTTGAATTACCCGAACAAATTAGATTTCTTGCAGAAGTTGGGGAAAGTGATGAGGACAAAGATAAATAAACTTTTTTATATCTAAATCAGATTTGGGTTCAGGACTGAACTACAACAGAGCGGTATTTTATTTATTACCAGATTGGTATCTGAAATCTTTGTATTTTATCCAGTTTGTGATAATCATTTAAATCTGCAACTATGGAAAAGCTATAAAAATCCGAGAATTAGAAATCAGATTTTTAAAGATTGTAGTTGTTTATATAGTGGTTACTCAAAATATGTATATTAAAATCTTATGTTCAAACTAACAGATGTATTCTGGGCTTATATTTTAATTGCAGTCTCGCTTTTATTAGGACGTTTCATTAGGCAACGCATTCCAATACTGCGATCGCTTTTTATACCCAGTTCGGTAGTTGCAGGTATTGTTGTTTTACTACTGGGTAAAGGAGCTTTGGGTGCTATTATCGCTGCAAACAACCCAACTTCTCCCTTAGCTAATGGTTTATTTTCAGAAGCAATAGTTGATGTCTGGAAGCAGTCTCCTGGTAGATTTATTAATATCGTTTTCGCCACATTATTCTTAGGTCAAGCAATTCCAGGTTTTCAAAAGATTTGGCGACAGGCTGCACCACAAGCGGCTTTTGGTCAAGTTTTAGGTTGGGGACAATACGTGATTGGTTTATTACTTGCAGTTACTGTATTAACACCTGTTTTTAATTTACCCCCCATCGCTGCATCTCTAATTGAAATTGGTTTTGAGGGAGGACATGGAACCGCAGGGGGGATGAAAAAGACTTTTATAGAATTAGGTTTTCCTGCTGGTGCCGATTTATCTTTAACTTTGGCAACTGTGGGACTTGTCTCTGGTATTATTGTCGGTACTTGGTTAATGAACTGGGGAAGAAGTACGGGACGGATTACAATTACCCGTAACACCGAGGTAGAACTGGGTATTGATGAAGATAGTATTCATACCCACACACAAGAAAGTCCAGATATCCAAGTAGCCAGAAAAAGCTTATTCCGCGACTTACTAATCGATCCCATATCTCTCAACTTTAGTTTTGTAGGGTTAGCTGTAGCATTCGGTTGGCTGATACTTGAGAGTTTAAAATTATTTGAATCTGTAACTTGGGGTAGGGGAGAAGAAGCTTTAAAGTTGATGGAATACGTGCCCCTGTTCCCTATGGCATTAATTGGCGGTATTTTAGTACAAATACTGCTAACGCGGCTGAATCGTACCTATATGGTGAGTCGTCCTTTAATGGAACGTATTGGGGGTTTAGCCTTAGATGTTGTGATAGTTACAGGACTAGCGACAATTTCCCTACAAGCTATAGGTGCAAATCTACCAGCCTTATTAATTTTAGCGATCGCGGGTATTATTTGGAATGTGTTTGTTTATATATTTCTCGCACCACGTTTGATTCCTATTTATCCCTATGAAAGGGGTTTAGGGGACTTAGGACAATCAATGGGAGTCACTGCCACTGGTATATTATTATTACGAATGGTTGACCCAGACAACCGTTCGGGTGCTTTTGAATGTTTTGCTTACAAACAGTTATTATTTGAACCGATACTTGGTGGTGGTTTATTTACCGCTGCTGCACCACCATTAATAAATAAATATGGTGCCTTACCAATATTGGGTTTGACATCAGTAATTTTGGTCGCTTGGTTATTATTTGGGATTTGGAACTGCAAGCAGTTGAAGAAGATTAAGAGTTAATGTTAAAAAAAACTGATGAGTAATCTGTTGAAAGCGATCGCTTCCCCACAATAAACTATTAGCACAAAAAGACAATATAGAAAGTAATATAACTGTTGAGCAGAACATAGCATTGGACATGAATCACCATCAGAAACTACTTAGAGTTAGTACTAACGGTAAATCTTTGCATAACGTCACCTCACAGGTCGCATCTGTAGTTGCTGAGTCGGGAGTCCAAACTGGACTTTGTACTTTGTTTTTACGTCATACTTCAGCTAGTCTGATCATTCAAGAAAATGCTGATCCGGATGTGTTGAAAGATTTAGCTAATTTTATGGCAAAATTGGTACCGGAGTCTGGGCAATATATCCATGATGCTGAGGGATCTGATGATATGCCAGCTCATATACGCACGGTTTTAACTCATACCTCTGAGCATATCCCTATTAATAAGGGTCAGTTAGTTTTGGGCACTTGGCAAGGGATATATATTTGGGAACATCGACAAAGGAATCATTCCAGGGAATTGGTGATTCATGTTTCTGGGTAGAAAACAAGAACGCTGGAATACTGTTAGTCATTCATTATAAAGCTGTTAGCTTTTTTGATAGGATTTCTGTTTTATTTCTCATCACTAATCACAAATTACCAATCATATCAAGTCCGCTTAATTAGTTACGATATAACGCTATTGAAATCCGGGTAGTGCTATTTATTACTCCTTACTCCTTACTCATTACTCCTTACTCCTTACTCATTACTCATTACTTAGTCCCCACAGATATGACAACTGTTTAACCGGACATAATATCACCCATAAAAATGAAAATCACCGATTTAATCAACTGGTTTGAAGCGTGGGCAGATCCTGCTTGGCAAGAGAAGTGGGATAATTGTGGTTGGCAAATTGAACCAGGAATTTTGCAAGAAGATGCGCGGGTTTTAGTTTGTTTGACTCCGACATTAGCGGTTATGGAAGAAGCGATCGCGCTCCGGGAGCAGGGTATTGCAGTTAACCTGATTTTTGCCCACCATCCTTTAATTTTTAATCCTCTGAAGTCTTTACAGAATGGAGAATACATCGGGGATATGGCTCGTTTAGCTTTTACTCACAAAATAGGTGTTTACACAGCTCATACTAATTTCGACCAAGCTGAGGATGGTACTGCTGACGTTTTAGCGCAAATGTTGGAGTTGCAAGAGGTGAACCCTATAGTTCCAACTCAATTGGGTTTGGGTTACGGACGGGTAGGAAACCTCAAAACTGCTATTCCTCTACAAAGTTTGTTAGAAAAGATTCAAAAGTTGTTATCTCCCCCTGATTTAATTTTCTCCCCCCGTACAGATTTAAGTCAGAATATATCTCGGATTGCTGTTTTGGGAGGTTCGGGTGCTGGTTTTATTTCTGACGTAATTAAAACTGGTGCCCAAGTATACTTAACTTCCGATTGTAAATTTCACCAGTTTCAAGAAAGCCGCGATCGCAATCTAATTTTAGTTGATGCCGGACATTATGCCACTGAAAGACCAAGTTGCGATCGCTTAACACAACAGTTTCAGTCTTTGAATTTACAGTGGGTTAAGTTAAGCGATAAAGACGAGGATTTTCGCAGATTTTTAAGTAATCACATTTAATACCATTTTAAACTCCGTTGCAGGTTCAAGCGTCCAACGGAACTGAGCTTTGTTTTTTTTTCGGCAGTTCTACCCTTAAGGGCTAAGAGGATTGTATGCAGCTTCACATAGAATTTGCATAACAAACTTTCGTTATCGAATAATTTCCTAATCAAAAATACTTATGTATGTTTACATCTAAGGTATAAAAAAGTTTCCTAAATAAAAGTGTTTAAAAATTTGATCAAAAAAATAAATATTTATAACTCTCTCATTTCAATGATTATACTATCTCCACAAGCGCGGAAAATATAGAAGTGATATTAATCACTCGCGTTGAACGATTTCTATCACTAGCCAAAAGATGAAAATCATTCACATTGGAAAAACAACTGTTAAATTTTTTTGTTGTAGTAATGATAAGTACAATAGTCAAATCTGCTTTTGAAACAGGTTGTCTTAGCGTTGAGTCAGAAGGGCTCATTCATCAATTTTTGTCAAGCAAACTATACCAGTCATCTGATTTAAAGGCTTTAAAAAGACTTTATCTGGCTGTTGATGAAGGTTTGATTCAAAGAGAAGTAAAATTCAATCTGAACGTGGAAATTCCTTCTAATTGACAAGATTAGTAACACATCACCAGCAAAAATAATCTTTTCTATATAAATTAAATTTCTCGAAACATTGCTCAATAGATTTTTCGAGAAAATATTCGAGAAAATATTCGAGAAAATATTTGTCCTGTTTCCCAATCAAGATTACAGGGAATTGTTATTCATGCAAGCTTTAACAAGAAATAAATATAGTAAAGTCTCATAAATCCTGTTACAACTCGCCATATCGATTCTAAATTAGATAAAATATTGTGGTAGTTGTAGCGTAGGGCGAAAACTAGAGTATATGATATCCGACTATAAAAAATTATTTTTATCTGTAAAGAACGGCAAAAACGATCTGTCAAGAATTGGGCAATCTGTCAAGAATTGGGCGACTTTGATTGCACAATGAGCTAAGATCGAATACATAGGGGTAAAATAAAATAAATCTTCAGCCTTCAAAGCTAATGCTAATGACTGCTACTACTCAATCTCAGCAACAGCAAGATTCAGTAAATGTGGAGTATAACTTAATACAAATTTATCAGGATGACTCTCCAGCAATTATTTTATCAGCCAATGACAAGCATAAATCATGCAAGTAAGCTACTGCTAAGATACCTGCTTGTTAAATTCACCGAATGAATCATCAGGTGCAATCATCAGTACAAAATAACTTAACTAATTAAGGATTCATAAACATCGAGGCTGCAACTGATTAACTAATCATCGATGAAGTCTTGGAATCCGAGGGGAGCAAGTACGACAAGGAATATTGCTAGATGTTAGATATTTACTAATATTTGCTGATATATTCCAGAAGTTCTGTCTCTGGCTGCTTAGCCTCTATGTTTACAGATTTGACCAGTTTGAAAAAGGTAGAAGCTGTACATGTTACACCGCAAGATTTATCAGTTGTGTTGCGATGGTCGGGAGGTATGTGTTTTCTTGCGGGACCAGCAACGCTGGATAGAACGCGCCCGTATCATCGACATTGAGGGGGATTTAGTCACCCTGCGTTACGAAACAGAAGAAGAAGACGAAGTCTGTTCGTGGGAAGAGATGATCCGTTTAGAAAGTATTGGTGCAATTAATCAAAAACTTGCATCAGTTCCACGGGGAAATTTTGAGCCACTCTTAACAGAAGAATGTCCTGAAGAAGAAAAAATTCGCGATCGCTATACTGACTCTAATCCCGAACAGTAAATTTGTAATATCATGTCCACTAAACTATTTATCATATCTGTTCTGTGATTTTGGTAATTGATAATTGATAATTGATAATTGGTAATTGATAATTGGTAATTGGTAATTTGCAATTTTTGACAAAAGACACTTACTTTTTGCGATGAACCATATATTAGTTATTGAATTGGGCTTGATATAAGATATTTAGTCTGTGTTTGAATACAGATATTAACCCTCTGGAGAATCAATTTCCCAGGGGTTTTTATTGTTGTGGCATATAATCTTGATTGCGTTCAAATGCTGGACAGTAACCTTCCAGGGTGACTTTAAAATTATATAAAGGGGAATATGGGTTCCAACATCTTTGTCCTCTTTGGTGACGACAAATAGCACAGCATTCTACATCAGACAAGATAAAGCGATCGCTATTTTGATTGATTAATTCTTTTTGAGATAAGCCTCGTAAAACTAGTTCTTCCCCTTGCCATCGGGCTGCAACCAAACCTGTATCAGCAAATTGTCGCCATCTAGGATCGTTGGTAATTGTATCTGGCAAGCTAATCGTAATAGCTTGTTCAAATTCTGTCAGTTCCCCTTCATAATTTGTATCTGGGGGTGCAGGTTGGATAAATTTTTCGCCGATGGGTAATTCGACTAATGTACCAGCAGCAGGAGAATGTATGTGGTAGCGATTTTGTAATTCTTCTAAACCAGTTAAATCGGCTAAATACGCTGCCGAACCGTGAACAAATAGGACGTGCTGGGGTCTGACATTGTGAATTAGCTGTGTGGTGCCCGGTCCATCGCTATGTTCGGCAAGCAAAAAACTTTCTATATTAAATAATTTAGAATATTTTTCATCTAAAGAAACATCAATTTTTTCTGGTAAAAGAACTAACCAAGGACCAGTATCGGGTTGGAGGTATTTACTTAAATCGGAAGTTAAATCTGTAAGAACAATGCAGGAAGACTTACCTAAATTTGCTAATTGGTCTGCTTGCAAACGTCCGACTCTAGGACGTACTCTATCGTCCCAAAATAAGGGTTGATGGCGAGCAAAATTTTGTACGGAAGGAGGAAAATGAGTTAGTAATTCCAGATAAGCATCGCAACCAGCAGCAACCGCTCCATCTACCCAAATATCTAGATTCCTACCAGTAAAATGGTGATGGGATCGTAGTAGCATTAGTAACTCTTGACCCAAACCTAAAGCTGGTGTGGGTAATAAAACAGAATCGCCATTAGCGATCGCTTGATTAATTCTTTCTGCTAATTGATTCTCTTGGTTACGACGATGGGGGTGACGAGAGGTGCCATATGTTCCTTCTATAATCAGAACGTCTAAATCTAAGCCCCTTAATTCCTCTAAACGTAAGCCTTCGACTAAGCGCGAATTAGATAAGAAAAAGTCCCCTGTATAAAGTAACTTATAAGAACGGATAGAATCTGTATAGGTAAGTAAAATTGCTACAGCCCCAGGCAAATGACCAGCAGCAAAGAATTCTACACTTAATCCCTTCTTAATTTCATAGGATTTACGCAACGGTAAGGACGAACAAAAATTTGGTATTTCCTCGACTTGCTTATCTAACCAATTGAGGGGTATTAATTTACTAGTAACTTCACTAGCATAAATAGGTACAGAAGGAAAAACTTCATGTAGTGCCAGCAAACCTCTTGCATGATCGTCATGAGCATGGCTGACGATTGCAGCATCTAAGGGTAAATTACGACGAGGAGCATCGTTACCATTTTGTAATTCTTCTAAATCTTTGATCAGTGGTGAAATATCTGACAAACCGCAATCAAGTAAAATACGGTATGGTCCCATTCTTATCAGCAAACAGACACCAGAATTATGATGTTCAACACCATAAGGTAAACATTCTAATTCACTGCGCCATTCTCCAGGTTCCAGCCGAGGAGATACTGATAAATTGTCCAAAATTCTTTCCTCCCCTCAAAATTTGACAGGAGCATGAGTCAGGGCAATCTACTCCCATACTTTCGAGCGCAAAACTTATACTAATAACGTACTAAGAATGGCTCAAAATCGTCATTATGTAGACGTTAACTGTATTAAGCTGCCACAAGCTTGTATATCCCCAGCTACACTATTGCAAAACCACGGATATAGATAGCTGTGCTTAAGACGTTAGCGTCTCTTTCCTTGAAAAGGATTACACTCAGCATGACATAAGTCTAGGTTCTATCCGTTTGCAGTATACCATTAGGGAAATGCCAAACCTTAGATAGTGTATAAGCATCCCCTGTTGATGAAAAGATAAATTTCCTAACTTCTCTATTTTTGGCTCTAAATAATCACTTCTTTAGAGCCTATAATTAATGAGCAGAGCCATTCCCATGATAGTTATCTGAATCATAAAAACCATTTTTAGTGCCAAAAAATAGACAAGAGATGGTGAAAACGACTGTCAACCCTACAAGAATTAATTTTACATCCATGTATTTTCTCCTTAAATTAAGACATCTCTTTTAATTTTAATAAAGTATTTCGCTGAGCAGACAAAACACCATAAATTTTTTACTATGCTCAATGGTCTTAAAAAAATTAGTATCATCTTTTTTAATCAGTCAAATTTTAAAGCCTTCCTGAAAAACTGTCTATCTATCTAAACTACATAATCCAAAAATAATTCAACAATAATCTAAAAATAATCTTAAAAATAATCTTAAAAATAATCTTAAAATATAGCACTAGGAAATCCGGTTAGGATCTTTAAGAAAACCTCAGTTTCGGGAAATAATCCCCTAATCCGTCGATTTTGCGGGCGCAAGGGTTCCCAAAATAATAGATATAGAGAAGTAATTAAAAAAAGTAATTTTTATTACCATTAATTTTCTGTTTAGCTATTTATACGTGTACGTGCCAAATCTAAGTTGACCTTTTTTCAAGGTTATGAATGTGTTTTTTAAAAAAAATATTGATTTACGCCGTTTTGTACTAGTAATCTATTTCCCGATTTATAGCTAACTGTGTTAAGTTCATAATCTTTTCAAACTGAAAATCCTTGGTTAGTTCTATGAGAGAGTATGCAAATTTAGCATCTATTTGAGGAATGTCTTTGATTAAATCTAGAATTGTAATGTCACTGCCTTGTCTTGATGCATTATTTACTTTCAAAACCCACTCATCAGACATTTTAGAGAAGAACTCATACCATTGCGAGTCTGTAATATTTTCTCTATGATTTTTGATTTCTATGTCAGTATCTATATAATTTTCCTGATAAATATATCTAACATCTAAATATTTCTGAATTATATTCAACAGAGTTTCTTCCTTAAAAGGTTTGTGTATTAAGTCATCACAGCCACTTGTTAATATCAAATTATTTTCTTCTACAAAAGCACTAGCTGTAATTGCGATGATAAATGTTTGAGTTCGATCGGTTTGAGGTTGTTGAATATTTTCTCTAATCTTTTCTCTAATTAATCTTGTTGCTGTATACCCATCCATAAGAGGCATTCGCATATCCATTAAAATTAGATGAGGTTTCCAAGTAGACCATAATTCTATCGCTTGTTGACCATTTTGAGCCGATTCTACTAAAAAACCAATAGATGTTAAAAGTTTAATCAATAAAATACGACTTTCATGAATATCGTCAACTACTAAAATTCTGTACTTAATTTGATTTTCAGCTAAACCAATAATTCTTTGTTGAGTATTGACTATTTCAACTTCACTCTTGCAAGCAAGACCAACTGGGATATCAAAATAAAAATTACTTCCTTCTCCTAAAGTGCTATCAACTTTAATTTTTCCTCCCATCATTTGTACGTATTCTTGACTTATACATAAACCTAAACCAGTTCCTTGCTGATATTTCTTACCAGCTTCGGTTTGTCCGAAAGGTGTAAACAGTACGTCCATTTCAGATGAAGCGATACCAATACCAGTGTCTTGTACTTCAAAATGCAAGATTGATTCTGAAATAGAGTTTAGAGAATTATTAGTTGTAATTTTTAGACTTACCTGACCAACGGAGGTAAATTTAATTGCATTACCTAACAAATTAATTAAAATCTGGCGTAGTTTACCTTGGTCGGCTTTAATATATCGGGGAATATTTGATGAGCATATACATTTCAGTTGTAATCCTTTAGATTCCGCTCTAACTTGTAACATATTCCCGATTTTATCAATAAATAAATTTAAGTCAAAGCTGTTTTTATCAAGACTAACTTGTCTGGCTTCAATTTTTGAGAGTTCTAAAATTTCGTTGATTAATTGTAGTAAATGTTCTCCAGCTCCACTAATACATTTTATATTTTCCTGTATTTCCTTTGATAAGGATTCATCATGATTCATTAACTGAGAAAAACCTAAAATAGCATTTAAAGGCGTTCTCAACTCGTGACTCATGTTTGCAAGAAATTCACTTTTGGCTCGGTTCGCTGAATCTGCGGCGATCGCTGCTTGCTGTAATTCTTCTGTTCTGTTTTCTACTCTGGCTTCTAGGGTGCGAGAATATTCTTCTAAACGTTGATAAAGTCGGCTATTTTCTAAGGAAATAGCTGCAATACTAGAAAGAAGATTGAGGATAGTTAAACGCTCATGGGTAAATGTATTAGTAGTCAGATTATTTTCTAGATAAAAAATTCCGGTTAGCTTACCTTGATGAATAATAGGAGCGCATAAAACTGACTTTGGCTGTTGTAAAATAATATAATTATCCGCAGCAAAATTATTTTCAGTCGAAGCATTTGCAATGACTAAAGTTTTTTGAGTATGTTTGACATAGTTAACAATTGAAATAGGAATAATTGAAGAGCTATAATTTATTAATTCTTTCAAATAAATATTTTCTAATTGACATTCAATCTCGGCTTCTATTTTTAAATCTGTTTTAATAAAACATTGAGCGGCAATAACTAAATTATCTTCTTCTTTTAAAATCAATATTCCTTTTTGTGCGCCAGTATTTTCAATTAAGACTTTAATTATGGCACATATTTGATGTGGTAATTTAATTTTTGTAAATAGAATTTTGGCAGCTTTTATAACTGTTTCTAAATCTAAAACTTGGGTTCCGTCTGTTCTTGTATATGTAGATTTTACTGCTGCTGTATGAAATAGTTGTTCGAGAGAAAGTTGATTATCTTGATTTTTTAAAATCCCATTCATTAACTGGGGATAACGCTGTTCTAAATGCTTAACTTTTGCATTTGCTCCCCAACGAATGTAAGCGTAGTAAGCGTCAGTTAAATAAGTTTGGGCAATGGCTTTTTTACCCCATGCAAGATAAAATCTAGCTGCAAGTTCATTTGCAAGACTCTCTTCGTTTATATATGCATATTCTTTTGCTCCAGCGATCGCTTTTTCGTAGTTTTCAATTGCACTGAGATATTTTCCTAAAACCCGATCGCGTTCTGCTTCTACTAAATAATATTTGTGTAAATGGTTCATGGGAGCATGACGCGCCCATTTTTTTAATTTTCTCTGATTTGCGGCAACTTTAGCAAGTAATAATTTTTTCTTTATATTAGAGAGTGTAGGATATATTCCTAAACGAGCCAAGGAATCATAAAAATTTAATAAGACAACAGAAGGAGTTGCAATTACTGCTTCTAGATATTTCGCTGCTGCTTCTGCATAATCTACAGCTAGAAAATATCGCTCAAATAAATAGCAAAGTATCAGTTTATTAAAGTAAATATCAAAAATTTCTGTAAGTCTATTTTCTTGTTTTGCTATAGGTAATCTGATGCATTCGTTATAACTTTCCCCAATTAGGCTACAAACATCATCAGTATTTCCTAATAAATTTGAAACAACCTGACGATATAATTGTATATACTGGAGAATACCTGCTTGCTTAAAACTAGCGATCGCATTAGAGTAATTAAACATTTCTTGCTCTAAGGCTGTTAATTCTTCACCAACGAGATAGGAGTGATAGCAACGAATAAAAGCGCAAAAAGAGGCAAATTCCAAGTCTCCGGTTTCTAAACCTATTTGATAACCTTCTTTAAGGGGTCTTAATCCTCTTCTAAGATGTTTTTTCCAGTGGTTAATAAAGTTATTTACCACCATTATGGTTTCAGATTTTAATTCTTTATTATTAAATTTTTCTAATAATTTAAATGCTAACTGACCAAATTTATAGCCCCCATTCATATCTCCTAAAATTCCACACATAATCACGCCATAGCAAGCATAACCATAAGCGGATTCAGGAGAATTTCCATATTTAACTGATAAATTAATTGCTTGCAAATTAAATAAAGGTAATAACTTTGGTAGTGCATAATAAGCTGAAGAACTCATACTACGCATAATTTGCATCATCGCTATAATTTCTGGTTTACTCATCACTGGTAATTCCAGTAAACTTTTATTATGCTTGCCAAATAAAGTAGTTTGTGTTCTTATCAGTGCCAATAATATGGTTAATTTACTCGCAGATGATGGTAAATTTATTCCTAATAACTGTAAAATTTCTAATCCTATCAATACTGCTTCTAAGCATTTTTTCTGTGCATTATAAGCTTG
>JBCCDM010000108.1:0-16220 GCA_039030795.1 Cyanobacteria bacterium P01_A01_bin.84
ATGCTTTTAATATTTATTTTTTTAAACCGCTAACTAAAGTTTGAATATTATACTCTAATAACTTAAAATAAGTTGGTGCAACACCATTTTTATCAGTTAAAGAATCAACATAAAATACCCCACCAAATTTTGCATTTGTTTCTTTCGCTACCTGTTTTTGAGCATCTGCATTGACCGTACTTTCACAAAATACAACCGGAATCTGATTTTTACGCACTGTTTTAATTACTTTCTCTACTTGTTTTGGGGTCGCTTGTTGTTCGGAATTCACTGCCCATAAATACACTTCTTGTAACCCATAATCATTTGCAAGATAAGAAAATGCTCCTTCACAAGTCACCATAAAACGTTGATTGAGAGGAATTTCTTCGACTGTTTTCTGCAATTTCTCATCAATTTGTTTGATTTGTTCGCTATAAGCTTTGGCATTAGCATTGTAAGTCTGTGCGTTCCCTGGATCTATTTTCACTAGGGCTTCACGAATATTATTTACATAACTTAATGCTAATTTGGGTGACATCCAAGCATGGGGATTTGGTTTTCCTGCATATGTATCTCTGCTGATATTAATTGGTGTCACACCTTTACTCAAGGTTACATGAGGTACATCTTTGAGATTTCCATAAAATTTCTGTGCCCAACGTTCTAAACCCAGACCATTATCTAAGATTAGGTCTGCTTTTTGGGCTCTAACTATATCGCTAGGAGTCGGTTCGTAACCGTGAATTTCCGCTCCCGGTTTTGTCAAAGATTCAACAATTACTTTGTCCCCAGCGACGTTACGAGCTATATCTGCAAGTACTGTAAATGTTGTCAGAATAACCTTTTTGTTTTTTCTGTTTGGGTTCTGGGTAATATCACTAACTTCTCCCTGGGTTCTTGGAGATGAATCTACTGAGGGAGTACATCCACTTGTCCATAATCCAAATATTGCCAATACCAATATAGTTACAGTACTACCCCAGCCCCTGTAAGCAATCGCTTTAAAAAAATTATCCTTTCCTGTGGTGCGATCGCCGACAGTGGGTGCGATCGCTAGTTTTTTTATCTTGTTCTGCTTATTAGAATCTCGAAACATCTAAAATTCTTTTGACCGCTATTTTCATAATCTTCTCATTTTTATACTACAACACTCAACCCTAAAAATGAAAAAATTATGAAAATGATATTTTATATGATGAGTAGACATCTGATAAACTCCCCTCCCGAAAAGTATTTGAACCGATTAATTTTGATGGTTTCCTTTTCCTTGTCATCAAAACTCCCTTCTGTAGAGATATTCTTATGAGATGTTTCTACAACTCAGGACGGAGTTAAAATAATTGACACTAGTAGCTTTCTAAGGGGATATGGCAAGATCGTTAATCACTAAGCTTATTGAGATTTTTTTGCATTAATCTCTTAAATAGTAATATATTAGTAATATATTACTTATATTTGTGTTCCCATTCTAGGCATCGCTGAGGTTAGTAAATTGAAATCTAATGTATCAGATAAGGAAAAATTTTTTTACCCTCACAATCATTACCATGGTGAGGTTACACCAGAAACAATAGCTTTCAATTCTAATTTCCAGGAATTCGCTCAAAAAGTTGGCTATATTACTAGTTTAGAAACATCTGGTAAAATTCCACCGCAAACGGCTTATAAGCAAATTAAAGCACTTTGGGACAAATTACAGCGCAATACGAAGGGACTAAGAACTAGTGGTAATTCATTTTTTCCCAGACCTGAAAAAAGGGGATTAAAGTTGCAAGAATTGTGTGAAAAGTTAGGTTTAAATTACAAACAAGTAGCACTGAGTGCAAATCAACAAGGTATTGGAACCCATGAGTATATCCAAAAAATTACAGGTTGGGTTTTGCGTCAGGAGCTATATTATCCCCATGATTGAAATAAATAAAAGTTAGCGACCCAAATTATCTAAGAAGGGCAGAAAGCAGATAAGTTAAAACCCTTATTTGTCACTATTCCATTTGTTGAATTGATTGTTTTAATAAATGCTGCTTTTGGATTATTAAAGCGATTAGAAACGACAATTAAGGTTGAGGATCCACTATTTGCAACGGTTGCGTTAAATATGCACTGACTCATATCTCGTCCAAAGCTTACTTCATACTGTCCCCTTTCTAGTCGTTGGGCTGCTACAATATTTCCAATTTTATGAGTAATTACACCACTACCTTTTAATTGTACATGGTGTTGTTCTATACTTTTGTTTAAGCTGTTAATAGGCTGCTTTTCTTTTGCAATGCTTATATTCGCAGCTAAAATACCTGTGCTGATTAGTGTTACAATCGCAAATAAATTCTTAGACATATTTCTTTCTTTATATGTATCAATTATGGCGACTAAAGTTTACTAAGTTTAGTCTTTATTTTTGAACTTGATTATTAAATTAGTTTTTAATCGGGAAGAACTAGGGTTGAATTTAAAGAGATGATTTTAATTACACAACTTTCTTGACGCAAGATACGTGTCAAGAAAGTTCAAATAAGGATAATTGTAGGTTGGGTAGAGCGACAGCGTTACCCAACTTTCGGGGCTGATTTGTTGAGTTGAGGTAAGAAATTCAACCTAGACTATTTCTATTTTCGAGACCTAACTCAACTGTATGGAGATACGCATTCAGAGAATTTTTGAAATATTAATTATACCACTATCAACCCCATCCGAACGGAAAATGACTGCATTATTGTTTTGCGTGTAAGTCCTGTTAAGTTTTTACAACCTGCTTTTGTAAAGTCTGATTTTGTAACGACTTCCAAAAATCTGATATCTTTTCGCTAACTAAATCCGGGTAAAAGTAATGAAAAAAATGGCTTCCTTGAGGACATTTCCACAAAACATCTCCAGGTTTAAACCATTCCTGCCATTTATACAGTTCCAGATAACTTAAAATAGGATCGACTTGACCGCTACATATCATTAACGGCATAGAAACACCACCTACAGGTAGCTTCTCTATTTCAAACAATGAGTGCATTAAGGGTAAATTATCTAAGTCTTGATTAAAATTATTAATTAATTTTTGTGGATTATAAATCGATCTTTCTCTAAATAAGTTGTGAATAGTATTCAATAATGCTTCTTTTCTAGTGAGAGTATATATTTGGCGTTGTTGATAGTAGTTTACGTGCCAAGTGTTTGCAGGCTGAGCAGCAACTGAAAGCAAAGTTAAAGACTTGACTAAATGAGGATATTGACGAGCAAAAATTAATGCAATTGTACCACCAATACCATGACCTATTAAATGAATAGGAAGTTTTTTGGTTTTCAGGTAATTATGTAGTAGATTCACTGCTGTTTCCATAGAAGCAGCTTCATCTATTAGTTGAATATATTCCCATCCAGAGATATTAGTATGCTTTAATAATTTTTGTATCAAAGGCATACTTAAGCATCTCAAAGAAGGGCTACCACTAACCCAAAGAGCATCACAAGATATAGACATTCTAACTCCCTTAAAGCAAGCTTACATCCAGGATTCATGCACTGTTTTTTATCAACACGCTGCCCCCAAAATGCAACTATCTTAGATTAAGTTGGACAATATGGTGTCAAGTAGTCCTATTTAATGAAGATAAATTGCAATAAGCACTGATTGAATAATATTAGATACAAAAAGGAAAAGAAGTTGAAATATTACAAATTCTACTTTTGAGAATGAATGATTGCTTACAGTTTTAAATATTAATCTTTTAACCTTCGTCTTTTTAATTCTGGTTGTTTAATCTTAGTTTTTTAAGAATTTGTTTTTACGGGACTCAGGTTTAATTAATAAAATTGCTCCTACTGTTCTGAGTACTATGAAGAAAATTATAAATTCAATCATCATTAAGTGATGCTTGTTACTTATAATAAAAAAAGTTGTTTGTCTTGTGATTTATCTTATGTTGAATGAAAACTACTTACAATTTTTAAATGTATCCTCTATCAAAAGATAGATATACGAACTTGCTGGCTATATAAAATATTCTAGATGTGATGACTTTATGTTGATTACTAATATTCTATATATCTATAATCTTTGAGACTATCATTTCTAATTCAGATTGAAACTGTAAATGCACATTGTTAACTATTACTATAGTTACTCTGATTATGTGGAAAGCTGTTGGTTCTCGTGGCTGCTTATTACTTTTGGTTGTTTTCCCTAAGTTGTTAACTTGATTTGGCTAGCTTTTAACTAGTACCGCTGCGCGGAAGTCAAAGGTAAAAAGTAAAAAGTAAAAAGTACTATATGGTAAGGGTTTCAACCTTTTAAAACCGGTATCTTATTTACGTCTTTTTGTACTAGATAAAATCCACATTCAATTCACATTCAAGATATATAGCAAAGAGTGTGATATTTAGATCGAGTTTAGATAGATCGAAATAGTTTCCTTCATTACTAGAGCCTTTATAATATACCAGCTATGACATCTCCGAATACCCCACCAGAGAATACCACACCAGAGAGAATACCACCAAAGCAAAGTTGGTCAAGGTATCGAAATCTGCTCCCGACAAATCCTTGGTTGCGTGGTGCAATGACATTGGGGGTCGCGATCGCTGGAGTGGGTGTAGTTGGTTATTTTGGTTTGGATTATTGGATACGTAGCAATGTACCGTCTTTGGTGGAAAAGCAACTAGGGGAATATATAAATCGTCAGGTTAGAGTGGGTGAGGTACAAACTTGGTCTTTGGGTGGTATTCGTATAGGAAAATCTTCTATCCCAGCAACTGCAACTAATCCAGATTATGTCCAGGCTGAGGCTATAGATGTCAAGTTTGGTTTACTACCAGTATTGTTTTCTCGAACTCTACCGATTGATATTACCTTTGTGAAACCAGATGTTTATGTCCAGCAAAATCAACAGGGAGAGTGGTTAGAGTTAGATTTAGATACGGATAGTGAGGGAGAATTACCTTTTAAGATTGACGCTAAAGTTAGTTTGCAAGAAGGAAAGTTTACTGTACTTCCTCAATTTTCTCGAACTCCAATTATTGTGAGTGATATTAATGGTGATGCTGAGTATAGTCAAAATCAGCCAGAGCAGGTTGAATATGATGTTAATGCTGCGATCGCTGGTGGTCGAGTTGGGGTTGAGGGAGAAACCAAATTCGGGAGTGGTGAAACTAAGGGGAATGTGTCTGTCACGGGGTTGGTTTTACCGGAGGTTAATCGCTATATTCCTAATCTCCCGATTGGGGTAACGAATGGTCGGTTAAATGCTAATTTAAAGGTTAATTTAGTTGCTTTTAGCGAATTACCTTTTATAAATGGAATTGCGAATATACAGAACTTAAGGGTAAAGTCGAAGCAGCTACCCCTTCCAATTACTGCTGATTCTTTATTACGTTTTGATGGGAGAAAGGTCAGTTTAGAAAAGACATCGGCAAGTTATGGTAATTTGAAGGCTGGGGTGTCTGGAAATGTAGATTTAGAGAAGGGGTATAATCTCAAGGCTGAAACTAATACGTTTGATATTGCCAATACGTTAAAAAGTCTAACTGTAGCTTTTCCAGTAAATTTGGCTGGTAAGTTACAAACAAAGATGCTCTTAAGGGGAAAGTTAGAGAAACCTGTACTTTTGGCTAACGTTATTAGTAAGTCTGGGATAGTTGTGGATAAGACGGTATTTAGTAAGGTTGATACCGTCTTGGCTGGGAATATCAACGGGGTGATGGTGGAGAAATTTAGCGCTGTCCCAGCAGTGGGAGGAGAAATTATTGCTCGGGGTGAAGCGATTTTTCCGACTTTGAGAGGAAAAGATAATAAGACAAGTAATAGAGATTTTACTAAGACTAGACTGGTTGTTGATTTTGGAACCAGACTCCCTAATACTGGGACAATTTTGGCTCCTTATGGGGTTGATAGCGATATTGTCAAGTTGGGTAGATTGACGGCAAATGGTAGGATTCGAGGTACGGTCGCAAGTCCTGTTGCTTTGGTAAATTGGCAGTTACCGGGTGTACAAGCGAAATCTGTAGGTGAGGTTTCTGGTAATGGTAAATTACTGTTTGTAGAAAATAAGTTGGTGGTGGAAGACACAACTTTACGAACTGCCGAAGGAAAAGTTAATGTTAATGGGGGAGCGGATTTAGCAACTAATAATTTTGAAGCTTTGGTTAGTGCTAATACTGTGGCTTTAAATCCGTTTTTGGCAAAGTTGGAAGTGGATGAGAGTTTAAGGAAAACGTCTTTATTTTTACGACAAGGTAAAGTCAAAGTAGTTGGTAATTTAAATGCTTTAGAGTTAGAAAATATTCGAGGAATTGCAGATTTAAAGTTAAATGTTAACAAAGGAAATGTTGCAATTCAAAGTCAATTAAAACGGGGTGTTTTACAAGCAAGGGCTGATGCAAGGGGAATTAATTTAAATAAAATTGCCCCTAATTTACCTGTAGATTTAACTGTAGCTAATAGTCGAGTCAATATTGCAGGGTTAGCTAAACAGTTAACTGATTTTAACTCGATTCGAGATTTGACTAGCTTCCGTGCTGCTGCAGTAGGTAATTTAGTATCTGGGGAAACTAAGGGTCGGGGTAATATTAATTTTAATGCTAGAGGAAACCTAGGTACGCAAAATTGGCAGGCTTTTGCAGATATTAATGCTTTACCTATACGTCCTTTTCTTTCTGAGTCACAAAAACAGCAGTTGAGAATCAAGAATAAACCGGTTATTTTACAAACAGGTAAAGTTGTATTAGCCGGTAACTTAGATGTTGTAGATAGTAATAACCAACTTGATGCAAATAAGATTCAAGGTGCAGCGGATTTAAACTTAAATGTTAATAACGGTAGAGTCAGAGTTCAAAGTACCTTAGAACAAGGTTTAGTGAAAGCGATCGCAAATGCTTCTAGAATTCCTGTCAATCAGTTTTTACCCCAGTTACCTGTAAATGTAAATCTTGCAAATGGTCGGGTGAAAGCTGTAGCTCAATTAGATCGGATATTAGAATCGGATTTGCAAAGTATTACCGCTGCTGCTGATGCCAAACTCAGTGTAGCCCGGGGGACGGTAATTGCTAAAGCGGCTTTAGAAAATGGGAATTGGGCTAGTAATATTAATGCAGCGAATATTAATACACCCTTAGTATGTCGAGAGTTTTCCCTATCTTGTCCAGAAGTATCCCCATTACAGGGTAAATTTGATTTAGCAGGAAATATCCAACCGTTTTTAAAAACTAATTCTCCAGCTATTATTCAAGTTAATAGTGCATATGTACGTACCAAGTCGGAGGGATTTAAAGCTGCTGGAAATATTTTATTAAATCCTCCCAATATTAATTCTATTAATTCTACTAATTTTACCAACCCTGCCAATTCTACTTGGGATGTGGCTGCTAACTTAAATATAAATGCCCGTGGGGATTTAAGTAAACTACCCCCAAGTTTAGTTTCACAAATAGAATCACAACTACAACAGGGTGAAATACCAATTAGGGGAATAGTTGATTTTTCTGGTAGTCTCTTGGGTGAAAAGTTAGTTTCTGCACCATTAGCAAACGGTAATTTACAACTAACTGGTAATCTTAAGTTAAGGGATTTTGCCGTTAATCAAGTTGCATTTGACCCACTTCTAACAGGTTTGGTAAATGTAAACTTGGGTGAAAACATTGCTGTGGATCTTAGAGGAACGGGGAAAAACGCAGATAGAATTGCTGCACAACTCCAACCTTGCAATCGGGAAGACTGTATTTCTCCTTACTTACCGACATTTTTTCAATTAAAACAGGGAAGAGACTCGAAAAATCCTATCCTTTTAACTGGTAAACGTAGAAACGATCTTCTCAATGTTAAGTTTGATGACTTTTCTCTAGCTCTGTTAAATATCCTTCCCCAGGTAAAAGAAAACTTAGACCGTCCCCTTGGTGGTCAAGCTGATGGAAATTTGAATATCAATCTTTTCACCCTGGGGACATCGGGTGAAGTAAATATTGATTCTCCATCTCTGGGAAATATTAAAGCTAATAAATTGGTGGCGAATTTCGCTTACAATGACGGTTTAGCAGAAGTGGCTGGAGCGACCCTGAATTTGGGACAGAGTAAGTATAACTTGGCTGGTCGATACAATCTCAATTCTGGGGATATTAACGGTAAACTGGAAGCAAATTCTGCCAAAATACAAGATGTTTTAGCTGTTGTAAATGCTTTTAATTCTCCAGAAGCAGCAAAGGATCCTAATTATGGTAATGCTAGGGATGTGGCAACTCAACCAGTAGGAAATCCCAAAGCTAGTTTAGGAGAACAGTTGAATTTACTTGTTGCGATTAATAAAAGGATTCAACAACAAGCTGCAAATAATCCTAATAATATTAATAATAAATCAATCATTCCAATAGATGTCAGGGGTACATACAATGCAAAAATCACCGTAGATGGAAAATTATCCGACCCTCAAGCAACTTTTCAAGTAGAAGGGGATAAGTGGAAATGGTATCCACAACCGGAATTAGTTGCAGAAAAACCTGATAAGAATACTAAAAAAATTACCGAAGGTAATACTAAAAAGAATAACCAAGAGAATACTGGGGAACCCATAGAAATAAATGACGCGATCGCTAAAGGTAGTTTTAAAGAGGGAACCCTCAATATTGAAACCGTCCAAGCTAATGTTGAAGATGGAACTATTTCCTTAACAGGAGGAGCAAGTTTATTAGGTGGTTCCGGACAGTTAAAGGTGAGAGATTTACCAGTAGAGTTAGCATCCGTATTCGTTAACTTACCGGTTGATGTCGATGGTAAAGTAAATTTGGATGCAAACCTTGATGCTAGTATCTTTGGTGGATACCAGATTCAAGAAGGACAGTTTTCTATAGATAACGGTACTGTTAATAAACAGCCATTAGGAGAACTTGCTGGTACCTTTAGTTATATAGGTAGAGTTGCAAAACTTACCACTACCCCAGGTTCCTTTGTCAAACTTGATGCAGCAGTGCCATACCCTCCCCGTCCCGGGAAGAATTCCATTGACCTTGATGCACTAGTTGATACTAAAACCCTCGCTTTGGTTGGTGCTTTTACAGACAATCAAATTCAGTGGATAAACGGAGAAGGACAAATTGGAATTAAAGCCAATGGTGAAGTAAATTGGCAAGGTCAAACGTTAAGAGAAATATCAGAAAATCTCACCGCTACCTCTACAGTTAACATTAATAATGCCACCATCAAGAGCAAACAACTGAGTGAAAACATTGAGTTAACCGCTACTGGTAACATTAACTTAGAAAATCAAATCTTCCAAGTCAAGGAATTAGAAGGAAGTTTATCTGGAAGTCCATTTTTAATTACAGGTGCATTACCCATATCTCGTTCTACCACAATTACCGACCCAAATATACCAAAATCCCTACAAGTATCATTAGGTCCAGGGAAATTAAATTTAAAAGGATTATATAAAGGAAATATAGACGCTAACATCAACGTTACTCAAACAGCTACTCGTCCTATAATCGGAGGAGAACTTACCTTAGCAAAAGGTAGAGTATATGTACCCAAGCAAGAAGAACCCGACGAACAAGAAGAGAAGAAACAGGAAAACCAAGAAAACCCAGGACTAACCCAACAATCGACAGAATTAGTCTCAGAAGTCCAAGAATTGCGAAATACCCCGAACAATCAACCCTTCACAATCGGAAACTCTAACTTCTTTGTTCAACCCCGCTTTCAAGACTTTAAACTTACTCTTGGGAAAGGATTTAGATTTAAACGAAGTTTCCCCGATATTAACTTCCTCATCGCTGGTGGGGTTACAGTCAACGGTGGTCTCGATAACCTAGAAGGAGAAGGACAACTCAGACTTAGAAGAGGAAAAGTTAGTATACTCAGAAACCTATTCTTCATCACCCGCGATCGCGAACAAACAATTACATTTGTACCTTCTCAAGGTTTACTCAATCCCAATTTAGATGTAGAATTACAGACTGCGGTAATAAACGTACCTCGCTTCGACCGTCCTCAACCAATTGGGTCAGAAATAAGGGAAGATATTCTCGAACCACCAAATCCCGAACAAATAGATGTCAGAATCAGCGTCACAGGAAGAGCTAGTCAGTTAATTCCCGCTTTAGATCGAACCGCAGAGAATAGCTGTAAAAGCTACTCCAATTTAAATCCCTTTCGACCCCAAACACCAATACCTACCAACTCTCCGAAAAAATTACAAGGAATAGCTACTTGTATTAACCAAACCAATCAAGCTAGCTTAAACACTACTGACCTGCTAAATAATCCAGCCATCAATTTAGAAAGTACTCCCAGTCGTAACGATACAGAGATTTTAGCTCTACTAGGTAATAGAACATTAGCCACCATCACCGATATTGAAAGACAACTTAACAACGGTGACGAAGTTAAACTGCTAGAATCCCTTGTGGAAGACTATGTAATTACCCCACTCAGAACCGAATTAACACAAGAGTTCTTATGGCAAGTTCAAAGACCTATTAATAGAGCCGGTAAAACAATCGGTCTTACAAAACTGCAAGTATTCCCTGATGTTACAGGAATTAAGGATATTAATCAAAATTCTTCCGCTAGATTTACCTATGATTATGATGCTGGAGAGTTTAGGGTTCTTTATGAGCAGAGGTTTTAGGTAATTGGTAAGGAGTAATGAGTAATGAGTAAGGAGTAATGAGTAATGAGTAAGGAGTAATGAGTAATGAGTAAGGAGTAATGAGTAAGGAGTAAGGAGTAAGGAGTAATGAGTAAGGAGTAATGAGTAAGGAGTAAGGAGTAAGGAGTAAGGAGTAATTAATTTAAAATTTTGTTCGTTGAAAATGTTTCCGTAGCGTTTACAGGAGTTATTTTGGTCTCTGAGTCTTCATATTCTTAGGAAACCAGGGTAATCAAATTAGACAATACTTCAGTGGTTTGAGTTATAACCTGATTTTGAGATATAAATTCACTATAATCGGCTATGTTATCTAAACCAACCGCATTTAACATCACTTCTGCAACTAACCATGCAGAACTCTTAACCAACAGCTTTTTCCACTTGACTCTCATAATTCCTCGCTTTTCTTAACTGAGAGTTAAAATGAATTAATTTATAGTTCACTACAAACAAATATAAATTAATATAAATCTTTATGAATTTATATTACATTCTTTAACCGAATAAGCCTTAGTAGTAATTTTTCTGCTCTTTTGGTAGGGTTTACGTATTGACAAATTACGCTTTCAGGAAAAGATACAATCAAAATTACCAATGTCAACAAGTATAAAAATTTCAAATTATTGCCAGACTTGGTTTAATCTGAACTTAATACTCAACCTATAAAAAATTACTAGCTCAAATTAACTGTTTTTTTTAATCTTTGTCACTCAGTAAATAAATGTAGACTAATTAGAAGATTAATTTACATTTATTTACTAAAAAAGTTTATTCATGGAACTCTATCAGATAGAAAATTTACTTGATAGTCTCGATCCCCAGAATCGAATGAGAGGAATGGTGGAATTAAGAAAGCATCCCCCTGATGTTGTTGTACCCTTACTTAAGGAACGGATGTATGAAAAGGAATTTATGATTCGTTCCTTTGTTGCCATGGGATTGGGTAATAAACGTAACGAGGAAGCTTTTCAAGCACTACTTGATTTACTTGAGCAGGAAACTGACCATAACGTCAAAGCAGAAATTGCTAATTCTTTAGCTAAATATGGCGATCGCGCAATTCCTTATCTAATTAAAATATTTCAGCAAGAAACTCACTGGTTAATACGTCAAAGTATCTTTGCAGTGTTAGAAGGAACAGATAATTCAGATGTTATGTTACAACTTTGTCGTTGGGGAATTGAAGATGATGACGTGGTGGTCAAACAAACAGCAGTGGAGAACTTAGGACGCTTACATGAAACTGAATCATCCCAATCAGCACTCTCAATCTTATTATCAAAAGCTGATGCTAATGATGTTATAATTCGTTCGGAAGTGGCAAAAGCCCTAGTGAAATTTGACGAGCCATCAGCAAAAGTCGCTTTGGGTAAATTACGTCAAGATTCCGACTATAGAGTAATTGGTGCAACCTTAGAAGGATTATTGTAGGTTTTTATGAGGTGGGGACATACAGACGTAAAGACACCGAACCATTTATATTTTTCCCCCTTATCCCCAGAACAACTATCTAATACATTAGATGAGCCGAACAACTCTTCGACTTTGCAGTCTACCAAGCTATCCGACTCGGTTTGATATTCGGAGATTGTTAACAATCTCACTGGAGTAGGTCTGGACTCTTATAAAGGTACCCTCGATGAATTCCCATCCATCAACTCTGACACATAAGAGTGCTGGGGGAAGCGACGACAACCCGAAACCCAATGTTGTTGTTGGTGTTGTCGCGCTCGTTCCTGTTGCGATACGCACAACGGCAGTTCCTGGGATTATTGTTCCACGAACCGCCACGCAGCATTCGGAATTGCCTACCCCATAATTAAATTTAACATAGGTATTTGCAATTTTTAATGCTGCCACAAGAGCAACTCGTTCCAAGCCAGAGTCTTGGAATGTGCTGCCACAAGAGGCTCCTGCCTAGGCTGTTGACTTTGTTGTAATTTTTGTGTTTTTATGTCATGTTGTTTTTGTGTCTTCTCTGATTACCAGTCTCTGGCTGGGAATATATAACTAGAGGCTCTGCCTCTTGATAATACAGGAGGCGGAGCCTCCAGGAAAGTGTTCCTCGCCAGAGACAAGGAAAAAGTTCGGTCACGTATAATGTATGAAATTTATTTCCTAAAAACCTACAGAGTCAACAGCCTAGGCGGAGCCTCAAATCCTGTATTCTTTGCCAGAGACAAGGAACAAGTTAAAGGGGATTGTGGGTAGTTCACAGTGAAAAATCTCGAAGGTTCTGTATGCTCCTGGATGATATGTTTTTGATTGTAGTTCTGCTTGCAGTCTAAATAATTCTGACTCTAAATTGTAGTTAAATGCTAAAACATTTTCCCGGAAACGTTTACCTTTTTGTGCTTTTTTGGAAGCTAATAATAAGTTAGAAAATTCTGTAACAGGACTTACGCACGGACTACGTGTTTAGGTCATTACGACCGTAGGGAAGTAATCGCAAAGCCTTATTACTCGTTACGAGTGCGTAAGTCCTATGTAATTTCAATCCACAGGTTTCCGTATCTTTTCATATTAATGTCTTTGCTTTTTGCTGTTTTATCCAACCCCCCAAATCGCCACCAATATCGTTTAATAATTTTTGGGCATATTCATAACGTTTTGTATTGATTAAGTTAAAATCTAGAAGCAGGCGAGTTTGATAGCGGAGAATATCTAATTTACTATTCAAAGATTCTAATGTAGTTAACTTCTGCTTGGCATATCGTGCTATAATTAGATTATCCAAAAGGTCAAACAGTCCTAAAATCATTCGCTCCCCCAGTGTAAATTTATAATTTCTGGGAAGGCGATTCAAGATTGGTACATACCACTTGATTAAGTCGTAGGTTTTCTGTATTATAGGTAATTCACTCATTCAGCACCTCAAAAATCGCAAAAAAAATTCCGCCAAAGGCGGAGACAAGAGAAAAGTAAAGAAGTGTAAAGGGCAAAAGTACTAAAGGGAAAAGGGCTAAGGTGTCCTGGGGGAAGCGACGACAACCCGAAACCCAACGTTGTTGAAGGTGTCGTCGCGCTCGTACCTGTCGCGAAACGCACAACGGCAGTACCTGGGATCACTGAACCACGAACCGCCACGCAGCATATGATAACGATTATCATTTTCACTAACTATCCAGCCATTTCCATCAATTGGCGCTCCATTATAATTTTCATGCCAATTATCTTGACACCATTCCAAAACATTACCATGCATATCATATAGCCCAAAGGCATTAGCAGGGAAGTAACCAACATTTGTAGTTTGTTCTCTATACTGACCCTTGGATGCAGAACCATAAGTGTAGTTCCCATCATAGTTCGCTAGGTCAGTGGTAATGGTTTCACCAAAATAGAACGGTGTTGTCGTTCCAGCCCGACAAGCATATTCCCATTCAGCTTCGCTAGGTAAGCGATATGTTTTTCCAGTCCTCTCAGATATTCTAGCACAAAATTCCACTGCATTATCCCAACTTATACATTCAACGGGTCTATTTATCCCTTTGAAGTAGGAGGGATTTTCACCCATAATTGTTTGATACTCTAGTTGGGTGACTGGAAACTTACCCATAAAAAAGGGTTGAATCGTGACGATGTGCTGTGGTCCTTCGCTATCAGAACGTTCTGCCTCATTCTCTGGAGAACCCATAAGAAAATGACCACCAGGGATTTTTACCATTTCTAAGAATACACCATTGCCTAAGTCTTCTTTAAAAGACTCAGCGACAAGCTGAGTGCGGTTGATTTGGAGATTTTTATCCAGGGTGGCTGTCTCGAAGTCAAACGCCTGAGTTTGAATATTATAGTAAGAATTGCGATCGCCCACAAAACTGTCGCGTTGATTATCATCTGTTGCTTGTGCTGTTTGTTGCGGATTCGTAATTTCTGGTGGCTCGAAATATAATAATTGCTCTCTTATAGCTTTTAATTGTGGATTACCAGAATTTCCTTCACAAGCAGCTTCAACTAACTCCTTTACCTGACCTGTTGACTGAGCCCATTGAATTAAATGGAAAACAACTGTATCGAGTTCTCCTACTCCTGCAATCCGATCTAAATTCTCATCTAATTCTTCACGAACCATTATCCTCAATCTACTAATGTTCGGATAAGCACTAATAATAGCTTTTCTTAATTCTTTAAGCTGTGGACCAGATAGTTGATTTATATCATCATTACCATACATAAATTTATCTTAATAATTACTTTTAGCAGTATTAATCAAAGCTACCGTAAAATAATAAACTATTATTATTCCTTTTTCTTTAACACTGGTATAGAACCTTGTGAAGGGTTTTCCATTTGAATGGCTACCATACCTTCATCAAAAGCTCGTTGAAACACATCTTGGTTATTTGAAATGTAACCCAGTCCATCATAAAACCCTTCGGAAAATGCAATTGCTGGATTGTCTTTAACTGAGGTATTCATACCAATTACATAATTAATATATTCACTAATTGCTTCAGCAGATGTTTCTGAATAACAAGCATTAAGCAGCACGCATTTTACATAATCAGCGTGTAACTTAAACAAAGATGCTAAAGCCAATGGTGAAACTGGCTTATTATTTCCGCCATCATCCTCTAAAATCAAACTACCATCTTTCTGACCATGACCGCAGAAATGAACAATTTGCGGTTTATCTTCTTCAATTGCTCTACGAATATCTTGAGGACGTACAGCAGTTCTAATTTTGACTTCAAATATATCTCGATTGCTGGATCTGCGTATAGCTGATTCAATTTTCCGAATCTCTTTATCCAAACGCAATCCGTGGGGTATTGCTGTCAAAATCAAGATTTTTTGTTGCTGAGTGCTTTGTCCCCCTGGAGGGTTAGTTGGGGAAACGGGTAAGTTTTTGGAGGTATTTGATAACAATTCTTCAGCTATAGCTTTTAAATCTGAATTTCCAGGATTTGCCTCAATTGCAGCACGAATTAAATCCTCAAGCCATCCCTGAGCTTCTGATGTTTTGATTAAATTAAATACAACTTCTTGTAAATTATTACCTCCTGCAATTACATCCAAGTTGTGACCTAATTCATCATCAACCATTATCTTTAATTCAGCGATGCTTGGATAAGCACTGAGAAGACCTTGGCGTAGTTTTTTACGCTGTTCACCACTTAGTTTCGTCATTTTTTTATTAAGTAAACTAAATCTATGATTATAGAACTAACATATTGATAAAGGCTAAATTATCGGCTCTTCAGTTATGTATGTTTCAATACCTTTGAGTTAAGCCTGAAAACCAAAAATAGCGTAGGTTGGTTGAGGGACAAAACCCAACATTATCAAGACTTTGTTGGGTAACGCTGTCGCTCTACCCAACCTACAATTCTCCTTAACCGCAACCGTATTGATATGTATTTACTGAACCGATTTTAAGTGCATAAATTGCCAATATTCCTTTTTTATTTCTAGTTTCATGTTTCATCAACTTATGCACTTAAGGATGAAAATTAAAAAAATGGCAGTGTAAGGAGTAAGGAGTAATGAGTAATGAGTAATGAGTAATGAGTAATGAGTAAGGAGTAATGAGTAAGGAGTAATGAGTAAGGAGTAATGAGTAAGGAGTAATAGACATCTCCGGAAAAGAACGTAGAGACGTTCCATGGAACG
>JBCCDM010000109.1:0-15982 GCA_039030795.1 Cyanobacteria bacterium P01_A01_bin.84
AAGTCTGAAAAAATTTATAAATAGATAGACAAAATAGGAGTAATAGCTATCAAGCCAAATCTTAAAAAATATAATAATTCGCAGACCAAGGGGAAATTTTACTTTTACTCAAATCTTGCACCTATACGTATAAATAGTCAAACAAAAAATATCAAGTAACAAATAATACTATTAATTCAAGATTTATTCAGTCCTCTAAAAGAGGACTTCGTTTATAAGCCTGGGACTTCCAGTCCTAGGTATAAAATACTGAGTATTATTATTTACATAATTTTTTGGTGCAAGATATGACTTTACATAAATCTTGCACTGGGGAATTCTAATAAATGAACAATACTCAGTATCGATCGTTTAGAACTGAAAGTCCTAGTCTAATAGTTAAGCTAAATTCCTCTAAGAGAGGACTAATATGATGTCCAGTTAAATAACCGTCATTCTGACAGTAAAAAATGAATCTTAAAAACTTTGTGCTGACGCATTGACCTTCATACTCTCAAGATTTTTGTAAGAAATATTTCTTCTACTTTGGATTGTCATCATAATAGGTTTTTCTGGGGCTGTTACCAAACCACGACGTTTTGGTTTGAGATTTTTGTTATTAATTAAATTTAGCTCCCACTGTGAAAGAATATAGAAAAGAGCCAGCTTTATTTCAAATTGAGCAAAAGCCATACCGATACAGCGCCTAGCACCGGCACCAAAAGGAATATACTCATATGGTGAAAACTGTTTTTCTAAAAATCGTTCTGGTCTAAATTGCTTAGATTGGGGATACAAGTCTTCTCTATGATGTGTGAGATAGATTGAACCTACAATAGGGGTATCTGTTTCTATTTCATAATTGCCTAATTTAGTAGGCATCTTAGAAACTCTTCCAAAGGTTAGCATTCCTACAGGGTGAATTCTCAAAGTTTCGCAACAAACAGCATTGAGATAAGGTAGCTTGAAAATTTTCATTGAGTCTGGATTATCCCCTAAACTATCAAACTCTTGTAGTAACTTTTTCTTGATATTGGGATATTTATGAATCCAGTAAAATGCCCATGCTAAGGCTGTTGCAGTAGTTTCATGACCTGCAACAAGTAAAGTCATCAATTCATCGCGCAGTTCTTCATCGCTCATTCCTTCTCCCTGCTCATCTCGTGCATTCATAAGCAAACTGAGAATATCTTCACCATCTAAGTTACTTTGCTGCCGACGCTGTTGAATTTCTTCATAGATAAGTTGGTCAGCTTTACTTTGACGAATGAGATTTTTTCCCCAGGGACTAAAGCGTCCCCAGTCAAAACGAAGAGATGGGAAAATCAACATCAGAACACTCAAGGGTGTACTTGACTTATCAAGAATTTCCCCTAGGTATTTTTCAATTAGTTGCGCTCTTTCACCTTCATGCAAACCAAATACCGCTTGCATGATTGCTCGTAAAGTTATGCGTTGAGTTGTAGAACGAATACAAAAGGGTTGATTACTTGGCAATTCATTAATTGTTTCTATGACAATATTTTTGATAACATCACCATAGCTACGCATTCTCTCACCGTGAAAAGGTGGCATTAAAAGTTGGCGCTTTTGTTTGTGTTTTTTATCGCTAACTGTAACAACAGAATTTTTCCCTAGCAAAGATTCAAAAATACTATTTGCCTCACCTGGTGCAGTGAAAATTTTGGTATCGTTAGTCAATATGTACTGTAGTGCTTCTGGGTTACTAACAAATACAAGGGGTGCAAAGTTTTCACCAACTCGCAAAGTAAAAATATCACCATATTTTTGGGCACATTCTTCCATATATTTCATAGGTGAGAACACCCAACGGATCATCTGTATTAATACTGGAGAATTAGGGCTAGGGATATTTGGTAGCTGCATAATCATATCCGGACTTTATGAGTCATCTTACCTATAAGTTAACTTATCAGTGAAAACTAGCTTTTATCCCTGGACTAAAGTCACAGGTTTTTCAGCATTTTTCTTATAAATTTCTTTCTGTTACCAATTACTAACAATTACCAATTACCCTTTCCCTTATCTTTTTAAAAACTTCTGCCGCAAACGAGAAGTAAAGGTATTCACCTCTGGTAATTTCAACATTGCAGCAACTATAGCAAATGCACTTAAGCCAATTAAGCTAGATATTATTAACTGTAAGAGCTGTATAAATAAACCTTCTGTTCCTAAAAATTGTTGCATTCCTCTGAGAGTCGCAAAACTGGTTGCACCTGTAAGTAAACTACCAAAGGCTAAACCTAAGATAGGTAAACTCCATTCAGCAAAGGGTAATCCATTTAGCTTTTTATTAAGTAGGAACAATAGCATTAGTATGGAGCTAGCATTAACTCCTACTGTCGCAGCGACCAAACCAGGGGCACCAAAATCAAAAACCCTAACAAATAAATAGTCTAGAAAAGCATTCAGGAAAATATTAATCATACTGATACGAAATGGTGTTTCCCCATCACCTAAAGCGTAAAACACCCGCACTACAACGTCGCGGACTAAATAGACAAACATTCCCATCCCGCTTACAACTAGTAAGGAAGCGACCATTGCTGAGTCTGTTCCACTAAACTTACCCCGTTCATAAACGATGCGAACTATTGGTTCGGCTAAAGTCACCATTAAAGCACCCAAGGGAAGCATAGTAAAAGCAGCTAAGATAATCCCTTGACGGATGCGTAATTTTAACTCTTGCCAATTTTCCGGAGCTGCAAGTCTAGCAAATATTGGTAGTAAGGGAACTAAAGTGACGTTAGAAATAATTCCCAATGGAGTTTGGGTGAGCAGACCAGCATTAGCTAAAGCTGCTGCAACACCTGTTACAGGAATATTAGAAGCAAAATATAAATCGGTGTAAAGATTAATTTGCAGCATTCCAGAGGAGAATGTTGCAGGGAGCATAATTCTGAGAATTTCCCCTAATCCGGGCTGATTAAAATCGAATCTCAATCTCAACCTACCCATTCCAGACCTAGTTTGGGCTATAAGCTGTACGAACCATTGTAGAATTGCACCAGCGACAAAACCTCCTGCTAAGAATGTTCCTCCAACTATGGCATAAGTATTTGGAGTAATATCAGGACTATTGCCTATTTGAAAATAAAAAATACCGATAGCAATAAGTACTGCTGAACTAGAAATTAGAGGACTTATAGAAGGCAACCAATACTGGTTTGCAGCATTGAGAACCCCAAAACCAACACCTATCAAACCAGCAATTACAGCCATGGGTGACATGATCCGCAGCTGAGTAACTGCAATATTTCGCACTAAGACTTTGCTGGGATCTTGTAAACCGGGTGCAAATATATCGATTAAGTTAGGAGCAAAAATAAATATAAATATTGCTACCAATAAAAGTACACTGGCGATAAGAGTGGTAATCGCTTCTACTAACGGTGCAGCTTCTTCCTTCTTACGTTTGGCTAAAACACTAACAACCGCGCTATAAAAAGGACCATTAATACCGCCCAATAATATTAAAAGAAATCCTGGTATGGTATAGGCGTAGTTGAAAGCATCGGCAGCAGCTCCCAAACCAAATACTGCTGATATGGCTTGCTGACGTACTAAACCAAATACTTTACTAATTAGAGTTGCTACAGCAATGATGCCAGCGATACCAGCAAACGAACGTGAAGATTTTTCTTGTTGCTTTGTCACGAATAATATCCAACAGCGATCGGATGATGCATAACTGAAAATATTTAACCTGAAATTCTGCTATCTGTCAGGCAAATTGCGACAAATTTTGCAATAGAATACTTAATATATCAGGAAAAATAAATAAACTATCATCCTAATTGATTTGTGGATGAAAATAAATAAAGTATTCCAGATATTTAGATTCTTCTTAATCGCCCCACTCCTTTATAAGATGCGATCGCTCCCATCACTAATCATCAATTACCGAAAAGCAAAAGCTGGACGGGGAAATAGTAAAATCCACATCCAGCTTAGGGATAATATCAACATCAAGTTTAGTAGGAGTAATATTATTTTTTTCATTATTTTTTAAGAATTAGATATTTAATTTGTAATTTTGAGAAAATATCTATAAATCCGATAATTTTTATAACTAGTGACTCCTAACTTCTTAATACTGACACAATTATTTCCAATCGTTACCTATACGAATGGTAAGGTCAGATTCTATATCCCCAGTAGAAGAAACTTTGATTTCTCCAAATTTCAATATTTTTTGTATTGCTTCTGCTGCTTTGATATTACCTTTCTGAACTATGATTTGGGTTTGACTACGGGGATCATTCCAAGGGTCGGTGGAATAAACTTTGCTAAATCCTTGTTTTTTTAATAATGCGATCGCTTCTTGGGTTATTTGAGGTTTATTGGCTGTGTTTTGAATAGCTATTTTTAAACTAGTCACTGCTCTAGAGTTTGGTTTTAAGCCAGCAATAGTAACTCCGGCATACTCTTCTAGTAGTTCACCTTTACCCGTCAAATTTAACCAATAGCTGTTAGGATCTTGACTAAAACGGCTAAATGTGCCTGGAAGAATGGTCATTTGAAACTTGCTACGTTCGAGATTAAGAGCAAAATTTACTAATGCCATCATTTCTTCTAACTTGAGATTGGTATCGACGTATTTACCCATAATCCGAATCAGCTGGGGAAGTTTGGGTAATACGGTAGGACTAGAAAGGCGATCGCGCAATCCAGATAATAGTGCTTGCTGTCGTTGAACTCGTTTTAAATCACCCATATCTTGGGAACGATAACGAGCAAATTGTTCAGCTTGTGTACCATTAAGATTTTGCCAACCACTAACAAGATTGATATGTAGACGGGCTGCTGTGTCTTTGTATTTCATCTTTTCGGGAACGAATACTTCCACCCCACCTAATTGGTCTACCAATTGGCGAAATCCACTAGTGGATACTCTAATATAACGATCAATAGGAGCATTGCTTAAAGTACGACTGACCACCCGTGCAGCTAAAACTGGTCCACCTTGGGCATTAGCTTGAGAAACTTTGTTAAGTCCTTTTTCGGGGATCGCAATCATTGTATCTCTAGGAATGGATAGCACCCGAATTGTTTTTTCTTTAGGGTCAAGCCGTACTAATAACATTGAATCGCTTTTACCACTAAAACTGTCTGGTGAAGCGTTAACGCTACCTGACACCGGTTCAATGCCCATGACCAAAATGTTCATCGGCTTGACGAAATCATATTTGGAAACATCGCTCCATAAGTCTCCGGGTATTGGTGAAGGAGCAGAACTCGCTCCAGTCGTCCAACCTAACTCTTCTTCACTACTATCCATGTTGCTCCATAAAGGAGTCCACAGAGCTAAAGTTGATACCAATAGACCTGATAATGTTACCCCTACAATGCTGGTCATAAACCAAAATAGCCAGCGAGGCATGGTTAAACCCAGTCTGTGATATATCTGAGTCTGAATTGAACCACTATTAGAATTTACATTTTGAATCGAAACCCCTGGATCTTGTTGTACCAATGCTTCCTGATGAGATTGTTCTGTTGGCTGAACTATCCCCTGACTTTTCCAGCCTTTTACTTGTTTCACTAAAAATATCTCCCCACTCAACCGTTCTGTAAAGGTTATGTTAATGCAAGCGTTCAAACTTGCCAGTACGAAATGCCACAGTACACTTGTAGTGTTCTTAAATTAGTTTTTGATGACAACATGAATAAGCAATTATTTCCCGTAATCCTTGCTGGTGGTAAAGGCGAGCGTTTTTGGCCCCTTAGCCGCAAGGAAAGACCTAAGCAGTTTTTGTGCCTTGATGGTAGCTCCCGGAGCCTAATGCAAGCCACTGCGGATAGATTGCTTGCTATCGCAGGTGGTTGGGATTCCCTATGGGTAATCACCGCGAGCTTAATAGCTAAAGGAGTAGAAGAACAACTGCCTCAATTGCCGTCACAGAACCTACTAGTCGAGTCGGAAGGAAGGGATACTGCTGCCGCAGTTGCTTGGACAAGCTTGGAAATTAGTAAGCGTTATGGAGAAGACGCTTTAATTGGGTTTTTTCCAGCTGACCATTGGATTGCGGATCAAGAAAAATTTATACACACTCTCAATGGGGCAATCGAATTAGCAACTAGTAAAGACGCAATTGTCACTTTAGGTATAAAGCCTACTTTTGCATCTACTGGCTATGGCTATATCGAACAAGGGAACTATTTTGGTAAATTCAATGACCTGCCAGCTTATCATGTTAACCGATTTACAGAAAAGCCAGACCGCGAAACGGCAGAATCTTTTCTCTCTACAGGACGCTTTAGTTGGAATAGTGGGATGTTTATTTTCCGTGCTGGTGTTGTTCTAAATGAACTACGTAGCCATGCTCCGGAAATTATGGAACCACTATTTGAGCATGGTCCTGATATTTACCCCCAATTGCCTAAAAAGAGTATAGACTATGCTCTTATGGAAAAGACAAGCCTAGCATATGTTTTACCCGCAGAATTTGGCTGGGATGACTTAGGCGATTGGAATGCGATTGAGCGTTTACTTAAAAAAGAAGATACTCCTAATGTTGAGCTAGCAACTCATGTAGGATTAGATACCAAAGGAGCAATTCTATACACATCCGACCAAGACGATGTAATTGTTTCAATCGGCTTAGAAGATGTGGTAGTTGTACGCGATCGCAACGTAACTTTACTAGTAAAAAAAGACCGTACCCAGGAAATTAAGCAGGTTCTCAAAAACCTTAAAGAAGATTCCCGATTCACTCACCTACTCTAAAATATAAGTAATGTGATCAAGCAATTATTACAGCCCAGAGACTGAATTTCAGTACCTCTATAACTACTGTAAGAAATAAAACAGTAAGCGACAAGGCATAATTATTTATTCCAGTATAACCAGGGTATTAAAACGTGTGTGGGGGTAGAAGACACTATAAATTAGTTAAGGTAAAAAGAAAATATTTTTACGACTTTTTCCTTTAAACTAAAGTACTCTTCCCTCCAACTCGTTTTGACACTTAGAACTATTTGCGATCGCAAGAGCTATTAGCCAAAGCCAAAAGCTAAAAGCTAAAAGCTTAACTTTATAGTAGTTGTCGTAGCCAGCATAAGGGACAAAAAATAAGAATTATATTTCTTCGGTAGATAACAGACAGAAATATTGCCTCTTTGTTACTCATACATTTATTACTCATATGTTTTTAACCCAGACTGTACCCCGTCAAAGAGAAATTGTAGAAGTTTTGCTGCGTAATGGCTGGGACTATATGCGACGGCTATTAACCGGTGTCAAGGCTGATGAACCACAACTTCCTACTCCTGCTGTTTTAAAAAATATTTTGGTAGATTTAGGACCTGTATACATAAAACTGGGGCAGTTGCTTTCTACTCGTCCAGATTTACTAGGTTCAGCTTACATTGATGAACTTTCAACTTTACAAGATGAAGTTCCACCAGTTCCCTGGTCAGAGATAGAAGTTCTCATCCGCAAACAGTTAAAATCTCCTCTAGAAGAAGTATTTTCCTCTATCAATCCTGTTCCTGTCGCTGCTGGGTCAATTGCTCAAACTCACAAAGCATTACTAAAAGATGGTAGAGAGGTCGCTCTCAAGGTACAGCGTCCCGATATTGATGTGACTGTATCGCGAGATATTTCTTTAATTGAAGGCATAGCTGATTTGGTCGCGAGGACTGAATTTGGACAAACTTATGAAATTAAAAACATAGCTGATGAATTTTGTCAAGCTTTAGAAGCGGAACTTGATTTTCTTAGGGAAGCAAGTTTTACAGACCAGTTAAGACAAAACCTTTCCCAAAGCAAATGGTTTGAACCCGAGGAGTTAGTAGTAGCGAAAATTTATTGGGACGTAACTACACCTAAACTTTTGGTCATGGAATGGTTAGATGGGGAAGCAATATTATCAGCATCTTTAAATAATCATCCTAATGGAAAAGATGTCGCTACTATAAAAAAAGAAGTAACATCACTACTTTTCAGGGCTTTCTCTCAGCAATTATACATAGATGGTTTCTTTCATGCCGATCCCCATCCAGGTAATATTTTTTACCTAAAAGATGGTCGTGTAGCTTTGCTTGACTGTGGAATGGTAGGAAGAATCGATCCCCGCACCCAACAAATATTAATTGAGATGCTTTTGGCTATCGTTGACTTAGATGCTCAGCGCTGCGCTCAGTTAACTATACAATTATCTGATGTGTCTCAGAAGGTAGACTTATCTCGTTTAGAAAGTGACTACGATCGCTTGCTGAGAAAATACTTTAATTTGAATTTAGCCCAACTGAACTTTTCAGAGATAGTGTACGAAATATTTCAAGTCGCTCGCATTAATAAAATTCGTCTACCTAGTAATATGGGTTTATATGCCAAGACTATTGCTAATTTAGAAGGATTAGCCAGAGGATTCAACCCTGAAATAAACTTTCTTGATGAAATAAGACCCTTACTTACAGACTTATTTCGTCAGCAGTTGGTGGGAGATTCTCCAATGCGATCGCTCTTAAGAACAGCTTTAGATTTAAAAAGTCTTTCCTTACAGTCACCTCGACAATTAGAAATATTACTCGATAGGTTCACATCAGAAACATTACAGTGGAACATCTCTATACGTGGTTTAGATGGTTTACGTCGCACAACTGATGATGCTGCTAACCGTTTATCATTCAGCATTTTGGTAGGTTCCTTAATTATGGGAGCAGCAATTATTTCTAGCAATGCTCAAACTTCCCAACTTTCATTATTAAGCAACGTACTATTTGCAGCCGCTAGTTTACTTGGTTTATGGTTAATCGTTAGTATTTTACGTTCGGGAAGGTTACGGTAATTATTGTTAATCACCAAGCACCAATCACTAATCACCAAGCACCAATCACCAATCACCAAAACTCTCATATTTACTATATTTTGAATTTAAAAAATCATGTCTATAATTGTTGCTCGTCATTTGAGCAAAGTTTATCCAGTTGCTGTTAAAGAACCGGGAATAAAAGGAACATTAACTCACTTTTTTCGTCGTACCTACCGCGATATTCAAGCTGTTAAAGACATTTCCTTTGAAATTGCTCCTGGTGAAATTGTTGGTTTTTTAGGTGCAAATGGTGCGGGAAAGACAACAACTCTCAAAATGTTGAGTGGGTTAATCCACCCAAGTAGTGGAAAAGTAAAAGTTGCTGGATATACCCCATTTAATCGTCAAGCTGACTTTTTACGTAAAATTACTTTAGTAATGGGACAAAAACAGCAACTTTTATGGGATCTACCAGCACTAGACTCTTTACGAATTAATGCTGCCGTTTATAATATTTGCGATCGCGAGTTTTTAGTCCGTGTAGGTGAGCTTTCTGAAATGCTTTCTATTGAAGGAAAACTAACTCAACCAGTGCGTAAACTCTCTTTGGGTGAACGGATGAAAGCAGAAATTCTAGCTGCACTTTTACATCACCCCCAAGTATTATTTTTAGACGAACCAACTCTCGGATTAGATGTAAACGCTCAAGTTGGAGTCAGAGATTTTCTCAGAGAATACAACCAGCGATATCAAGCTACGGTATTATTAACTAGCCATTATATGGCTGATATTACAGCCTTGTGCAAACGAGTTTTACTCATATATCAAGGAGAATTGATGTATGACGGTAGCTTAGAAGGACTTTTAGACAGATTTGCCCCATATCGAGAAGTTCACGTAGAACTAGAACACGATGTACCATTACCGAAACTATCCACGTACGGTGATTTAAAAAAAGTTGAAAGACGTTCAGCTTGTTTCATAGTCGAACAAGACTTTTTAACCCGTACCGTTGCCCGCATCTTAACAGAACTAGACGTAGTAGACTTGACAGTTACAGAACCACCAATAGAAGAAGTCATAGGTAGAGTTTTCAAATCCGGAACAGTCAATGTTTGAATGGGAACAAATAATTCCAAACTATATCCAAACTACATTCAAATTACATCTTTTCCCCAAAATTAGGAACTCTTTAAAAGATGAGCAAAAAACTCCACGCTCCTCTGCGCTTACCTTTGCGCTACTTTGCGTTTAAAAAATCTATAATCCCAATGCAAACGGATTTTAATATTCACAATTACCAATCACCAATTACCCCTCAAAAATAATGCTCAAATATCTTTTAAAAAAAGCATATACACTAATTACTGTCTACTACGCTCATATGGTGGAATATCGAGCAGAATTAATCTTTTGGGTACTATCTGGTTCCTTCCCAATTATTCTTATGGGAGTATGGACTGAAGCTGCTCAAGGAGGTAACTTTGGATTAAAACCTGTAGATTTTGCTCGTTATTTTTTAGCTGTCTTTATTGTTAAACAATTAACTGTGATCTGGGTGATTTGGGATTTTGAGAAAGAAGTTGTAGAAGGTAAGCTTTCATTTAGGTTATTACAGCCCATAGACCCCGCATGGTATCACGTCAGTGCCCATATATCTGAAAGATTTGCTCGTTTACCCTTCGCAATATTTCTGGTGATATTATTCTTCGTACTTTATCCCCAAGCAACTTGGATTCCTAGTTTAGGAAATTCACTCTTATTTATTTTGGCAGCGATCCTAGCTTTCGCCTTAAGATTTGTGATTCAATATACCTTTGCCATGTTTGCTTTTTGGACAGAAAGAGCCAGCGCAATTCAAAATTTATGGACGTTATTTTACTTATTTTTATCTGGTTATATTGCACCTTTAGAAGTTTTTCCAGAACCAATTAAACAAATAGTTCTTTTAACTCCCTTCCCTTACGTAGTAAATTTTCCTGCAAGTTTATTAGTAGGTATTCCCACAAATATTGGACGAGGATTTTTATCAATGATTGGTTGGTTTTTGTTCTTTTTAGGTTTGAATCGAATTTTATGGCGTAAAGGTTTAAAGCGTTATTCTGGAATGGGTGCGTAAGTCTTGTTTTGATTGAAATGTTTGAGAAAATAGTTGAGATATAAACTTAGCGATCGCATTTACACCCAATAAACCCGAAATATTTTTTCTACATATGCTAAAATTCTTTCAAAATCAATTATTACAGGCGGTATAGTTCCCGCAATATTTCATGTTAATTCAAGTGAATTTAGTCACGAGCCAAGTAGCTCTGAAGGAGGATGGCTCATGCTAATAATGGTAATACCTACAACTCAATACCACGAATAAACTCCGAAGCATTAACAGCTAAAATTACTGAGAGTCAGAAACTACAAACTCACCGAACCTACCGCAATGCATCCCAACAGTTCTATGTGGAAGGTGTACGTAACTTTATTCGGGTTATCGATAATAAATTCGATGTTTCTACAATCATCTATAGCGAGAAACTACTCACATCTGCGATCGCTCGTATGTTGGTTCGTCGTAGTCGTCGTGCTGGAATCTCCTGCCTGAAAGTCACCCCAGAACAATTTCGCTATATCTCCCATACAGAAAAAGCTTCCGGTGTTGGTGCAATTGTAGATCAACCTTGGACGAAGTTAAACGATCTTTCTCTTGAGAAGGGAATATGTTGGATTGTACTAGAAACAGTTCGTTCTTCAGGAAATCTTGGTACTCTGATTCGTACTTCCGAAGCATTTGGAGGTGGTGGTTTTATCTTATTAGGAAACAGTATCGATCCATTCGATCCAAATGTAGTAAGAGCTTCCATGGGTTCGATCTACAATCAAAAGTTTATCCGTACAGGTTACTCAAAATTACACAAATGGTTACAAAGTCATAACTCTACTGTCATAGGTGCTTCTCCCGATGGTGCTATTGATTTTCATCGATTCGATTATCCATCTCAAACGCTTATTTTTCTAGGAGAAGAGCGTCAAGGACTAACTCAACAGCAACGGGATTTATGTCAGCATCTAGTTCGTATCCCAATAGCACCCACAGTTGATTCTCTCAATTTAGGAATTGCAGGAAGTCTGATTGTGTATGAAGTTTATCGCAAGCACAATTTAGTGACAGATTCAACATTAGACCCGTCCACTTAATAAACTGAAAAAAATCAACCTTCCCTCTAAAATAGTGAGGAATTTAGGGGGACTTCAGCTTAAAATCAAACTTTCCCAAAATTCCCTGCTAATTCTTGCTGCAACCGATATAAAATAGTATCCCTGTCTACTTCCGCTAAAATTTCCGCAATTACGGTACTCACGCCTAAATTACCCCAACTACAACCCTTTTCTAGATATACCTGGGCTGCTTTTCCTACAGCATAGGTACCATAACCAGAAATAGCAGCTTGAGTAATTGCAGTGCCAGCAAAAGCAGTAATATTCATCGGGTTTTCACCAGATGCGATCGCACTTGCGCTTTTCCCAATACCCAATAAAAAACTACTGCCGATTTCCCCTAATAGTAAACTACCGGAGCTAAGTAAAATAGTTTTCAGAACTTTACTTGCTTGATACCCAGTCATCGGTAAACCGTAAAGTTTTGCTAGGGCACGAATTAAAGCTAAGTCTGCAATACTTCCACCTACCACATCTAACACAGCAACAGGATTTACACCCACAGCGATCGCTTTATATCGGGTAAACTTCCAAATAATCTCTTCAGCCTTTTGTTGACGTAACTTAATAGTTTTGATTGCGATAGATTCTTCCGCTTCTCGTGCTTGCACTAAAGCATTTAATGCCAATAGAGAACGACCTTCCCGATTTAAAATCTTTAAAATTACACTTTTCAACTCTTCTATCTGGGATGGTGGTGTTTCCCACTCAAAATCAAATTTACCGTCGGGATACTCTACCCTTACTTCCATGGGTGCAGGTGCTGCTGCTACCATCACAATTTCATCTGGTTGTAAAGGCTTTTGTATCAAACTTGCAGCACCTAGTTGTTGTAAGTTTTCGTAAACAGTCGCTTTATCTGTATCTGGATATAAATCTATTTTATTGAAAACTAAGATGAGCGGTTTCTGTGCCTGACGTAACTCTTTTAACGCTTCGTACTCAGTACGAGTAATATCTCCAGATACTACAAATAAAATTAAATCAGCTTGACGAGCTACATCTTGAGCCATTTGTGCCCGTATCTCTCCTTGAATTTCATCTAATCCCGGTGTATCAATTAATTCTACCTCTACCTTTCCTGCAGAATTCCAACGTACAGAACGGGGATATTGAGTTACACCATTGAGGGGTCCTGTTTGCAGAATATTTTGTCCTAATAAAGCATTTAATACCGCAGACTTACCTCGACTAACCAAACCAAAAGCTGCAATATGAATGACATTGTAGTCAAGTTTGTCAAGAGTAGAAGTTAAGCTATCTAATTCTGATTTTACTAATCCCGCTAACTCTGGATTAGAGACTGAACTTTTTGGCTTACGTAGATTGCCATACCAAGATATTGCTTGTCTAAGACTAGCACGAGCGCGGGTAAGATGAGTTTCTTGTTGATTATTTGACACTGGGAATCATTTATTAATTATGTCGCTGGTTAGAGCAATTATAGAATTCTCAGATATCATAACAATTCAAAAATTTCCACAAAAATTTGCGATCGCTTTTCCCTGGGTTTACCGGGAGTACTCCTCTGGGTTCAAAAGAATAGAATTCCGATACTAACGGATTCGATATAACTCACCATTACTGGAAATAACAAAATTGGAGAATTTAAACCTAAAAAATAGAAATATTGTAGGTTAAGCTTCTTATCCAAACCCAACAAATCAGCCCTTCATTGGGTAACGCTGTCCTCTACCCAACCTACAACTATCATTGCTCAGAGGAGTGCCGTCAACTCACTCACAATTCATCTCATCACCTACATGATAGGGAGGTGATGAGATGAATTGCAGTTCAAGCTAAACAAACTTCGTTCTGTGCTATTAATTTTTTATGAGACTAAGGGAAAAAATCGCAGATCAATCTAACTATAATTAAACCCATGCTGACTTTAAATCAACTCATATAGTTTGAGAGATATTGAGAATTTGCTAAAGGGGCTTTTCTAAGCCAAGTACACGGAACTAATGGAGCTTTTTTTACATGGGAATATAGAATTTGATTGTTTTGATGATGGCGTAAACTATTCCGAGATTCAAATACCTCCAATCTAGGAATTTCTTGCCAACAGGATCTACAGAACCAGTAAACTCCACTGTGACGGATGTGACGTAATAAGGAACCACCACAACAAGGGCAACTATTGGTTCGCATACTTCAATTAATCTCCATAGAATTAACACCAGCTCTGACGGTAATTAGAGTATTGATGGAACTTTATCTATGTAATAATGATAATCAATAGATTTGTAAGAGATTCAATACTGCATTACTGCTCTGAAATAGAGCCGAAGTTATTAATCAAACCAAGACTAAACAAAATGGGTAGAAATATAGCAATCCTAAATTTTTTGTAAGAATTGAGGACTTACTGTACTTGTTGGACTTTGAGCCAGCTATTAATGATTCAGCACTCCAGTCAAACAGGTTAATCGCTTGTTCTTATTCTTACAACTCATATAGAACTGCTACATTAAAATACCCAAGTATGAATGAACGTAAAGAAATATCTTACTTTTTTCTAAGTATTTTTATCGAGATAGAGAAAAGATTTTAGATAAATCCAGACGACCATTTTTCATCCGATTGTGTACCACTTGCTTATAAGCTGCCTCATAACCATCAACCATCTGAGTGACGGTAAAATTATTTTCTACGTGTTTGCGGCAGTCTTCTCGATTGAGTTTTAAAGCACCGGGGATCATTTGCGCCATTTCATCGTAGCTTTGGCAAATAAAACCCGTTTTACCGTGAATAATAACTTCCGGTACGGAACCCATAGAATAGCCTATTACAGGGGTTCCTGCTGCCATTGACTCAATCATTACTAAGCCGAATGGTTCTTGCCAAGTTATTGGAAACAGAGTGATGGCTGCATTACCTAGCAGTTCTACTTTCTCTGCATGATTTACTTCTCCGAGAAATTCGATTTGTTCCCCGTCGATCAGAGGGGCAATCTCTCTATCAAAAAACTCAGTGTCTACTCTGTCTACCTTCCCTGCCATTTTGAGGTTCCAGCCTGCCTGTTTAGCGATCGCGATCGCTTTCTGGGGTCCTTTCTCAGGAGAAAAACGACCCAAAAATGCCAAATAGGGTTTTTCTGCTGGTTTAGCAAAGAAGGGATACTGCCCTATGTCAATGCCGTTATATACAGTACTTAAATAATTCAGGTTTACTAGCCTTTGAGCATCGCTAATGCTGATGTAAGACTGGTTAGCGTGTTGAGAAAACACTTCGCTACTATCTCTAGTAAATCTACCATGTAGAGTATGTACCGTTGGTGTCGATACCAGTTCATCTAAAGGTAAAGCCCAAACTCCTACATGGGAGTGAATTACATCAAATTCCTGGGCTCGCCGATAAGCTTGGCTCGCAGGAAGCATTTCATACATTGCACGTTCTTCAATTTCTGAATCTAAGCGCAATGCACTAGAAGAAACTGCTGTTAAATTCGCTAACGTTTGAGAGTCACCAGATGCAAACAAGGTAACTTCGTGACCTCGTCGCACCAACTCGTCTGATAAAAGACTCACAACAAGTTCAATTCCTCCATAGGTTGGAGGTGGAACTCTCTCCCACAAGGGGGCAATTTGAGCGATTTTCATAGGTTGTTTTGGTTCAGAAAGTAAATTCTTCATCGGACAAGGGATTGCACCCTTCAGATCCAGAGATTAAGACCTCTCCATCTGAAGATTGAGCTAACTGAAAATTTGCCATCAATAGAGCGTTTCCAGTATATTCTTACCCTCTAAACTTTACCTCCGTTCTTTACACGCAATTGAGAACTATTGTGCAGTTATTAAGCACTATAGTGTTTGCTTTCTAAACACTACATCTACCATTAGAATTATATTATTAGTCTGTATTTGTCAATACAAAAGATTTATTGTTCTCAAAGTTTTTCTTACCTAGACTTGTTTTTATTTTGGAAATAATTAATAAGAAGGTCGCGGCGTCTAAAACACCGAAAATCCAGAGGTTGCCGATCGTGACCACACCGTACATGCTAAAAC
>JBCCDM010000110.1:0-15953 GCA_039030795.1 Cyanobacteria bacterium P01_A01_bin.84
CAAAGTATCATAAATAGCTTATAACTGGTCAACAAAGCCCAAATCTTCAGGCACGAAGATTATTAACGACGTTTCTACCAATATTACTAATTTTATGTTTTCTTCTACTTTATCTTGAAATCCAGATGTATTTTAGCAAAACTTTTCACATTCTTACCAAAATATATTTAAGTTTCAACTTAGATAAGTTTCAACTTAGATATTATAAGCAAAATCCCATCACCTGTTGGGGCATGGGACTTAATTAAGCTAATTTTATTCAAATATTCAAATATTACATTTGGTCTAATTGTTTGCGTAACGCTTCTAATTCTGCATCAACGGGTTGATTCTCAGTAGATTTTGTGTCAGTTGCAGAGGCACTACTTTGCTCTGGTAGTTTGGGCTGATTGGGTGATGAACCTGTGATTTGTGCTTTCATTGCTGCTAATTCGTCGTCAACATCGCTACCTGCTTCTAACTGAGCGAATTGACTTTCTAGGTCGGCACCAGCAATTTCAGTCGCTGACTGAGCGCGAGCTTCTTGCAGCATAACTTTTTCTTCCATACGTTCAAAAGCTGCCATTGCACTGCTGCTATTCATTCCGCCGACAATACCTTGAAGTTGCTCTTGGGCTTTAGCGGCTCTGCTGCGGGCTTTGAGCATTTCCTTCTTGGTTTTGGCTTCGGAAATTTTGCTCTCTAACTGAATTAAGTTACGTTTAAGGGTTTCAACGGAACCGTTTTGTTGTTCTAAAGTAGCCTGATAGGAGTTAGCGTTATCCTCAAAACTCTTCTTACGCTGTAGAGCTTGACGAGCTAAGTTTTCATCACCTTTTTGCAATGCTAGTTGAGCATTACGTTGCCACTTATTTACTTCATTAGAAGCATCGCTATACTGTTTCTGGGTACGTTTTTGAGCTGCGATCGCTTGTGCTACCCCCTGACGCAACTTTACCAAATCTTCTTGCATTTCCAAGATTGCCTGTTCCAGAATTTTTTCTGGATCTTCAGCTTTGGATACTAAATCATTGAGGTTTGCACTAACTACTCTTTTTAGACGATCGAATAATGCCATAAGTGTATTTTCCTTGATTCCTTGATAAGATTTACGCGCCTAGTAGGGCAGTGAAGTTTTTTACTATTTAATAACTACTTATTCAAATGTAATCATTCCAGTCTGGATTGACCAAAACAATTACAAAATCCTATACAAAATCCTAAATGTAAAACTCCGGCATGAATAGAGCGATAGTGATAATTTTTTATCGTTCAATTCAGGTGTCACTTCCCAGCATAAATATTTGCTCTAATTGGGCAACCCCTTTGAAAGCATCTCTTTACCGGAATTGACTGCACTGCTCTGTAAATTTATTTATGGAAGAAACTATTTTAATTTTAACTGTCTGGTAGCTTTGGTTGGGTGGGATCTGGGCTATTAGATAGCTGCTTTTTCATTTCAGCCAGTTCTGTATCAATATCACCACCTGCTTCTAGAGCATCAAATTTTTTTTGCAAGTTATCCGTACCACCAATAGCGATCGCTTCGGACTGAGCTTCTAGCTGGAGTACTTTTTCCTCCATACGCTCAAAAGCGCTTTGAGTACCGCTTGGGTCTACACCACCTATTAGTTCTTGAAGTTTATTAGTAGCTTCTGCAGAACGAGCGCGTGCTATATACATATCTTTTTTGGTTTTCACCTCAGATATTTTTAGTTCTAGCTTGCGCATTTCCTGCTTCAATTTACCGACTACGGCTTTTTGTTCCTCTATATTACTAAATAATTGCTGAGCAGTATTTTGGTAGGTCTTACGTCTGGTCAGAGCTTCCCTGGCTAAAGATTCGTTCCCTTGCTGTAAGGCTAATTGAGTCCGGCGATACCATTCATCTGCTGTAGACTGTGCCTGTGTAGCTTGTCTTTCAGTACGTTTTTGAGCAGCGATCGCTTGTGCTACTCCTTGCCTGAGTTGGACTAAGTTTTCCTGCATTTCCAGGAAAGTCTGTTCCAAAATTTTTTCTGGGTCTTCTGTTCCAGAAATCAAGTTATTGACGTTAGCCTTAAACACGCGCAGGATACGTTCAATCAGTCCCATGAAAGCTCTCCAATAATCGTCTAAGATTAGTAGCCTGCTACTTTATTTAGATATTTGAGTATATATTTACTTCATACTACCGTACATTTTCGCAGTTCTAGGCTACTTAACTCTGGCTTTAATACCTTTTGCCTCTAACTCAGATAATAGTTTCTTAGCTCCTTCTTTGGTGTTCATAGCACCAAGATATATAAATTTCTTGTCATCAGAAAGATAAGCATCAGGAACTAACTTTTTAGCTTTGGCTAAGGCTGTACTTTCTTCATTATCAATGATGACTCGATATAAACCACTTGCATCCGGTTTAATATCTTCGTCAGATTGCGGTGTGTTTTGGGAGTCTGTATCTTGTTGGGAGACTGACTGTTGTGTACTACTATCACTACTATCCGTCGGTACAGATTGGGGATCATCCTGGGGTACAACTGGTGGTACTTGTACCGAACCTTCTACTTGAGGAGGAGGTAAGACGACGCTGTTCGGTGATGGTTTGGTTGTAGCCTTGGCTTTGGTGGGTAAATTAACTACATCATTGGGGTCATTTATCTTAGTAAATTCTTTTGCTGCTAAATTTGGGTTTTTAGGTATGGGGGTAATTTCTGGCTGGTTGACGTTTGTTGTACTTCTGCTGAGTGCGACATCATCCTCTTGTGTATCTTTGCCTGCAAAGTTGAATTGGGTAAACTTATCAGGATTTACTGCTGCATAAACAACTAGACCAAATGCAGCTATTAGTAAGAATATGGAACCAATACCTAAAGGTGAAAGTAAACCACCTTTATTTCTCTGTGGTTGGGATGGTTGATTTTTCTCTTCACTAAGACTGCGTAATAAAGCTTCTGATGATTCTAAGTAGTCGTCTGGTGGTTGCTGAGATATTCCTCCTGTAGTTGTAGCTGTTTCTTCACTCTCTGCTGTTTCCGAGACTGCTGTTGGCACAATACTGCTAGAGTTGGGTTCAACGATGTCTTCAACTTTTTGAGCATTCCTTTGAGGAATATCTTTTTGTGTAAAGGTTTCAACTGTTTGGGTGTCTACTTTCTTCGTCTCTGCTTTTTGAGCTGCAATTAATTCGGATGGTTGGGGTTGTATTGGAGGTGGTGGTGGAGGACTTTGTGTTTTAGTTATTTGTGTTTTAGTTGTTGGTGTTTCAGTTATCAGAAATTCTGCCTCTTGATTTTGTGCATTTGTATTTTGTATATCTTGTGTGTCTCTTGTATCTTGTGCATCTAGGGTGTTTAGAATTAAATCGTTTTGTGGAGTCTTTTCTTGTGTCTGTAGTTGAGTTAGATTCGCTGTTGGATTATTTAATGTATTTGAATTAGAAAGATTTGCTCGAGATTTAACATCTTTAGATTCAACCTCTCTGGATTCAAAATCTTTAGAATCAACAATTGTAGAAGCCCTATTTTGTTTATGAGCTACTATACGACTGCGTCGATAACGTGCTAATTCTCGTTCTAGTTGTACCTCTAAACTTGCTAATGACGCTGCTAACTTTGGATGAATTGCAGGTGTTTTAGATGTCTGCTTGCTTGAATTTGCTCTCAAGTTTTGATTCATTACCCCTATGCCTCAAATCCTAGCTGCTTGGTTAACTATGATGAATTAAAAAATTAAAAAAATAGAATATACTTTCATGCCGATCCTAGCGGAAACTATCATATAAATATTGGATAGCTAAGCTACAATTTTTGGTTCTGTTTTGTCAAATGCCTTTTAAATCAGTCAATGACATTTTAGATATAGTACAAATTTACAAGAAATGTCAGGAAACACCATTTCTGCGTCTATTTAGTTGTTGGGAAGAAATAGTCGGTAGTGCGATCGCAACTCATACTCAACCGTTGTCTATTCAACGAAATGTATTATGGGTAGCCACCTCTAGTTCTGTTTGGTCACAAAATCTGACTTTTAAGCGTCGCGATCTTCTTAACAAGTTAAATAAATTCCTAACCCTGGATTTGGATGATATTCGATTTTCCACATCTGGTTGGCAGCATGAAAAGAATTCTTCTCAAGATACAAAAAAATTGTTGTTAAGCCAACACCCCTCATATATCGCTTCTTTCCAAAAGGATGACCCCAAGGTTGCCAATTTTACCAAGGATCCCAAGATTACATTTGCTTCCTGGGCAAACACAATTCGTATGCGATCGCGTAATTTACCCCTTTGCGATCGATGTCAGTCTCCTACCCCTGATGGGGAAATTCAGCGTTGGGGTTGTTGCAGAATATGTGCTGCTAAACAAATGTAGGATTGGAAAATTTAATGTTGGAAACCGGATTTTTCAACCTACTACTTTCATACCCAATCTCTATATTTTACTAAGCTTTCGGCTGAAGAAGTTTGTTCGTTTTCTAAAACGCGATCGCAATCATGTACATTCATAGTGTTGTGTATCCTATAAGTAAAAGCCAGGCAAAATAACAATTGTATTATTTTTTCGGCAGATAAAATTTATTTTTTTAGCCACTATCAAATTTATTGGCTTAACCATTAAAAACGTCAAGAATAGAAAATAGATTTTATCAACTTGATCCCCAATCAGTTTTAGGTAATAGTAGTTATTTTCAGCAAATATCAAAGATTAGTATTTTACTGCCATTTTGTATCATTTTTTAACAAAAAAATTTAAAAATATGACACAAATATAAAGAAAAGGTAAATTTCTATTCTTCCTTGGGATCGCTATAAACGTCATGGGATCGTGGTTTCTAGCCAAAATCCGTAAAGATATCTAGAAGCACAATTAGAAATGTCATGATTAGCCAAAGACGAGCATAAAAGATGAAAAGTATTACATATTTGATTTCTTCATGTAGATACTGTCGTAATTATAATTCTCAAGGAAGACGTGGCGGTTCGTGCGAGGTACTCGGAGCACCAGTGAGAGGGAATTGGAAAGCTTGCTCTTTGGCTCTTCCACCATTTGCACCTTCATGGGAAACTTTAGAGGATGCTTGGAATTTAGCAGATGCAACTCCTGTCTTAGGGTCTTCAAGCAATAAGAATAAATTGATCCCGGCTGAAAACAAAGTTGCTTAATTACTTAAGATGTAAGATTTTTTCAATTTTTTTAAGTACTGAAAATTGATAGTTCAGTTGGGGTAATTTTTCAAAAGTTTTTTTGATTTTATTTTTGATTTTCTCAATCCAGATAATCTCTAGGATGATTTTATATCCTAGCTTTAAGAAAGCCTATCAAATTTGATGAAATATAGTGTGGATAATTCATCATCTATCTAATTTTTTGAGCTTGTTGATAATTTGAAGTTTGTAGTTAGTCAATTGAGGTTGTGTGTTCGCTAGTTTGTGATATTGACTACTGCAAACTCTTGTATGTGTTTAAATAAAATCTTAATATTTTTTAACTTTTTGTATTTAAAGATAGTTGAAAAAAAGCCCCTGTTGCTGATTGCAATAAGGACTTAGAATAAATTTGTCTTTTCCAATTTTAAGGAAGCCAGGGATATTGGCGAAAATTGGGCGATCGCTTTTCTAAAAAAGCCTGTTTACCTTCTGCACCTTCTTCCGTCATGTAGTAAAGTAAGGTTGCATTTCCAGCCAATTCCTGTAAACCTGCTTGCCCATCACAATCAGCATTGAATGCTGCTTTCAGACAACGAATTGCAATTGGACTTTTTTGCAAAATTTCTTGTGCCCATTGAATACCTTCAGCTTCTAAGTATTCCACGGGTACAATAGTATTAACTAAACCCATATCTAAAGCTTGTTGAGCGCTGTACTGACGACAAAGAAACCAAATCTCACGAGCTTTTTTTTGTCCGACTACACGCGCTAAATAACTTGCACCAAAACCACCATCAAAACTACCAACTTTTGGTCCGGTCTGTCCAAAGATAGCATTATCTGCGGCAATAGTTAAATCACATACTAAATGTAAAACGTGCCCCCCGCCAATTGCGTAACCTGCAACCAGAGCAATTACCACTTTCGGCATTGAACGAATCAAACGCTGTAAATCTAATACATTTAAACGAGGAACCCCGCTATCATCTATATATCCAGCTTTTCCCCGCACGCTTTGGTCGCCACCAGAACAAAAAGCATATTTACCATCAGTATGGGGTCCCATGCCAGTTAATAAAACTACGCCAATGCTAGTATCTTCACGGCTATCGCAAAAAGCATCATAAAGTTCAAAAACAGTTTGAGGACGAAAAGCATTACGTTTGTCAGGACGATTAATGGTAATTTTTGCAATACCATCAGCTTTGTGATAAAGGATATCTTCATAGGTTTTGCCTATTTCCCAGTTGATTTGCATCGAGACCAATCACTAATTTTTTCTTATTATTAGCGATATTACTATGGGAAGTCTGGACACCACAAAAAACCAAAGTTTTACTTTGGTTTATAAAAAATATGGTAATTTCAATTAATTTTCGTAAAGCATCATAAGTGACGATGAAAATCAAGAATTGGGGGATTCTCTCCCAAACCCCCTCTAAATGGTTCTCACGAAATTAATCGAGTCTGTTTTAGTTTTGATATTTTTTTATTCGTAGTGTATAAGTCCCGATCTTAATGGATATCCGGAAAACTATAGGAAACGATTGTGTAAATGCGTAGCAGCTTATCTTGGATTTTATACAGTAATAAACTTGGTTTGTTGTGTTGGAAGTTTATTGCAACCGACATGATATAAATCACTAGACATATCCTGCATTTGTTATAAAAATAACTATTCTGAATTTGTGTCAATTCCAACACTTGGATTCAAGCATAGAGTTTCTCTACTCTGGAAACAGTATAAACACTGCTTATAGCTTAGTTGGCAAAAACTGAAAAATTATAAGGATAAATTGGAGCATGGAAACACTCTCATCTACAAATAATCTAAAGTCCATTAAGTTAACCGAGGATAATATTTATCAAATTCTTTGGGACAAGGATCAGAACCAATTTTCTGTAAGTCCTCGTAACTCAAGCGGAGAGTGGGAAGATCCAAACGCTGATATCTTATTGGATGAACAGGTAAAAGCAGATGGAAATCGGGAAATAGATTTAGCTACAAAACCCTTATTCAAGGGAGTCAACGAAGAGAAGCTGTTTGATAAGAATCTAACCTATGTTAGTTTTATTAACTTGTTGAATAACTACGCTATTCGCTCCGTAGACCCAGAGTTTACAGACGAGGAAGAAGAAGCAGAACAACGGGAGTTTATCTCCCTGATTATGAAAACCCAACCAATTCAGTTGGCACTTAAATATATTAACCAAGAGTTTGGTGAAAATCTCTCAGAACAACAGTTCTCTGCAAAGTTGAAGCGTATATGGTTTGAACTGTACACCAATTACTACAACGGTAAATCCACTGAATTTGCTTCCGGTTTTGAACACGTATTTGTTGGTGAAGGAAAATTTGACACCCATGAGGGTAATAAAGAAGCGACCTTAGGTAAAGTGTCGGGATATCACTCTTGGGTGAAATTTTACCTTGATGAACAAAATCAACGGGTCAATTATTTAGGCTATAAATATGACCTGAAAGGGGATGATGGACCACGAAACCCAAATGTTGTGACATTACAACAGTTGCAAACAGTAACAGATATGCGCGGTAACATCATCGCTAAACTCTTCAAGAAAAAAGGTGGTTTTTTTGTTGGACCCAGTCCTGAATGTGAAATAGCGATCGCAACCGTTGTTTATTACGAAAGTGTTTATGGTAGAGTTCGACGGGACAAGAGACGGGTAAATATTAATGGAGCAAACTACGATTTAGTTCTTTATCGCAACATTAATCCTAATGGAAGTCGAGGAGAGATGATTCGTTCCTTCTTCCCTATATTTCTTAGTCTTGATGATAGAAAAGAACCAAAAGAACCAGAATCAGAAATGGATCGTCCTCGTCTAGAACCAATAGAAGACATTATCAACAATAATGCTTCTATAGTAATTCTCCGTGCATTACCGAACCCTTCAGGTTCCGATAAGGGTAAAGAGTGGGTAGAATTACAAAACGTCAGTAATGAAGCTATTAACCTCACAGGATGGCAAATGGAAGACAAATTTGGTCGTCCCCAAGTTTTGGATGGAACATTACAACCCAAGGAAGTAAAACGGTTTCATGTTGGTCGTTTGACCCACCACTCCATGCAAATGACTAACAGAGCAGGATTAATTACTTTACGTAACTCTGATTCACAGGAAGTTGCAACAGTTAAGTATTCCCGTGCATCTTCAGGACAAATAATCGAGTTTAATTAGGGCTTGCTGAAAAAGTAATAAAAAAGTGAGATGGAGATTTATTAATTATTCAAACAAGAGTAAAAGATAAGTTTTTGTTTACGAAAAATAGGGGGGCTATAATGGTTGTTAATGTCAAACGGTAAAAAAGGTATATTTCTGATAAATAGGCATAAAAAAGCTTTCAATAAACGTGAGATATAAGTAGAAAGATTCATTACTAAAAAAGTAATTGCGATTGCAGTTTTGGAAGTATGAGACAGTTTGGGCATCACAAGATTAAGACTAAATCTTCTTTTACCTTGTCCAAACTTACCGCTCATATGAACTGCGAGTTTTCTCATCATTAGCAGCTTGCTTTTTCGTTTCCTTGCCAACATTTATCTTCTTCACCATTTATCGATTTATCTTGTTGACTAGCTCTACTCCTATCCGTTGACGAAAGTGAACTAGCATCTTTGCATCAAATGGTGTCTCGTTACTGTAGGATAATACCCCTACAAAGTATTGTAGATAGGGATTCTCTTTTATTTGTTCTACAGTTTCTCTATCGCTTATCCCTAGCTTCTCTTTAATAATTAACGCCCCTAGTGCCATACGAAAAGATTTAGCGGGCGCTCCTATTTCCTCGGAAAAAATTGAAGCATATTCTTCTTCAAATTCCTCCCCTCGGTATTAATGAAGCCATAATTACCCAACGATTATCTTCTGATAACTTCCCTTCAAAAGGAAGCTCAAAATTTTCTACTGGGGTTTGAACTTGCTCCTCTTTACGGTACATATATACTATACACAGATTTGGCTGCTTCTCACGGCAATGCAAGGGTTTTAAGGTATCGTAGAGTTTTTTCTTGCACATGAATATATTCCTTTAGTCTGAAATGTATGCTGCATTACATTTTTGTATTTATTCAGTAAGCCCTACTTAGTAAAATTACTGATTTCAATCATCAAATAATATTACAATTCACACATGATAGGCAGTAAGTACAATGTTTTTATTAGGACTATATATTGATTCAACTCTCGGATATTCATCGTGCGACCACCATACTTTAATTCTTCCACCTTGAGCAGGTGCAGAACCCACTTCAAAATACCCAGCGTTTATCATTCGTTTTTCAAATTCCCTTGATGGTAGTGTTTTAGTAGTAAACGCAGTTAATCCCTGTATGGTGTGTTTATCAAGCGTCATAACTTCCTTGATAAGAAGTAAATATTTTATATCCTGGTAGCACTAATGCTACACCACTAGAACTGTGAATCATACCAGGATATTTATAAGGTTTGTCATCTGGAGTACTACCACCAATTTTTAATGTAAACCAGGGACACCAGATATAAATACCTGGTATTAGTAAATCCATGCTGTAAGCGATCGCTCTTAGCTTTTCATTTTTGTTAACTGTTTTTTGTTTTGTTTTCATATTAATTACTCCGTAATATATTTTTCAGATTTTACTCATCTTATAAGTTCACACAGTTGATATTCTCATAATAAAAGAAGAAATATTGCACTCAAACAAAATAAACAGAAGTCAAAATTCTCATATAACCGGAGAAAACCATGACACCCCAAACTACTACCAAACCACCTTTAATATTCCTCCCCTCGAAAGCGGTGATAAACTTACCCGTGCTGAATTTGAGCGTCGTTATGATGCTGCTATGCCAAATTTAAAAAAAGCTGAATTAATTGAAGGAGTTGTTTATATTCCTTCCAAGGTGAGATTTAGAAGTCATGGTAAACCTCATGCTTGGATTATGACTTGGTTAGGAGTTTACAAAGCTGCAACACCTGGTATTGGATTCGCTGATAATCCGACAGTACGTCTTGACGCTGACAACGAACCTCAACCTGATGCTTTGTTAAGAATTGAAAGCGGGGGACAGTCACGGATTAGTGAAGATGATTATGTGGAAGGTGCCCCAGAATTAATTGTAGAAATTGCTGCGAGTACTGCTTCTTATGATTTACATGAGAAATTAAAAGTTTACCGACGCAATCAAGTGCAGGAATATTTAGTATGGCGAGTATATGACGCTGCTTTTGATTGGTTTGTGCTTCAAGAAGGGGAGTATATCAATTTGGCAGGTGATACTGAGGGAATAACTCGTTCTCATATTTTTCCTGGTTTATGGTTAGATAAACCAGCTTTATTAGAAGGAAATTTAGCTAAAGTTCTGGAAGTATTGCAGCAGGGATTAAGAACAGTAGAACATCCAGCTTTTATTAACAAGTTATCTGATAGTTGAGTTGTGCAAGAATATTATAGGACTTACACGACTGGCATCTCGAAGAGCGCACCCTATGTGTTTTTAATTGATTTCGGTTTAACAAACACGCTCCCCAAAATAATAATTAAACTAGAGAGAGCAACTATGGGTACAACTGGTAAAAAACCAAAAGTCAAACTCTCTGGAATTATCTTTAACTGAAAACCAATTAATACTGCTTCCCCGACCAAAATTGAAGCAATACAGCTAGACGGATGGATATTTCTACCATATAAAGCAGCAATAACCGTTGGAAAAAGAACAGCTAGTCCGGTAAAAGCTTGAGTTGCTATAACCGAAATCGTCGCAGGTGGATTGTAAGCAATAATTAAGCCAATAATTGCCAAAATTACAATCAAAACTCTACCCACTAAAGTTTGTTCGTGAAGGGAAGCATTGGGACGCAAATAAGAAACGTATACATCTCTAGTCAACATTGAGCTTAAGGCTAAAAGTTGTGAATCTAAAGTTGACATCAACGCTGCTAATGCACCCACCATCACTAATGAAGCTATCCAAATGGGGGTATATTCCGCTAACATCATTGGCAAAGCCTGGTCTGTTGCTTTCCCTACTAAATTTGGAAAAGGAATATGTGCCCAAACTCCAATCAATACGGGACAAATGAACATTATTGTCGTCACTAAAGGGTACAAAACCGCAGAAAATTTTAAAGGATTGGGTGTTTTGGGGATATAAAACCGCATAAACATTTGTGGAAACATCGGTAAACTAAGAATCCACAGCAATAAATAGCTAAACCACTTAGATTTTGTGAAAAAATTATCTACACCCTGACGAGAAAAAAGTTCTGGCAATTTTTCGTAAACAGTGCGGTTAGCTGTAGTAATTCCTCCTAAACTGTGGGCAATAGTTAATACAGCTACAATCATCAACACAAGCATTAAAATACCTTGCAAAACATCGGTTAATGCAACGCTTCTCATCCCACCCATGAAGACATACATCACAACCACAAATGTCAAAACTATTGCTCCGACAAAGTAAGGAATTTGTCCATTAGTTAAATTCTCTAAAAGATATCCTCCACCAATGGGTTGCAAAGTCAAATAAGGTAATGTAAAAATCACCATCACTGAAAGAAATATCATTTTCAGAGGTTGACTTCCCAAACGTTCTGCAATTAATTCTGAGGGAGTAATAAATCCTTTTTCTTTACCTAAAAGCCAGACTTTGTAACCAATTACAAAAAATAAAACCCCTACAAAAGCTCCCGAAAATGCCATCATAGGATAAAAGCCAATGCCTACGCGGTAAGCAGCACCAGCAAATCCCAAAAAAGTAAAAGCACTAAAATTAGTTGCAATTAATGTAAAAAATAAAACTATATTTCCAACACTTCTGCTTGCCAGAAAATATTCTTGAGGTGTATCATTTTGCCTTCGATAACCAACAATACCTACTACAAGGGTTAATAGTAAATATGTGATGATGAATAAATAAGGAATGAAACTTTCTATATTCATGTGTTTAGGCTAACTCGAAGGCGTTTTCCAAAATTTCAGGGCAAATATTAGTAAAGTTAGAGAAAGAAGTAATTGTAAGCAAATAAAATATAAGACCCAGGTAGGTAAATAAAAAATAGAGAAAGATATATCTGATTTCCAATGCCAGAAATCAAGAGAGAGAAAGAATATTATACAAAAACAAAATAACCAAAAATATGAACCCCTAAAATTATTCATGTTCATTCTTGAGAAATGTTTGTAGCGATTCGTAGATTAGTAACATATTTTAATTTAAGAATATATTAGAGTATTCCATGCCAAAAGCCCAGTCATTCTAGGATGACTAGGCTTAATGTGGGATATATTTCCCGATGGCTAATTATATAAGTTATTGATAATTGTTTATTCTGAATATTACTACCATAGGGTCAAGGTTGATTTCGGAAAATTTAGAAATTATTTTCTATAATTTTCTCAAAGCAGCTTAGATGATTACTTTTTACAGTGCTTTTTTAGAATATTTGTAGCCAACTCAAAATTATTTGATTGAGTCTGTACTGCATACGCTTCTCTTTCTAAATCTTTTCTATGAGTATTGGTATATCGTAAAAAAAGTCGTCGTGCAGCTGGTATAGGTTGAATGCTTAAACCCAAGGCTTTCATTTTCCCTTTTCCTGCACACAATTGCGCTGCATGAACAGATTCATGAATTATAGTCGGAGTAGCGATTTGTAAATCAAAGACTACTGGATTAATCCATATCTTTCTATTGGCTACTTTTAATGAACCATAAGCTCCCCGTTTTGGTGGTAGTGCAATAATTACCTCAAACCCATATTCTTCTAATTGATGCTTTAGCTCTAAAAATTGTTGGGGTGGTTTTTGGATTTGAGCAAATAGTAACGAAGAATAAAGAATCGCTAGTTTTAACATTGGGAGCTTGTATAAATTTAATTCTCATTATACTGAGTGCAAATTTTTAGATAATCCCCAGACTAACCCAACCATAGCGATCGCATTGAGTAAGTCAGCGTTAATATTTCAAGCTAGATTAACAGATATTACTGTAAGATGTGTTTTGCTCCCGTGCAACCTATCCTAATGTAATGCCGAAAGCCCAATCATCATCCATGATTGGGCTTGAATTTGGGGTATATGTCCCGGTGGCTAATTATAATAAGTTATTAATAATCGTTTATTCTAAATATTACTACCACAAGCTTGTTGGAGATTTCGGAAAATTAGGATTTATTTTGCAGAAAATTTTGCAAAAAATTTGAAAGTTTGTTGAAAGTTGGGTTGAAAGTTTAGTTTTGCGACCTTTAACCCAAACTTCCAGAAATTAAGTTTGCGCGACCTGGAACCTTTGTAGAGAAGTTAATTAAACCTCTCTACATCTTTCCCATACATATCTACTACACTTCTCTGGACAATTCCCACAGCAAGAATAATAAATCAATCGCAGTACCTGTACCAGGAAAGAGCAAATCTGCTATCAAGGCGATCGCAAATGCTGCAATCAATATTAATTTCTTTCGGTTCCGTCGAATAAACTTTATTACCTTTTCCATAAGTTGAATTCTTTAACTCTGAGGTAAAGGTAAATTTGGGGTAGTATCCGAAAGAAACTGTTATTGATTAAGATACTCAAACTCTGGTGGGTCGGGAATTTAGAGTTTGGGGTTGTAGTATCAGGTTAGGGAATCCCTAAACTTTATCTCAAACTTTTTTTCTCAAACTTTTACCGCAAGCTTTTATAGTAGTTATGCCAAGTCCTTCCTACGGTGATGATGTTAAAGCGCGAGTCAGAAAGCTTTTGGAACGGTTGTTAGCTTATGCTAATGATGAATTAGATAATCCCGAGCGTTTTAAAATTACATTTAATTGGGAATCAGACACAGTAGTAATTGTTGAAACTACTTTACGTGTATTGAAGGAACTTGCTGGTTTAGATGATAATGAACGGGTGCGAGAAACACTCAAAGCACTAGAAAAATTTTTAAAAATTCTCGAAGATTTGCGTGTAAGTAAACGCGGAACCGATAAATGGCGTTTTAAACTAAAACTGTGGTATCCCAAAAGCGATAAAGAAGGGAATCTCAAACGCTTTGATGAAGAATGGCAAAATTGCCGAGAACAACTACCAGGAGTAGAACCTAGCGAAGGTAAAAAAGCAAAACCCAAACCGACTCCTACCGAATATCAAAATCTTCCCCTCAGTGGAGTCATCAAGTTTGTGGGACGAGATGAGGAACTGGAAAATCTCCACAAAAAATTACAGCAAAATCAACAAATAGCGATCGCTTCTATTGCTGGTATGGGTGGAATCGGTAAAACAGAATTGGCTTTGCAATATGCAAATGCACATCTCAAAACCTATCAAGGTGGAATTTGTTGGTTACGAGCGTTAGAAGATGTAGGTTTACAGATAGTTCAGTTTGCTCAGATTTATTTTGATATCATTCCACCAGATTATTTAAAGACGTTAGAGGAACAAGTTAAATACTGTTATCAGCGCTGGGGTGATGGTGAAGTGTTGCTGGTGTTAGATAACCTCACTGACTATGGAGAAATCAAACCATTACTTCCATCCTTATCCCGATTTAAAGTACTGATTACAACGCGATCGCATTTAGGGAAATCTATTAAAAAATTATCCCTGAATGTATTAGAACCAAAAGCAGCTTTGGAATTATTACAGTCATTCATCGGTGTAGAACGGGTAAATCCAGAGGAATCCCAAGCAAATTATCATGCAAACAAGTTATGTGAATGGTTGGGATATTTACCCTTGGGGTTAGAACTAGTCGGGAGATATCTTGCGCGGAAACCAGATTTATCGCTGGCTGAAATGTTGAGCAGATTAGAAAAAAAGCGCCTGAATCATCGTGCTTTGACTAATACTGATGGGGATATGACAGCACCCCATAATAGTGCATTAGCAGCATTTGAGTTGAGTTGGGAAGAATTAAAATATGAAGATAAAAAACTTGCTTGTTTACTGAGTTTATTTGCTTTTGCATCAATACCTTGGGATCTAGTTAAAGAATGTTTACCTGATGAAGACCCTGAAGATTTAGAAGATATTAGAGATTTGGTTCTTCTCAAACTGAGTTTACTACAGGACAAAGGTGAGGGAACATATCAACTGCATCCACTACTACGGGAATTTTTCCAAATCAAATTGGAAGAGTTAGAATCCCCCAATACTACTTACCAATCGGGAGAAGAATATCTTATACGTACCTTTAATCAGGCAATGTTAACAATATCCAAAAAAATTGATTACACACTCACTCTCCAAGATATTAGCAAATTTGCCCCCGCCATACCTCATCTAGCAGAGATGAAAAATCAGAAACTGATTCAATACATCAGCGATGACGATTTAATTCTGGCTTTCCTTGGTAATGCTAACTTTTACAAAGGTCAGGGATTATATAAACAAGCAGAACCTTGGTATGAGCAGTGTGTAGAAGTAACTAAACAAAATTTGGGGGAGGAACATCCCGACGTCGCCACTAGCTTGAACAACTTGGCTGGTCTCTACAAAAACCAAGGACGGTATACCGAAGCCGAACCTTTCTACCAACAAGCTTTAGATATGAGAAAACGCCTGTTGGGGGAGGAACATCCCCACGTCGCTACTAGCTTGAACAACTTGGCTGGTCTCTACAAAAACCAAGGACGGTATACCGAAGCCGAACCTTTCTACCTACAAGCTTTAGATATGTACAAACGCCTGTTGGAGGAGGAACATCCCCACGTCGCTCTAAGCTTGAACAACTTGGCTAGTCTCTACAAAAACCAAGGACGGTATACCGAAGCCGAACCTTTCTACCTACAAGCTTTAGATATGTACAAACGCCTGTTGGGGGAGGAACATCCCCACGTCGCTACTAGCTTGAACAACTTGG
>JBCCDM010000111.1:0-15935 GCA_039030795.1 Cyanobacteria bacterium P01_A01_bin.84
GGTATCTAGAATAAGATAATTATTCGCAAATCATTTAGGACTATTATACTTAATCAAAAAATATTGATACTCCATAAATGAATTAAAGACTTTTTGACCAGATTCGACTTCTCAGATACATTATTTTTCCCAACTTTGTATTAGAACTTATAACTTACATTAATTAATCTTACATCGATATTCAGTCGATATTTTATCCACATTATTTGTATCACTCAAAAATCTATGACTCCTAATGAATTAAAGATTTATTTACAACAACTTATTCGTAAAAATATAAAAATCAGTACCATGATTTGGGGACCACCAGGAATTGGAAAATCCAGTATTGTAGAGCAATTAGCCTTATCTAATAATATTGATTTTGTTGATGTCCGCTTATCGCAATTAGCTCCCACAGATTTACGGGGTTTACCAGTTGCAGTAGACAGCGTTTCTAAATGGTATCCCCCAGAATTTCTTCCTCGAAAAGGTAAAGGTATTTTATTTTTAGACGAACTTAATATGGCTCCTCCGGTAATGCAGGGAGTCGCGCAGCAATTAATTTTGGATCGACGAGTTGGTTCTTATGTTGTACCGGAAGGCTGGTATGTATGGGCTGCTGGGAACCGTAAGGAAGATAAAGCAGCAGTATTCGATATGCCGACACCACTGGCTAATAGATTTTTACATTTGGAAGTAAAACCCGATTTTGACAGCTTTAAACTCTACGCACTAGAAACAGGAGTTCACGAACAGATTATTGCTTTTTTGTCTTTTCGTTCTTCACTACTCCACAAAATCGATCCACAGCAACCAGCTTGGTCTTCTCCTCGTTCCTGGGTAATGGCTTCTCAACTCCATCACGCTGGCTTAGATATCGCCCCTGCTGTAGGTAATCCTACTAAAGCAGAATTTGATGCATTTATCCATTTATACGAAAACATACCTAATCTAACAGTTATTTTGGAAGGTAAAGGAGATAACATACCTTTTCCTAAAGAACCCAGTTCTCGATACGCTACAGCCATAGGTTTAACAGTCCGTGCAGTTGATGCGAAACAAGCATACAACGCTTTTACCTGGTTAAATCAAGTTGCGACACCAGAGTGGATACAGCTATTTGCAGTAGATTTATTCCGGGTTATGCGTAGTAAAGGACAAATGGGGACATTAGCCAAATTAGTTGAGAAAGACCCCAATTTGAAGCAGTTTATGAAAGATTTTCAGGAATTGGTAGGAATGTAATCATCATTTATAGCCGGTAGACCTGTAGCTTAGGAAATTATTTTTACTTAACGGGACTTAGGCAAAAAATATGCTGAAAATAACTTCAAAAGCTTATGTGGTAAGTATTTAACATCAATTCACCTATTTTCTTGATATATCTAGATTTCAAACATTTTTACCCAATTGGATTTGAGGTGATTTTTAGCTCCAAAAATATCAAAGTCCCGTTAAAAGGGAACAGAGAAAAGTAAACAGAAAACAGTAATCTCCTAAGGGTTTAGCAATGTTAAACCCTTAACTATCCCTAAACCTGTGCTTGTCGAGCATCCATTACCAATCATCAATCACCAAATTCCTAATGACAGAAGATACCCAAAAAATAATTAGCGCTTCTTTACTACGTTTGCGTATGAAGTCCCCTTTCTTCGCAACCTTAGCTTTGTTTGCTCGATTCATTCCTTCGGATCATCTTCCTACTGCTGCAACTGATGGTCAAGATGTATTTTTTAATCCTGAATTTCTACTTTCCTTAAGTACAAGTCAGCAGGATGGTGTATTACTGCATGAAGTTTTACACGCTGCCCTACTACACGTAACTAGACGTGGGGTTCGGGATGCAAAACTATGGAATATTGCTGCTGATATTGTTGTAAATGGAATGATTTATCAGCAGGGAGTTTTTGAATTACCATTAGGTGTTATACGAGATACAAATTTAGAAAACTTCAGCGTAGAAGAGATTTACGAAATTCTCCAAAAAGATCCTCAAAAATCACCATTATTATCCAACCCCGATTTATTAGATCGACCACCATTAGATGTTCCCGAAGATAAACAAAATCAGGAAGATAAAAATATTGGTGCAGAAAGTGATATTTTCTCTGATATTACTGGTAAAAGGGAAGCCACATCTCAGGGAAAAAAAGCAGAAATGGAAGCTCATTGGCGTAATGCTCTCCAACAAGCTGCGACAATTTCTAGGACAATGAATCAAGGTAATTTACCGTCTGGAATAGAAAGAGAATTAGGTTCTTTAAATCCTGCTCAAATTGATTGGCGTACTTATCTGTGGCGTTATATAGTACAAACACCCACTGACTTTTCCGGTTTTGACCGTCGTTTTGTTGGTAGGGGGATGTATTTAGAGAATCTTCAGGGAGAGTCTGTAAATGTTTTTGTTGCTATAGATACAAGTGGTTCTATCGATCATCAGCAATTACAAGTGTTTTTAAGCGAAGTTCGGGGAATACTAAGGGCTTATCCCCATCTTAAATGCGAACTTTACTATGCAGATGCTCAAGTTTATGGACCTTTTGAATTAGAGTCTGATAGCGAAATACCTTTACCTGAAGGTGGTGGTGGAACTTCGTTTATACCTTTTTTTGAAAAAGTTGCTGGGAGTTGGGATAGACAGTCCCAAGCAGTTTGTGTTTACTTAACTGACGGTTACGGTAACTTCCCCAAAGAATCACCAGATTTACCTGTCTTGTGGGTTGTTACTGCTGGTGGGTTGGAGTTGGAGAGTTTTCCTTTTGGGGAAGCGGTTAGGTTATTGGGTGATTGGTGATGGATGATTGTTAAATATTTAGATCCTGTAGAGCTAGACGAATTTGCTCTATACGTCTGCGATTTACACCCAGGTCTGAGTCTCCGACGCGAGATGCTGAGCGTACATGAATTACGTTTTCGTTTGGGGGAAGATAAAATTCTACGTCGTCAGTAAATTTGAAGATACGACTCTTAGAAGTTGCGCGAACATAGTTATCTGTTTTTTCTATCACTTCTGTACGGGGAACAGCAGTAATTACTTTTAGTAAAGTTGAGAATGCGCGATCGCGGTCTACATTATAAGTTATTGGTTCTATTGCGTGTTTGGAATCGCCGTTTTGGCTAACTACGCAGTTTGGAGATTTTGGACAAGCACTCAAATGACCTTCACGGATTCCTAAAGTACTGGAGTCTGCCAAAGCAGTTGCTGGAAATATTAAGCTGCTGCCCAAGGTGAGAAAGATTGCCAAAATAATTACAATTAGACGAGATATTTGAGAGATTCGAGACATTATAAATTTACTCTTCGCGGTTAAAGTTGCATTTATACTTGATTATTGTCGGTTATTTTTATCTCTCTTTGATACCGTAACTCTTAAATTCTTCAGTTTTATTTTTTTTAACCCAATCATAGTTTTTTAATAAAAAGTTACAAAAAACTCATGTCACAATAAGGGTAAAGGAATAAATACTCATTTAATAAGGAGGCAGGTTATGGTGGCGATTACTGATAAGACCGCAAAACGGCTAACCATCCAAACAGCCGAAATTGCTCCTGAAACTACAACAATTCGTTCTCTTGATTGGGATAGAGACCGTTTTGATATTGAGTTTGGTCTGCGTAATGGTACTACTTATAACTCATTTATTATTCGTGGCGATCGCTCGGCTTTAGTAGATACTTCCCATGAAAAGTTTCGTCAACTTTATTTAGATACATTAACGGGATTAATCGATCCCAAGGATATTAGCTATTTAATTATTAGTCATACAGAGCCTGACCACAGTGGCTTGGTAAAAGATTTTTTGCAAATGGCTCCGGATGTGACAGTGGTTGGTTCTAAAGTTGCAATTCAATTTTTGGAAAATCTGGTTCACCAAGAGTTTAAAAAACAGATTGTCAAAAATGGCGATCGCTTAGATTTGGGTAATGGTCACGAGCTAGAGTTTGTGATTGCTCCTAATTTACACTGGCCCGATACAATTTTTACCTACGACCACAAAACTCAAACTCTCTACACCTGTGATGCTTTTGGTATGCATTACTGTTCTGATGGGGTGTATGACGAAGATTTGTCTGCTATATCACCAGACTACAAGTATTATTACGACTGTTTGATGGGTCCGAATTCTCGTTCTGTATTATCTGCATTAAAGCGGATGAGCCAGTTAGAGAAGATTGCAATGGTTGCTACCGGTCATGGACCGCTTTTATATCATAACGTTGAAGAATTAACCGAAAGATACAGGACGTGGAGTGAAAGTCAAAGCAAACCAGAAACAACAGTAGGTATATTTTTTGTTTCCGAATACGGATACAGTGACAGATTAGCCAGAGCGATCGCCAGTGGTATTATAAAAACCGATGTGGCTGTAGAAATGGTGGATTTAAGCGGCGAAGCTGATTTACAGGAATTACGCGAACTTGTAGGACGTTGTGCTGGTATTGTTTTGGGAATGCCACCAGCAGCTAAAATAGAAAAAATACAGCCCGCTCTGAGTACAATTTTGGGTTCCACCAAGGAAAAACAAGCCGTAGGTTTATTTGAGTCTGGTGGTGGTGATGACGAACCCATCGACCCGATGTTAGTAAAATTCCGTCAGCAAGGTTTGAAAGTAGCTTTCCCTGCTATCAAGATTAAAGAAACACCTACAGACAACACTGACAAACTTTGTGAGGAAGCAGGTACAGACTTAGCACAGTGGGTGACAAGAAGTAAAAGCATCAAAAAGATGAAGTCTTTAGATGCTGACTTGGATAAAGCATTAGGAAGAATTAGCGGCGGACTATATATAATTACTGCTCAGAAACAAGATGTCAAAAGCGCTATGCTTGCATCCTGGGTAAGTCAAGCAAGTTTCAAACCGTTGGGTGTTACCATCGCAGTTGCTAAGGATAGAGCAATTGAATCGTTAATGCAGGTGGGTGATAAATTTGTTCTCAATATCCTCGAAGAAGATAACTATCAAAATCTAATGAGACACTTTCTGAAGCGATTCCCCCCCGGTGCAGACCGTTTTGAAGGTGTCAAAACTCAACCAGCAGAAAACGGCTCTCCTATCTTAACTGAAGCCTTAGCATATGTTGAGTGTGAAGTGGCTACCAGAATGGATTGTGGCGACCACTGGGTAATATATAGCACTATTTATGCAGGTAAAGTTTCTAAGCCAGATGCTTTAACAGCAGTTCATCACCGTAAGGTAGGAAATCATTATTAGGAGTAAAGCTTTTAGCTTTTAGACATCGCATCATAATGTAGAGACGTTATTAAATTTAACGTCTCTACGGGGATTCCAGATTGCACGCATTTAAGTAATCAAGCAAAATTATTTATATAATTCACAAAATAGTAAATGAAGATAACAAAACCACGTGACGTTCAAGTTTTCCCTGTTGGTACAAATACCAGAGTTTTACGCGCTCGTAGCTGGGCAAGATTAAGATTTGAAATTGAATATGCTTTATCTAAAGGTACTACAGCCAATTGTTATTTAATTGAAGCGGATAAGATTGCTTTAATCGATCCTCCAGGAGAAACTTTTACAGAAATATATATAGAAGCTCTCAAACAGCGTGTTGACGTTAAGCAGATTGATTATGTAATCACTGCTCACGTTAATCCCAATCGAGCTGCGACTTTAAAAGTTTTACTTGAACTTGCTCCTCAAATCACTTTTGTTTGTTCTAATCCAGGAGCAATTAATTTACGAAAAGCTTTAGAAAACGAAGATCTCCCTATAAAAGTTATGAAGGGAGAAGAGAGTTTAGATTTGGGTAAAGGACATAACTTAGAGTTTATTCCTACTCCCAACCCACGTTATCCTGACCAACTGTGTATCTACGACCCCCAAACCGAAATTCTCTTCTCTGATAAATTATTCGGAGCGCATATTTGCGGGGATCAAGTTTTTGATGAAGGTTGGCAGTCATTTCAAGAGGACAGACGTTACTACTTTGATTGTTTGATGGCACCTCATGCACGCCAAATAGAGTCAGCTTTAGATAAACTTGCGGATTTTCCTGCTAGAGTCTATGCTCCCGGACATGGACCTCTGGTCAGATACGGCTTGATTGAAGTCAGTGAAGCTTATCGTCGCTGGTTGAAAGAGCAAAAAACCCAAGAAATGACAGTTGCTCTGATTTACGCATCAGCTTACGGTAATACAACCACTTTAGCAAATGCGATCGCCCGGGGTATTACGAAAGCTGGAGTAAAAGTAGAGTCCATCAACTGCGAGTTTACCGACCCAGAAGAAATCCGTACCGCATTAGAAAAGTCTGCCGGTTTTATTATCGGTTCTCCAACTCTCGGAGGTCACGCACCTACACCAGTCCAGACAGCTTTAGGTATTGTGCTTTCTACAGCAACAAAAAGCCAACTAACAGGTGTATTTGGTTCTTTTGGTTGGAGCGGTGAAGCAGTTGATTTAATTGAAGGTAAACTCAAAGATGCAGGTTATAAATTTGGTTTCGACCCCATCCGAGTTAAATTCAAACCTGATGGTGCAACCCTGCAAATGTGTGAAGAAACTGGAACAGACTTTGCTCAAGCTTTGAAAAAAACTAAAAAAGTTCGTACTACCACTCAACCAGCCACCAGCGTTGAGCAAGCAGTAGGTAGAATTCTTGGTTCCTTATGTGTAGTCACAGTCGAACAAGAAGAAGTTTCTAGCGCGATGTTAGCTTCCTGGGTATCTCAAGCCAGCTTCGATCCCCCTGGTTTAACTATAGCTGTAGCTAAGGATCGAGCTGTTGAGTCCCTAATGTACTCCGGTAACGAATTTGTTCTTAATATTCTCGAAGAAGGCAAACACCTAGGTTTAATGAAACATTTCCTCAAACCATTCAAACCAGGAGAAAACCGCTTTGAAGATATTTCTACAGACTCAGCCGAAAATGGCTCTCCCGTACTTAAAGATGCTTTAGCTTACATAGAATGCTCTGTCAAAGACCGTATGGAAGTAGGCGATCATTGGTTAGTATATGCCAACATCAATAATGGCAAAGTATTCAACAATGACGGTGTCACAGCTGTACATTATCGGAAAACTGGAACACATTATTGATTGGTATGGGTAATGGGTAATGAAAGGTTGATGGTGAGGGAGGGCTAGGCGAAGATGGTGAATGCTCCCCCCATATGCTACGGGAAGATAAGACTCTCCCCATTTAGATGGGGAGAGTTTCACCTCCGACTCTTCCATTCTCTGACTCCATAACGAAATTTTGAATTTTGAATTTTGAATTTCTCCGTTCCCCTTAAGGGTTGTCGCAGAGTAGGAAACTGACTCCCCACTCATCTCAATGACTTATAACGAAAATAGCTTTAGAATCCATTAATTGACGAAATACTAAAAGCTAATTTAATTTATATGTCTTCTCAATTGTGGCCCTATATTACTCCTGGAATTCCAGATGAATTATTTGAACGCTTACCAGGAATTCCTTTAAGTAAGCGGGAAGCTAGATTGCTATTAATGGCTCAATTACGATTAAAGTCTGATTCTGTATTATGGGATATTGGTGCTGGTACTGGTACTATACCCGTAGAAGTTGGACTAATCTGTCCTCAAGGAAAAATTATCGCGATTGAAAGAGATGAAGAAGTCGCAAATCTGATTCGTCGTAACTGCGATCGCTTTGAAGTAAAAAATGTTGAAGTCATTGAAGGTATTGCTCCTGAATGCTTACACGATATCAAGGCACGCCCCCAATGTATTTGTATTGAAGGTGGAAAAAATATTAAAGAAATATTAAGTGTTGCTTGGGATTATCTATCATCATCAGGCAGAGTGGTTGCCACCGCTGCGAGCTTGGAGGTATTGTATGCCATCTCTCAGTCTTTTTCTCAGTTACAAGCGAGGAATATTGAAGTAGTACAATCAGCCATCAATCGCTTGGAAACACGTGGTTTATCCCAAACCTTCGCTGCTGTTAATCCTGTTTTTATTCTTAGTGGTGAAAAAATAGAATAAATTGCAAATCAGTCATAGTTAATCAACGCAAAATCAAAACAGAACTAATAACTTTATCATCTTGATTATGGCTTTTTTCTCCCCCAGGCAAGAATGAATGTTAAATTATGAAGATCCGTAACTTATCCTCTCAGCTATGCCTTGGTCAAGAATTGTCAGTGGAATTATTGCGATCGCTCTAGCGCTCATAGCAACTATTCTAGGGGGTTGGTATTTTACCTTCATGTTCGCAGTCATTATTTATCTAGGACAACAAGAATTTTTTAATCTGGTAAAAGCCAAAGGTATGGCACCAGCTGCGAAAACAACTTTGGTAGTTAGTCAACTATTATTAGTTATTTGCACGCTAGATGGTAATTTAGCAGATGCAATTATGCCAATTTGTGGTACCTTGATTTGTTTCTATCTACTGTTTCAACCAAAAATGGCAAGTATTGCTGATATTTCCGCCTCAGTTTTAGGTTTATTTTACACAGGTTATTTACCAAGCTACTGGGTACGTTTACGGGCAATTGAAACCGAAAACTACAGTAATTTGCCTCTAGGTGGATATTTTCCCCAATCTTGGACAGATATTTTTCTAGAATGGGATTTTTCTAGATTACCAAAAGGTTTGACGGCTACGTTACTTACTTTTTTATGTATTTGGGGTGCTGACATTGGCGCTTATATCGTAGGTAAATTCTTTGGTAAAACACCTTTATCTGATATTAGCCCAAAGAAAACTGTAGAGGGAGCAATATTTGGCATATTTTCTAGCGTTGGAGTTGCAGTTTTTGGAGCTTACTCCTTACATTGGCCCCAATTCTTAGCTACAGGTGTAACTTTGGGTTTAATAATTGGGATTGCTAGTATTCTTGGAGATTTAACAGAATCAATGCTAAAGCGAGATGCAGGTGTAAAAGACTCTGGACAATTAATACCTGGTCATGGAGGTATTTTAGATCGCACGGATAGTTATATTTTTACAGTACCTTTGGTCTATTATTTTGTCACTCTCTTACTGCCTTTGCTAGGAGATACATAGATATACAGATATATAAATACTTTAAACAAGTTAAATCAACTATTAAATTATTTTCTAGCTTTTTTGCTAATTTTTCAGCATATATCCCTCATTATTTCAGTAATAAGAGGAAAAGGTATTAAAGCAATGGTAATTTGACCATAATCAAACAATAATAAATAACTACAAGTATATACTTTAGTGTTTTTAAATACGTTTATTTGATTAACTCTGTTAGTAATTATACTAAGGATTAACATTGACTTTTCCATTACAATTTAATTGTCCAGTCCTTAAAGTTAGTTGCTCAATATCCACTTCTGTACCTAAGTCGATTAATCTACCATATTCATCATTTAGTAGTAATTCAGTATTGTTTATTACTCTAATAGGTGATATTTTCAGTTCGTGATTTCCGAACAAATTTAAACCGAGTGTAATTTCTACTGATTGAGGTTCACTCCGATCGTCTAAAGTAGCTAAAATTACTAACTTATTATTTTGAATGGAAATATTTTGCCAGCTAGTTGACTTGGATTTTGACCAATGGTTTGGTAAAACATTAACAAGAATATCATTCAAAGCATTAGAAAATAAGGGAGAAGAGGCAGACATATTCAAATCTTCCTCTTCCATCCTCAATTCTCCATTAACTGGTACAGTTTCTAATAGCTTTAATGGTTTACCTTTGAGTACTGAGCCTATATTTATGCAGATATTTTCTGCAACTAGATCGATTTGTGTAATATGTATACCTTTATAAACAGCATCTTTTGCCCTGACAGATACCCAAGGAACGCAACCAGAAATAATCTGTCTATCTTTGGCATTAATATTTACTTCTAATTGTGAAACATTACTTACTTGTGATTTAAGCCACAATTTAAGTGCTGTTGAGAGTATATTTTTTACAATACCAATTTGTCTGGGAGAATTTTTCTGTTTATTGTTAGTTGGCATATTTGATTACTTAGTAGTTAATCTTACAATAAGAACTATGAAATATGGTTGTTATTAGTTGTTATTAAAATATACAAACAGAACTGATTAACTTCTAAATGTAGCATTTGTGGCTATCAAAGACGAAGTTAAATTGCATATATTAAAAGTATTTGATATTAAGTAGGGGCAAAAAGAATAAAAAAATGGAGGTGCGCTTACAAAAATTTATTTCTCAGTGTGGAATAGCTTCACGTCGTCAAGCCGAAGAAATGATTAGGCACGGTAAAGTGCAGATCAATGGGGAGGTAGCACATCTAGGGCAAAAAATAGACCCAGATAAAGACACAATGACAGTAGATGGCAAGGTTATTTCCATAAGTCATCGACCTGAAAAGGTGTATTTACTTTTGCATAAACCCCCCGGAATAGTATCTACCTGTCACGATCCCCAGGGAAGAAGAACTGTAATTGACCTGTTACCAAAAAGTTTACGATTAGGTCAAGGGATTCATCCAGTAGGTCGTCTAGACGCGGACTCTACAGGGGCATTATTGCTCACCAATGATGGGGAATTAACATTTAATCTGACTCACCCTCGTCATAGTGTTAGCAAAACTTATCATGTTTTGCTAAAAGGGCATCCACCGAATAATATTCTCGATAAGTGGCGTAATGGTGTTTTTCTAGATACTCGAACAACCAGAGCGGCAAAAATAAAAACTATAAAAAAGTATGATTTTTCCACCAAATTAGAAATAATCCTCAAAGAAGGGAGAAACCGTCAAATTCGACGCATAGCAGAACAATTAGGATATCCAGTTCTCAAATTACATAGAATTGCAATTGGTGAGATTAAATTACAAACTACAAAAGAAAGCTTTTTATCACAAGGCTTTTATCGCCACCTTAGAAATGTAGAAATCAGCTACCTACATTCTTTAATTTCACATAACCCTATCGAATGACTTTAACTAATTTTTCGGGAGTTAAGTATAGATTATGAAGTGGTTCAGGAGAAAAAAAGATGAATCAGTATTGTCAGTAGAAGGAAAACCAGATGAAAGACTAGTGCAACTAGGCTCTAATCTACGCACATCAAGAGAAGAACAGGGTCTGTCTATTGATGAAATAGTCGTAATTACAAGAATTCCTCGCCGACTATTGGTTGCTATAGAAGAAGGTTCGATGAATGAATTACCCGAACCAATTTATACAAAGGGTTTAATTCGAGAATTCGCAAATGCTTTAGGTTTTAACGGTGTGGAATTTGCTAGCACTTTCCCAGTTAAATCTCCTAAAATCACTCTTAGTCAGGCAGGTCAATTTAAACCAGTAGGACAATTACGTGCGGTTCATTTATACCTGCTATATATTTTGATAATTTTTGCTTCGGTGAGTGGTTTGTCTAGTTTACTAAATGAATCCTCGGTTGTAGCTGATACAACAGGTGAAACACCACAGCAATCAGACAAACAATCCCAGCAAGTAGAAATAGGTGTTACCCTCACAGAACGTTCTCGAATTAAAGTTATGGCTGATGGTAAAACACAATTCGATGGATTTTTACCACAGGGTACTCGTCGCACCTGGAAGGCTCAAAAAGAGTTAAAAGTTAAGACGGATAATGCAGGTGGAGTTTTGGTGAGTGTAAATCAAGAACAAGCCAAAGCTATGGGTAAGCCGGGGGCAGAAGAAGAAGTTAGAGTTGCAATTCAACCTTAACAAAGCTGGATGAATCAAATAATTATAATGGTTATAGATTCAAAAGCTAAACTACTCTTAATCATTAGACATAGCTAATAGTTAATACCTAGATACTAAAAGCTAAAAGCTAATTAATAAAACTAAGTGATGAATGGTAGTTTGTAATTTACCATTCATCACTTTTTAGATCCAAGTACCCTTTAGGGTAATATTTTTGAGAGCAGTATTCTATCTTCTTTTAAGAATCTGGCTTAGGAGCACGTCCGAATAAAACAGTCAAATCTTTTAAGCGATCGCTTAATCCTTCACTCAATGAATCGGGATGATAGCGCCATTCCCAGTTTCCCTCACCTTGAGAAGGTACATTCATCCGCGCCTCGGTTCCCAAATTTAGGATATCCTGTAAAGGTATAATTGCTTGATTAGCAACAGAACCATAAGCTAAGCGAATTAAATCCCAGTTCACTCCATCTGGACTCAAAGTACCGCAGTACATCCATAAGTTACGTTTTTCCCAGTCTGAACTAGTTTCATACCAACCTATAGTTGTATCGTTATCATGAGTTCCCGTGTAAATTACACAATTCTGAGGAACGTTAAAAGGTAAGTAAGGATTTCCGGGATCGGAACCAAAAGCAAATTGTAATACCTTCATTCCCGGAAACTCAAACTTATCTCTCAGGGCTAAAACCTCTGGAGTAATAGTACCTAAATCTTCTGCTAAAACAGGTAACTTACCAAGTTTTTGCTTAATTGTTTCAAACAATTCGTCCCCCGGTGCTTTGACCCATTCCCCGTTTACAGCAGTTTCTTCTCCCAAGGGAACAGCCCAAAAAGCTTCAAAACCCCGAAAGTGGTCAATACGAATAATATCCATATAGTCGAGCATCGCTTCAAAACGTTGCACCCACCATTTAAAGTTTTGTTTTTGTAGTTCTTTCCAGTCGTAAACTGGATTACCCCATAATTGCCCTGTAGCACTGAAATAATCTGGCGGTACTCCAGCCATCAATGCAGCTTCTCCAGTCTCTTTATCCAAACAAAAGTTTTTAGGATTTCCCCATACATCAGCACTGTCGTGGGCTACATAAATTGGAATATCACCAATAATATAAATATTATTGTCATTGGCATATTCTCTTAATGACGACCACTGATGGAAAAATTCGTACTGTAGAAATTTGTGATAAAAAATATCTTCAGAGAGTTCCTGCTCTGCTTTTTTTAGAGCTGCGGGTTCTCGTTGAGCAAGTGGTTTTTCCCAATGATGCCAGCTTGCATTACCATTCTTATCCTTAAGAGACATAAATAAGGCATAATCATCTAACCAGTAAGCCTTATCACGACAGAAATCAGCAAAATTCTTTTCTTGTTTTTGTGTGCCATTACTTTTGAAATTAGAACAAGCTTTTTTGAGTAACGGAATTTTATATTCTTCTACCCACTGATAATTAACTCGCTCCAAGGGAAAATCTGGTACGCTCCCTAAATTTTCCTCAGATAATAAACCCTCTTCTCGCAATTTATCGGGACTGATTAGTAAAGGATTTCCTGCCAATGCTGAATAACACATATAGGGTGAGTTACCATAACCAGTCGGTCCTAAAGGTAAAATCTGCCAATACTGCTGAGAGCTATTTTTAAGGAAGTCAATAAACTCATAAGCTTTGTTCCCCAAATCTCCGATACCAAATCGACTGGGAAAAGAAGTAGGATGAAGCAATATACCACTGGTTCTGGGAAAAGGCATAAATAAATTTAATTAATTTAACCGCAAACTATATCAATTTTCAGATGTCCAATTGAATTTAACACGGAAAAGACAAGGGATTTTTGATTTTTGATTTCTAATTGTTAAGAAGAAAGGGTCTACTCAAGCATCTCAAACTGTAAAAACATTTTTAGAAGAATTAAAGATTACAAGCAGTACTTGTAATCTCCACAATTTTTCAAAATTTTAATTCAATCAATTTATTGATAACTGATAACTCAATATACTTTGGTAAAAGTGGACAGATGTAAAAGCAAGAATTACAGTTAACAATTACAGCTAACAATTTTCTTCTATTTCTGGACTTATCCGAAGCCGTATTGACTGATAACTGATAACTGATAACTTAAATGACTTATCGCAATCCTGCCCCTACAGTAGATATCATTATTGAATTGATTAACAGACCTCATAGACCGATTGTATTAATAGAAAGAGATAATCCACCATTCGGGTGGGCAATCCCTGGGGGTTTTGTAGACTATGGTGAAACAGTAGAAGCATCAGCAAAACGTGAGGCTAAAGAGGAAACCAGTTTAGAAATCGAACTGGTAGAACAATTTTTAGTTTACTCCGATCCCAAACGAGATCCTCGTAAGCACACAATTAGTATTGTCTTTTTAGCAACTGCTACAGGTGAACCAGTTGCAGCAGATGATGCCAAAAATTTACAAATTTTTGAACCTTGGCAAATTCCAACAAATTTATGTTTTGACCATGACAAAATTTTGCAAGATTATTTGCGGTATCGAAATTATGGTATAAGACCAATGTTGGGTTGATTTAGACTTGTTAATTTTGAATTGCTAGGTAGGGAGTTGATAGTTGATGGTGAACTCTAACGCGTCCCCGTTAGCGAGGATATTAAAAGTCGAAACACATTAAGCATAACTAAATAATTGAAATAACTTTAGATGAACAAACAAATAATTCGTACAGATAAAGCACCATCACCAGTTGGACCATACAATCAAGCAGTTTCTGTATCTGGACAAATGTTATTTGTTGCTGGACAAATAGCATTAGAAGCCAAAACAGGAGAAATTGTTGGTGAAGGGGATGTATTAGTCCAAACTAAGCAGGTGATGGAGAATATTGCCGCAATTTTGGCAGCTTCTGGGGCGACATTCGATCATGTGGTGAAAACTTCAGTATTCTTGGCAGACATGAATGACTTTTCTAAAGTTAATTCCGTTTACGCTAAATATTTCCCAGAAGAAACAGCCCCAGCCCGTGCTTGTGTGGAAGTTTCTCGTTTACCCAAAGATGTTTTGGTGGAAATAGAGTGTATTGCTGTCACTTAATATTTTGTTACTTAATATTACTTTCTGGCTTCTTTTGCTTCTAATCTTTTGTTAAGTTTTCTAATATGGCGGGAGAGACTGCTGATAATTTTAAGAGCAATTTCAGGAGTTTCTTCTATAGCTTCATCTAAGTGTTCTTGAGTTAGTTCTAAACATTCGCATATTTCTATAGTTGTTGCAGAAGCTGAACGAGGTTCAGCATCAAAAACTGCCATTTCTCCAAAATAATCTCCTTGAGAAAATTCTATAAGTGTTTTATTTTGAATATGGATTTTAACTCTGCCAGAAAGAACTATATATAGCGATCGCCCTTCTTCTCCTTGTGTAAAAATTGTGTGGTTACTAGGAAAAGAGTATTCGTCCATTACCGATACTAGTCGGACTAAAAAATCATCCCGCAATTCTTTAAAAATTGGAACTTTCCGCACGAATAGTAGACGGTCAACGCTGGTCAGCATAATTACAAGTTTTTAATAAATGAACCCTGATTTGAGAATAAAATTACAAATAGAATGAAAAATTAAATTAAACTGAAAGTATTAACAGTCCCTAGGTAACAAGAAAAGTGGTAACAAGGGAAGAGGTTAATTTTTTAAGCAAAATCCTCTATCTTGATTTCATGCTCTTTCACAAATTCACGTACTTGGGCTAATACCAAAGGATGAGGGTCGTTTTTGATTTGGGGTAAAATTTCACTGAGAATTCTGGGTGAAGCTATTTTTAAGTATGCGATCGCTGCTTCTCTGACAAACCCAGTAGGATGACTAATACTTTTTAATACTTGTGAAGTACTCAAACTAATACGAGCCATTTCTGATAAGTGGAAACAGCAAGCTAAACACCACTCTGACAAAGAATTCTCTATTAGTAAAAGTTGATAAATGCGATTTTCTATCGGCATCTGCTGATATTCTATGATACGGGCTTCTACCAGAGCGGATAATTTTTCCTGTGATGAACGTCTATCAAGAATATTAAGTATTGTAGATTTTATATCTAAATCTAACGTCCGGTCTAATATTTCTAAGCCTGTGGCTAATTTTACTGATGATTCCGAACGTATATTAATAATTGCTGCCTGAATTTTATCTACAGAGTAAAGTAGTTTAAATAGCATTAAAAGTCGTTTTTTCACATCTATTTCTGATTCCAATAGTGCTTTACATAATAGTTCGCATCGAGCAAAAACTTTTTTACTATATTTCTGACTTTCTAATAAATCTTGTGTTTTGAATTCTATATATTCTGCATAAAA
>JBCCDM010000112.1:0-15875 GCA_039030795.1 Cyanobacteria bacterium P01_A01_bin.84
CCAGAAGCATTTACTGAACATATATTTTTTATAGAAAAATAGTACCACTCTCACCAAATTGATCGAGAATATCATTTATATATGTTAATAATTGTTAATATTTGACTATGTTTACGGTAATCTGTAGTGATACATATTCTCAGATTCTCAAAACCCGCGTAACCCCACCACTTCGCCGATTGTAATTACAGCAGGTGACAAAGGCACGTTAGATACTTGTTCTACAATTGTGGAGAGGTTACCAGTCCATACTTGTTGCTCTGGGGTACCGGCTTTACGAATAATCGCAACAGCTGTAAATTTATTTTTCCCATTTTTGATTAATTGGTGTATAATTTCGGAGAGATATTGTCCTCCCATTAAAATTACCAGAGTGTCTAACCTTGAAAGCGCTTCCCAATCAAGATTATCTGGTTGATGAGCACTCAATACAGCGAAGCATCTACTCATTACCGCATCTGTAAGAGGAATCCCTGCCAGCATTGGTGCTGCTAAGGCAGAAGAAAGACCCGGAATAACTTCAAAGTCGCAATCAGCAGCCTTCAAAGCCTGGATTTCCAAGATACAACGACCAAAAATAAATGGATCTCCAGATTTTAACCTTATAACAAGCTTCCCTTCTTGGCAATATTTTATTAATAATTGATTTATTTCTTCTTGAGGAGTGCTAGGTAAACCGCCGCGTTTACCCACACAAATTTTCAAGCAGTTACCCGGTACCAACTCTAGCAACTGCACATCCACCAAAGCATCATAAATCAATACCGCAGCTTGAGCCAGCAGTTTATAAGCCTTCACCGTTAGATAATCCATATCTCCCGGTCCTGCACCCACCAGATAGACTTTGCCTGTCGATTCAGTCATACCTTTAGCATACAGGTTAAATGTCAAAGGTTAAAGATCTTGTGTCTTGTGTTAGGGGTTAGTAAAGGCAATAGGTTTATATATTAAAGCGGTGTCAGTCCGACTTCCCAGGAAAAATAATCTCTTGCCTCTTACCTCTTCCATGCCCTATCCCCGATCCAACTTTTGTAATAATTGATTAACTTCTTCCGCTTTTTCCGGTTGGCGCTTTTGTAATACTTCTTTAGCTAGTTGCAGGTATTCGATCGCTTTTTGTTGCTTATCGGCACGCATGTAAATTCGACTCAAACGCAAATAAGCATCAGCCTTTTTAGGCGCGCGGGTAATGACTTCTTGATATTTTTCTATCGCTTCTTCTACTTTTCCTTGTTTTAACAAACTATCACCTAACAATAAACGAACTACATCGTTAGTAGAATTGATAGAGGTTACTTGGCGAAAGACAGCTTCTGCATTTTGATAATCTTTTTCCCCGAAGAATTTAAGTCCTTTTTGAAATAAATTAGAAGTAATTAGAGTCTTCCACGCAAAATAAATCAGAAGGGTAATACTCGAAATAACTATAATAACGGGAAGAATAGTATTTAATTGCAAGTTTTCTAACATTAAAACAAATTAATTACAATATCTGCTGCGATGGATTATACTATATCCGCTTCTAGTTACTGAAAAATACCTATTTGAAATATGCCGTAAACCACAAAGTCTTATTTCCCCCCAAAGAGGGGGAGAAAACCCCTGGGGTGGGGTTAAACTACTTACTCTACTTCTAAATAAGCCTTCAAAGCTTCATTCACCAACTCTGTCATCGGTTTACCTCGATCTTCCGATGTTTGTTTGAGTTTGCTATAAACATCATCTTTCACGGTAATTCGATGTCTTAGTTTCTTGGGAATAGTAGTATTACTATTTGCCGCTACTTGAAGCTGACTTTCTTCTGTAGAGGATGCTGAACCATTGCTATTATCCGATAATCCCGGAGCCACTGTTTTCCCTTCGTAATTTGCAACATATTCGCGAATCGCATCAAATCCAACTCGGTTGCAAAAGTCACCAAAACTTTCAGAAGTTTCACGTGACTCTTTAAAGTAAACAAACATTGGCTCTAGCTGTATTTCCAATTCGTCAGCTTTCAACTTTTGCATATAAGGTTCCGCTAACCGAGTTTGATTTGGCGAACCTCCCAGCCACAGTTGATAAGCATTCGGTGCGCTACCAACAAAACCCAATTCTGCCATGTAGGGACGAGCACAACCGTTAGGACAACCAGTCATCCTGACCACAAAATGCTCTTTTTGTAAACCTACTTTATTTAAAAGGGTGCGAATTCGGTCTAAAATACCGGGAATTGCTCGTTCCGATTCGGCGATCGCCAATCCGCAGGTAGGAAGTGCGGGACAAGCCATTGCATAGCGTACCAATGGTTCAATCTTATTGGGATCGCTATTTATACCGTGTTTTTGCAGAATTTCTTCGATGGCTTGTTTTTTATCGGGTTCGATATCGCAGAAAATCAGGTTGTGATTAGCGGTGAGACGAACATCTAAGTTGAATTGTTCGACAATTTTCCGCAATGCGGTTTTGAGTTGAAAGGAGCCTTCGTCTTTAACTCTACCGTTGTCGATGGAAATGCCTAAAAATAGCTTTCCATCTCCTTGTTCGTTCCAACCGAGGTAGTCTTGATATTTAAATTCAGGTAATTCCTTAAAAGGTTCTACAGACTTACCAAAATATTCTTCTACCTTGGAGCGGAACTTTTCTACACCCCAATCGTTGATTAAATATTTTAAACGAGCGTGTCGTCTTTGAGTGCGATCGCCATAATCTCTTTGAGTAGCGACAATGGCTTTAACTAAATCAAAAACGTCTGATTTTGAGACGTAACAAATTTCATCAGCTTTTCTGGCAAAGGTTTCTTCTTTATTATGAGTTCTTCCTAAACCACCGCCAGCAAAAACATTAAATCCTTCCAACTCGGAATTCTCGTTAGTAATTACCACCAACGATAAATCTTGAGTATAAAGGTCAATGCTATTATCACCCGGTACCGTGACGCTAATTTTAAACTTGCGCGGCATATATTGGGTACCGTAAATCGGTTCTTCAGGGGAATCGTGAAAAATAGTTCCCGTACCGTTACGTTGACGTGCAGCTTTTACCTCGGGACTTTCTTCGCCACTGATGGCTTTTTCACCATCCAACCAAATTTCATAATAAGCGCCAGTTTGCGGTGTGAGTAAATCGGCAATTAAGGATGCGTATTCGTAAGCGTATTGATATTCTGGTTTATTCTTAAAAGGGGCCGCAGGAGCCATTACATTGCGGTTCAAGTCTCCACAGGCACCCAAAGTGGAACCCATGCTTTTAACAATCGCCGCAATCGTTGATTTGAGATTTTTCTTTAAAATTCCATGCAACTGGAAACCTTGACGAGTAGTTACCCGCATTGTGTGGTTTCCATAATCATTTGAGAGCTTATCTAAAGTTAAATACAACTGCGGTGGAATGAAACCCCCCGGATTCCGGGTTCGCAGCATCATTTGATAATCTTTTTCTTGCCCAGCGACGCGATTATCGCGATTATCTTGCTGATAAGAACCGTGAAACTTGAGAATTTGTATTGCTTCTTCAGTAAAATGAGTTGTATCTTCAAGAATCTCACTTGCTACAGGTTCGCGTAAAAAATTGCTGCGTTCTTTGATTCCTTCAAGCTTGGAAAGTTTACGATTTGTGGTTTCGGGAGGAGCAGACTTAACCATTACAGTGGTATTGTGTTCTCGATAGGGCTTCACATATTGCCGAGGCGCTACTTAATCGGTATTTCAACTACCAATTACTGTTTCAATGACGTTTAATAAGATACCACCTTCATCTTGAATACCAATTTTACTTTAGAAAAAGTTAAAGGTGTTTGATAAAAGCCGATCGCTATTACCGATCGCTGGTCACTGATAAAGATGCATCCCTTCGGCTAAGTACATTCCACGGTATTCCGATCGGAATTTAGAGGAATATTTTAATTTTATCATGCCCAAAACCCCGATTCGCGATCGAAGCAACACTTAACAAACCGAGTATTTATGGAGTAAGGAGTAAGGAGTAATGAGTAATGAGTAAGGAGTAAGGAGTAAGGAGTAAGGAGTAAGGAGTAAGGAGTAATATGATGTCCGGTCAAAATAAAGCTGTTGTTCCGGCTTTGTTTTTTAAAAATGTAAGTCTTGAACTTTTATAGTAATCAAATATAAGTTATTAACCATTGAGGATAATATAATTAGGACTTAAGCATAAACAGTCTTGACGAAAAACTAGGCTTTGCATTGGTTTTAGCTTACACGTTAGGGCTTATACCTACTGAAGCTTCATTTATTCGTTATCAAATCAAAATTTAAGTAAGAGGCTGCAATCATGATGAGAGCCGAAGATATCATGAGCAGAGAAATAGTTGTGATTCGTGGTTCTGCGACTATTGCTGAAGCTGTAGATTTAATGAAGGGTAAGGGACAGTTTACTCTGATTGTAGATAGGTGTCACGAAAATGATACCTATGGAACGGTGAGTGCTACAGATATTGTTTGTAAAGCGATCGCTTACGGTAAAGATCCGAAACAAACACGGGTTTATGAGGTTATGACTAAGCCTTCTGTGATTGTACACCCTGATTGGGGTGTAGAATATGTGGCACGGTTGTTTGCCGAAATTGGAGTCTGTAGAGCGTTGGTTATTAAAGACCAACTTGTAGGTGTTATATCTATTATTGATATTTTGACTAAAAGTGATTTTATCGAGAGTCCCCAATCATTAATGTTTGAAGAAACAATTCAAAAAGCCATTGAGGATGCTCGTGCTATATGTGCAACTTACGGAGCAGGTTCAAAAGTATGTACAGTCGCTTGGAACGCAGTAGAAGAATTACAAGCAGAAGCAGCACATCAAAAAGCGGAAAGCATGGTGTCCGCAAAAGCAACTTTCGAGGAGTATTGTGCAGCAAACCCCGATGCACCAGAATGTCGTATTTACTATGAGGATTAGTTACAATATGGTTCAGTTAAAGTGGAAAGGAGACTGTGATATTATGTCCGGTTAAACAGTTGTCATATCTATGGGGACTAAGTAATGAGCGACCCACAAGGTGGAAATTCAAAATTCAAAATTCAAAATTCAAAATTCAAAATTTAACTCCACCTTGCAACAAATGAAACTTGTACATTTTTCGATAAATTCTAAAACCCTTGATATACCAGGGTTATAAAATGTGCAAGTTAGAATTAAGGAGTAATGAGTAGCATCTTTTCAATAGCGTTATATCGTAACTAATTAAGCGGACTTGATATGAGACGGGGATGATAGAAGACTGGGAGGAAAAAATTAATAGCGCAGCAATTACCCATTACCCATTACCAATTCCAAATCTATTTTTTCGCAACACGTAGTAATAGAAAAACACCGATTCCAAACCCAAAGAAATTCGGCATCCAAGCACCCATAAAGGGGGAAAGAATTCCTGCTTGTGCTAATGCTCCACAAACAGATAAAAGTAAGTAGTAACTAAAAATAACTATGACGCTGATTCCGAAGCTGGTTCCTTTTCCGCTTCTTTGAGGTATAGTTCCCATTGCGGACCCAACTAAACCAAAAACTATGCAAACGAAAGGGAATGCTACTTTTTGCTGAATTCTGACTTTAAGTTTCTGAATTTTTTTCTCGTCACCACCAAGTCTTTCTATTTCTAATTGCTCTAGTGCTTGAGCAATGTTCATTTCACCGTAATCTTTACTTTTTTGGGCTACATCTAATGCTGTCCGGGGTAGTTTAACTTGCTGATGTTCAAATTTTATAATGTTGCGATAAGAACGGTCAGGAGCTACTAAATAAATTGAACCGTTGTAGAAATCCCAGAGATTTTTAACAGGATTCCACTGACCAGAATTAGCTACGATAATTTGATTTAAACCATCTTTAGAACGGTCTATTACTGTCAAACCACTCATTTGTTTTCCGTCAAATTTATCTGCATAAAACATTCTTAAAAGTAGCTTTTCTTTACTACCATCTTCTAATTTGACTTTACGATATTCAGGAACGATAATATTTTCTTTCCTAAAAGATGGTTGCTCTGATTTTAAAGCTCTACTGAGAGTGGTGCTTGCTCGATAGTTTGCTGCTGGTACTATTTGTTCGTTAAATAAAAACGTCATTCCTGTAACTAATGAACTTAGAACTACAGCAGTAGTTACCATTCGATAAATACTAACCCCACAACTCCGCAAAGCAATTAACTCGCTTTGAGAAGAAAGACGACTATAGGTCATTAAAGTCGCCAATAAAGTTGACATAGGGAAAGAGTAAACTAAAACATAGGGTAGTTTGAGTAAAAAAACTTCAGCTGCAATAGATAAAGGCAGTCCTGATTCTACTACTTTACGTAGTAACTCAAATAAACTGTCAATTGCTAATATCACGGATGTAAAAGCACCGACACCAAATAGAAATGGTGGTAATAATTGGCAGATCAAATAGCGATCCATTATAGAAATGGGTTGCAGCGAACTAAAGAAGTAAGAGGACTTAGATGTAGCCATTAGTTACTTATTCTATTGGTCGGCAATGGTCGTAACGATAAGATAAACAGGACAGAAGACAGAAGGAAGCATCCGAATACAGCTGTATTGTAGCTGTTCAATTTGCCCTAATTTTCAAAGTTAATGCTATAAAATCAAAACATAAAAAATCAATTCAATATTAAGCTTGGAAATTATCACCCAAATAATATTGTTTGACTAAAGGATTACTGTATAGTTCTTCTGGAGTTCCGTAAGCTAAAATCTCCCCTTCACGCATAATATACGCACGGTCTGTAATTGCAAGAGTTTCTCGGACATTATGGTCTGTAATTAGAATACCCATGGAGCGATCACGCAGTCCGGCAATAATTTCTTGAATTTCCGACACTGCAATGGGGTCTACTCCTGCAAATGGTTCATCTAAAAACAAAAATGAAGGTCCTTCTCGTCCAGAAGCTAGAGCTCTTGCAAGTTCTGTACGACGACGCTCTCCCCCAGAAAGCTGAATACCTTTACTACTCGCAACTTTATCTAAGCGAAATTCTCTGATTAAAGTCTGTAGTCTTCCCGACCATTCCCAACGGGGTACGCGAGTCTGTTCTAAAACTAACAAAATATTATCGCGGACGCTCAATTGTCGAAACACGCTAGCTTCTTGAGCTAAATAACCTATACCAAGCCTAGCTCTTTTATGCATTGGTAAAGCTGTAATATTTTGATTATCTAACCAAACATTACCGCGATTGGGGGTTTCTAAGCCTGTTGCAATATAAAAAGTTGTCGTTTTACCTGCACCATTCGGACCAAGTAAACCAACAACTTCTCCTTGAGCAACAGAAAGATTAACGCGATTAACAATAACCCGCTTACCATAAGATTTATGGATGTTCTCTAAAATTATTTTCACAACTAGCGCCTTTTACTGCGTTTGTTCATCTGAGAACAGTTTCTACAACTGGGAGAGCTAAAGCTTTTGGGTAAAGGTAAGGGGTAAGGGAAAGGGTAAAAGTTTAATCAAAAAATAATCTAATTAGATTAAGAAGTGATACTTGCTTGCGTAGGTAGGTCACTTTTTAGTTAATTTTTTCGGAGGGAATGTCTTTGAGAAAGATTTTCACTTCTATCGGTTCCCTTCAAGTATATAAAAGTAACAAATTAGATTGAGAATACAGTGCAAAAGAGCTTTTAGGAATTATGACCTTAGCCTTTCTTCTTTCTCCTTTCTTCTTTCCCTTTCCTCCTTTGCACAAAACTAACCTTTTGACTAATTAGTCCGCTTGAAACCAGGAGTTTTTGGTGCTGGTGCATTTCTTTGGGCACTAGGATTAGCATCATCAATTATGTATATAGACTCTACCTGACGATTACTCTTGGGCAAGGCTACAAATTTACCTTCATCAATTAAGTATGTTACTGTTTCTCCCCGGATACTATTATTACCATTTTGTAAAATATATACGTCACCGCTCATAACTATTCGACGTTCATTGTTAAAATACTGGGCTTGAGCAGCTGTTGCTTTTATTTGACGTGACGGATATAACAGTTGTACGTTACCACGAGCAGTTATGACTTGAGTTTTTGCGTCATACTCCTGAACGTCAGAGCGGATTGTTAAGGGACGATTGCCACTAGCAGCCTGTGCTTTAGCTGTTTCTAGTTGCGAGGGAGATGCTAAAGTCCCCATTACTGCTACAGGTAAAATAAAAGCTAATCCAAAACGATGTATACGATATTTCAATGATTTAGGGGAAAGTATCATAGGAATTTCCGATATTATATATTTATTTTTATTCTAACTGTCACAAAGGATATACCCAGGATTGAATTACACAATCTGGACAAGATACAAAAGTTTTCTAAATATCTCTACGCTCCATAAATTGACGCTTTGCCAGCGCCAATGTTTCAATGCTAATCTACTTTAAATGTCCAGCAGCAAAAACAATCAAAAGTTAGAATTAGCTAAAGTTGAATCAGATTTATGTATGGGTAATTGGTTATGGGGAGTAAATTTGTCCCCCTATTCACTAATACTCGTATTTCTTTTACTCCCTAAGCTTGTTCTTGGGGAACTTGTGATATCTGTTCTGCTATCTGCTTCTCTTTATCCTGACGGCGTTTTTTAGCATAAAGCTGAATAGTCACAGCAGTTAAAACCACTGTACCGAAAACGACCCAAACGGCGGTATCTGTAGGAAAATTACCTTTGAATACGGCTAATAAAACTATCACTAACAACATGATAGTTGGTGCTTCATTTAAAGCACGTAATTGTTTACTACCCCATTTACAAGTACCATTCTCTAGCTGTTTCATTAAGCGATCGCAGTAAAAGTGATAAATCAGCAAGGCTACGACAAAACCTAACTTAACATGAAGCCAACCTTGCTTAAGATAATCTGGTTGACTAATTAATAAACCAATAGCACACCCTACAGTTACAACCATTCCTGGAGTTGTAATAATGCTGTAAAGACGCTTCTCCATAATTTGATATTGATTTTTCAGGATGGTTTGAGCGGGTTCTGTTTCTTGTTCGGCTTCTACATGATAGATAAATAAGCGTACTAAATAAAATAAGCCAGCAAACCAAACAACTACGCCGATAATATGAAATGCTTTTAACCAGTAATACGTCATGAACTGTAACCTTTTGCAGTCTTGTATGATTTTTGAAAGCTTTAGTGTTTAGATAATTCATAAGCTTTTAGCTATTGATTATTAGCTATTAGCTTATTCAAAGCCTTTCTCCTTATAGAAGATAGGTTTTCAGGTTTATAGAAATATCCTTTCAGAGCTAAAAGCTAAAAGCTTTCTTGTTAACAGGTTACGTCAAAATGTAATATTGCTTCGATATATATTGAGAAATATTAATAAGATAATTATTTATGGGTAATGGGTGAGGTGGTGAAGTGAAAAATTAACATTTTGCGTGACTATCTAACTCTACTCATTTGTTAATTACACCTCATTTCCCAATACGGTTTGGATAAGCAAGACTGCTTAATTATTAATCTTTTTATCTTTGTGCTTTACCCTTGCCCTGAAACCTAACCGTCTTGCCTCATCTACCCTGTTTGCTCCCTCTTTCTTCCTTATTCTCTAAGTACTAACTGGCTCAGTTTTGCGCATGAAAGGTAAAAGGTCTTGTAAAATTACCTCATGGTGATGTTCTTGAGCGTAATGCCCTACGTCGTTAATTTCGATTATCTCTGCATCAGGTAGGGATTTAGCAAATTGTTTTGCTGTCTCTAAACTTAACCAAGGGTCTGTTTTCCCCCATTGAATTAAGATTGGTTTTTGCCATTGTTTGAATCCAGATTCAATTTCTGAGGTAACTTTTGACAATTGTAGGTTACGGATAGTTGCAAGCAAACTTCTACCGGATGCTGATGCTTTTAAAAAAGGTTTGCGGTAAATATCTAAGTCTTTATCGGAGATGACGTAACGACAACCACCTTCTAAAGTTCTATCTACGAGTAACGGATCTTGAGTCATCATTTCTCCTGCTAATGGTAAACCCATTTGCTGAATTTTCCAGGGTAACTTAGCAGTAGTGGCAATTGGTGCATTTAATATGGCTATGTTAACAACTTTTTCGGGATGACGTAGGGCATATTGCAATCCTACTGAACCTAAAAAACCTTGTACTATCAAAGAGAATTTATCTAACTCCAAAGCTTCGACAAACCCTTCTAAAGCCTGAATGAAAGCATTAGGAGTATATGCAAAATCTCTTTTTTCAGGTTTTTCAGAGAACCCACAACCAATCCAATCAGGCGCGATCGCCTTTGTTCCTTGTTGAGCTAATGCAGGTAATATATGTCGCCAACTATAACTTTGTGATACTAAGCCATGTAATAAAACGACTGGCAATAAATCGCTTTCACCAACGGGTTCAGCTTGACGGTAAAACCATTCTAAAGAATTTACGGTAATCTTATGTTCTGTTATTGGCATTTTTATTAAAATGATTAGCTTTTAGCTTTTAGCTTTTGGCTTTTAGTTCTTGACTAACAACTAACGGCAAACAAAAAAGCCACTAAGAGCTATTTTTAAATAATCATCTCACGAATTGCTTCTGCTGTGGCGGGAGCTAGTAAAACACCGTTACGATAGTGCCCGGTTGCCAAAAGAACATTATTGTAACCAGATAACTTTTCAATAATTGGTGCAGGTCTACCCTCAGGTCGGGGACGCGACCCCGACCAAGTACGGATAATCTTAGCCTCAGCAAGTTCTGGACAAAAAGCGATCGCTTGTTGCAATACTTCGTCTAATAGCTGTTTATTGGGAGATATTTTTTCACCGTTTTGGGTAAATTCTACTGTTGCACCTACCCAATATTGAGTAATTGGAGAAATACACTCATCCACTGGCACAATATGAACGTCATGACCCGTGATTACTGGTTGAAAGTCTGCTTTTCCTAAACAACGACCCAAGTCTAAATGCAAAGCTTGACCTAATACCGGACGAATATCAACCATTTGGTTTAATCCCTTGGTTAACTGGGAAGAACCTAAACCAGCAGCGACTACAAGCCAATCTGCACTGATATCTCCAGCTGTTGTTTCTACCTTTAAGGGATCTTTACTATCGTAATTGAGACCTGTAACATTAACATCAAACTGATAGTTAACACCTTTAGACCGTCCTGCTTTTACCAAACCTAAAGTTAAGGCTGTGGGGTCAACTTGTTTATCATGTGGAGAATAAATTGCCCCTGATATACCTTGATTACTTACTTGGGGACAGTTTTCCTTTAATTTCTCATAATCCCAAATTTCTAATTCCCAACCTTGCGAATGACGAGTTTCTCTCAGCTTTCGCCATTTCTCAATATCTTCCCCATGGAAACACAGACTAAGAATTCCTTTGCGGTTATACGGTATTTTTTCCCCAATAATAACTTCTAACTCTGGAATTAAGCCTTTGTAACTTTTAATACTTTTTTCTCGCAACTGCCAAGCTTTACCTTTTACTTTGTGGCTAATAACACCCATTAATACCCCAAGTGCTGCACCGGTAGAAGCTTGTGCTGGTAGTTGTTTATCTAAAACAGTAATCTTTAAATCTCTATTGCGACTAAGTTCATAAGCGACAGTCGCACCAATTACACCACAACCAACTATAACAACATGACTCATATTTAAATGCGACAGAAAGTTAATTTCTGATAATCAGAAGCCGGAGCAGAGCCTCTAAACTCTAGCGACCAGGCTGAACCCGGTAACAGAGAGCATAGAGTCTCTAGCTCTTGTTAAATCTAGTGGAAAATGTCAGCAACCCCACTCAGAGGTCAAAAGAAAAAATTTAAACATAGCCATTAGCCATTAGCTAAAAGCTAAAATCAAAAATTTTCTTTTTCACAAACACTTAACTCCCAGCATATTAATAGTTAAACCTTCAAAGAATCAACAGTGAATCCATGTTGCTCTATTCTACTTCGCTCAGAGAAGATTCCGGCGTTTCCTGGAGTGGAAGCTCAGGAAGTAACTTCAAAAACTGGTCAATATCGGTAAACACAGTTGAATAGCTATTCAAAGCTTTTATACTGTCACCACTTTCAGCAGCTTTGTCAATTTTTACCAAATTATTAAAAACATCCCGTGAGATATTACGAGCAGTCTTTTGGTCTTGAGGTAACAAATTGCGAGCAACATAATTCATAGTTAACCTAGCTTCAGCCATTGGACCATGAATAAAATTGCTTACCCGTCGCCAATCCCGTTTAGAAATCAAGCTCTCCAATTCCGCAGAGCGATCGCGTACTGCTTCAAGATCGGGAGCGTATTCTTGTAACTTTTGGAGTTGTAAAGGAGTATAAGTGGGAGGTGCTGTTTTTACAGTAGGTCCACTACAACTTATCAACAAAGTTGCCAAGATTACTAAAATAAGTGAAAAGATAGAGCGTTTACGCGCCATAAATCGAATGTAATTGTTGGTTGAGTAACAGTTTCTTCTTAGATTTTCTAGCTAACTGTCATCTCTTGTCTAGGATTTATTTTCAAAAATATAGAAGATTAGGAGCCATAAGTTTAAAAAAATCTAAATATAGAGCTAATAATATGAAGAAGAATCCATGAGAACAAGGGTTTTCAAGGTTTGTGGAAAAAGACGATACCGTTGTAAACCCCACAGGGGTTTATCACCCTTTAGGTGTCTCAGAAAGGAACAATAGTGCGATCGCACTATTGCTCCAAATATGAAAAAATATCCATTATTTAAATTTCTATCCTTGAAAGGGAGACATAGAAGAGTTAAGTTACAGCATTCTGGTATTAGTAACGCAGCTATTTTACCCATTACCTATTGTCATAAAAGTATGATATCAAGTTGATAATTTTTTTAAGTACTGATAATGTGAAACACCGAAAAACAAGCTTTTCACCCTAATGACTACAAATTTAAGTTCCGAAAGTAATTGAAATAACTAAGGAGGAGTATTATTAGTGAACGCATCTGATATGGCAACTAATCTTGAATTTGCCAGCAAGATAGCAGCAATAGTCAATTTGTTTAAATCCGAATTTCCTGATGCTAGTTCTGACTTAAAACCGTGGAAAAATGACCCACAGACCCGTCAACTCATAGATCCGGAATCAATCGACATTAGCTTTCATTTTCCTGGTGTTAGTGGTTCTTGGAAATGTCGTAGCGTATTAATTCAGATTCGATTTTATCAAGACCTTGTCAGCGATATCAAGCGAGCAATTGGGGTAGAAATAGCTGGTTTTAATCATACTGGCGAACAATGGCGACTCTCAACAGTAGATAACTGGAGTTGTGTTGGTATTTCTCAACCTTCATTAGAAAGAAGCAAGCAACTGAAAAATTTTTGCAGACAGGTTTTAGAAGTATTCAATGCAGCAAACGAGCAAATTTAAATTTTCCTTGAGTGCTTATTGGACGCCCACCGAATCTAGCAATTATTATTAGTTACCATGTTTACGATTTTTGCCTCAGTTAAGTAGTTTGATTTTATTGTGTAAAACTTTTGGATCATGAATAGTTGAACTGCATATCGTAATAATTGGGTTCTTCTTAATATACAGAGTATTATGAAAATCCTAATTGTAAATCCACCACATCCAGCAATCGGTAGCCGCATTCCCCGGGAGCAACTACCACCACTAGGACTTCTGTGTGTAGGTGGTTCGCTACTGGATTCTGGACATGATGTAACGCTTTTGGATGCTGAAATTGGTCCCCTTTCTCATGTTGAAATAGCCCAACAAGTTACCATCCATTCTCCCCAGGTTCTTGTAATAGGTCATTCCGGTTCAACATCGGCACACCCTATTATTGTAGAACTGACTCGCCGCTTTCGTGCAGAGCTACCCAATACAACTATTGTTTATGGCGGAGTATTTCCCACATATCATTTCCGTGACATACTTGTACATGAGTCACAGATCGATGTGATTGTTCGTGGTGAAGGTGAGGCTACTGTGCCCAAACTTATGGCTGCTATTGACTCTGGCGATGACCTTTCCAAGGTTGAGGGAATAGCTTTTCGCCATGACACTCAGATAGTTGCAACACCTCCAGCCTTGATGATAGAAGACCTTGATGCCTACCGAGTCGGTTGGGAACTTATAGATCCAAAGCAATATAGCTATTATGGTGGTAAACGAGCCGTCGTTATGCAATTCTCCCGGGGACGTCCACACCTGTGCAATTACTGCGGTCAACGCGGCTTCTGGGCACGCTGGCGTCATCGCAATCCACAGAAGTTTGCTAAGAGATTGCTTGGCTCCACCGCGTCCACGGTGTAGAACTAATCAATTTAGCTGATGAAAATCCAACAGTGAATAAAGCTGTATGGCGCGAACTGTGTGAGGCAATTATTGCTGAGAATATCAATATCAGTATTATTGGTTCAACTCGTGCCGATGATATTGTCCGCGATGCGGATATTTTACATCTATACCGTAAAGCTGGTATAGAAAGGTTTTTGCTGGGCATGGAAAATACTGATGAGGCAACTCTCAAGAAAATCCGTAAAGGGAGTGCAACAAAAACCGATCGCGAAGCCATTCGCCTGATGCGTCAACATGGTATTCTCTCCCTGGCAACATGGGTCGCTGATTTTGAGGAAGTTACCGATAAAGATTTTATACGCTCCTTAAGGCAGTTTCTTTGGTACGATCCTGACCAAATAATGTCTTTATATGTAACACCTCATCGATGGACAGGATACTACCAAAATGCAACAGAAAGGCGGATAATTCAACTTGACCAGCGCAAATGGGACTATAAGCATCAAGTACTGGCTACAGTTAATATGCCTCCGTGGCGAATTTTTTTATGGGTAAAGTTTATTGAGTTGATTATACAAGTTCGACCCAAAGCACTATGGCGAACCTTTCTCCAGAGCGATCGCGCGGCTCGATATGGTATGGATTGGTTTACTCGTATGGGACGACGGGTATGGCTGCATGAGTGGAAGAATTTTTTCTTTGGCGATCGCCGGGTTAATGATGGTCCAAGCCTTGGAAAGTTTTGGGGTGAACCCCAAGTAGATCGGGAAATTCCTTTGCGTATTTCTCGGAAGCATAAACCCACTAAATTAATAGAAACAACCACTGCAATAGATAACTAAGAGATAAATAATTGACCCTGGGTGGACTAGATTATAAAGGGTGTATTGAAAACGGATTTCCTATGACTACTCAAGACACTATTTTTGGCAAGATTATTCGCCGAGAGATTCCTGCCGATATAGTTTATGAAGACGATCGAGCACTAGCATTTCGGGATGTCAACCCCCAAGCACCTGTTCATATTTTAGTTATCCCTAAAAAACAAATCCCCAAACTTTCAGACTCACAATCAGACGATACCCAACTATTGGGTCATTTGCTACAAACTGTAAAAACTATTGCTGAGCAAGAGAGACTTGCCAATGGATATCGAGTTGTAATTAATAATGGTAATGACGGCGGTCAAACTGTTTACCACTTACATTTACATATTCTGGGCGGTAGACAACTGAAATGGCCCCCCGGTTGATATTCATTTTGAAAAAGACAGTGCTGATTAAAAAAAATAAAATTGCTTTACCAGTACTGTCTTCTAGAGAAGCTAATAATTCTGCCAGGGATTGCGATCGCACCTACCCCAGTCCTTATTCTTTAACTGACTATCTAGCCAACTTCTCAAATTTTTACTTTCGTCTTTTCCGATTAATTAGACATAACTGAAATAAATATTATTTATAACAATATCTAAACTTAATTTTGTTTACAAAAGTCAATAAATCATTTACATTAATGTTTAGTAGGCAATCAAACCTACGTATTATAAAAGTAAGACGCAATTATACAAACATGACTACTACCTTACAAAGACGCGAGAGCGCCAACGTATGGGAAAAGTTTTGTCAGTTCATCACCAGCACCAATAACCGTTTATATATCGGTTGGTTCGGCGTACTGATGA